>JAYUFK010000032.1:0-43806 GCA_043739325.1 Methylocapsa sp. | reverse complement strand
GTCGACGGGATCGCTTATCAGCGGAGCGCCCGGCGGAATGACGCCCGAAGGTTTGCCGCCGAACGTCAGCGCCTTGACGCTTGCCGGATCGATCGCGCCGCCGCCCGCCGACAGCGCAACGCTGGCCGATCCGATGGTCACGGGCCGCGTCCCAAATTCGTTGGAGATCACGACGCGCAGCTGATCGCCGCCAACGCTGATTCGGGTGACTTGCCTGACGGTTTGATCGCCCAACACCTCGGGCACATTGAACGGCGCGGGGAGTTCCTCTGCCCAGCGCGGCGCCGGCGTCGCCGCCCAGGTCGTGATCCACGGCTCATTCCCGGCGGCATTTGCCGGCGCGGCTGTCGCGATCACGGCGAGCGCGACGGCTCCTATCGAAACGATATTTCTGGTGAGTCCGTTTGCTGATCTTCGCGCCGCCGAATTGAGCGACGGTTTTTTCATTGCATCGTCGATGCTGCGTTGAGTCATGATGGGCTCACTCCCTGGCGGCCGCGATCTCCCCGTTTCGAGGCCAATTCTGCTCCGCCCGAACGAACGATAGGTCTTCGCTGTGGATATTGTAAAGCAAGTCGCTCTGTTGTTTACAGACACGCTCCGTGAAGGGCCGCGCCAACGCAGTTCACTTTGGGATCGAAGCATGTGGGTAAGACCGGCGATGCGATGGGTCATGGCGATTTTCTATTTCGTCGCCGGAATCCTGCATCTGACCGCGACGGCTTCTTTCCTCGCCATCGTTCCCAATTGGGTGCCGGCGGCGCGTGAAGTCGTTCTCGCCACCGGGATCTGCGAAATTCTGGGCGCGCTCGCCTTGCTGACGCCGCGATGGCGGGGCCTCGCCGGAATCATGCTGGCGCTCTACGCCTTGTGCGTGTTTCCCGCCAACATCAAACATGCCTTCGAAGGCGTTGAAGTCGCCAGATTGCCGGCAAACTGGTGGTATCATGCGCCGAGATTGGCGTTGCAGCCGGTCATCATCTGGTGGGCGCTGTTTTCGTCCGAAGCGATCGACTGGCCGTTTGGGAAGAAACTGTAACGCGGGTTTCTCGCGCGCCGCTGCGGTTCGAAATGACCCGCCTCGCATCGAATGCCTCTTGCGCGACTTCTCGCGTCAGTGCGGAGAACCACGCCAATACCGGATCGCCCGCGCGCGAGGCGGCCGCGACAAATGTCATCTGGAAAGCGGCGCCATCGAAGGGCGGATCGCGCAGCACGAGGCCGAAATCCCCGGCAAAGCGCTGCGCAAGAGCGCGCGAGATCGTTGTAATCATATCCGTCGCCGCCACAGCCGCCAATGCGGCCATGAAATGCGGCGTCGACAGCGCGATGCGCCTGACGAGGCCGGCGCCGGCCAATCGCGCGTCGATGTCGGAAGCGCCGTCGCCAAATATCGCCACGACCGCGTGTTCGAATTCCGCGTAATCGGCGAGTGTCCACTGGCGCTCCGCGGCGGGATGGCCGCGGCGCATGACGAGGGCGAGGCGATCGTCGCCAATCGGAAACGAGATCGCGCCAGGAGGCAGCTTCGCGTCGGCTGTTGCGAAGGCGAGATCGAGCGAGCCTTCCTCAAGCCGCCGGATAAGATCGGCGCCATAGGGCTCGATCCGGAGATCGACGGATGGCGCCTCAACGCGCAGCCGCGCCATGATAGCCGGCGCTAATAGGACCGATTGCGCGTCTGTTCCCGCGATGCGCAAGGTCCGTCGCAGCGCGGCTGGTTCGAAGGCGGGCGCTTGAAAAAGCCCGCGCGTGCTTTCCATTAGCGCGCCCAAACGCCGCGCCAGTTCCTGCGCCCGAGGCGTCAGCACGAACCCGCCGGTGGCGCGCGCCAGCAACGGGTCGTCGAGCAGCTCGCGCAACCGCGCCAGGGCCCGGCTCATGGCGGGCTGACTGAGGCCGACATCGGCGGCGGCGCGCGTCACATGGCGGTGGCGCAGCAGCGCGTCGAGGACGGGCAACAGATTAAGATCGACGCCGGCTAAATTCACTTCCTGCATAAAGCGGATACAAACTATGCATTTTTGTTACGGTCAAGTTCGAGGCATAAGGCGTCAACAGAGGTGATGCTATGAACGAAGAAATCGTCATATTCGGCTATGGCCCGGTTGGCGCCGCAGCCGCACAAATGTTGAGCGCGCAAGGCCGGGCGCCGCGGATTGCCCAGCGCAAGGCGCCCAGCCAAATGCCGGCGGGGGCGTCCTTCGTTGCTTGCGACGCCCTCGATCGCGAGTCTGTGCGGGCCGCCGCTAAGGGCGCCCGGCAGGTCGTGCTGGCGATCGGCTTGCCCTACGATGGCGCGCTCTGGCGCGAAGCCTGGCCCCGCGCGATGACCAATTTTGTCGAGGTCTGCGCCGAGATCGGCGCGCGTCTGATATTCGTCGACAATCTCTACATGTACGGGCCGCAAACCGAACCGCTGACCGAAACGATGCCGCTCACGTCCTACGGCATAAAGCCGGCAGCGCGGGCCGCCGCGACAAGGATCTGGATGGCGGCGAGCGAGGCGGGCCGTCTGCGCTTCACGGCGCTCCGCGCGCCTGATTTCTATGGCCCCGGCGTCGGCAATTCGCATCTTGGCGATACGGCTTTTGGCGCGCTGACCAAAGGCAACGCGGCGACCCTCATCAGCCCGCCGGATATCACGCACGATTTCGCCTATGTCCCGGATTTCGCGCTGGCCGTGGTCACGCTGCTCGACGCGCCCGACGACGCTTACGGCCAGGCCTGGCACGTGCCGTGCGCGCCGATCCAGACGCCGCGCGCGATCCTCATGCTGGGGGCGAAGGCACTCGGCCTGAAGCTGAAAATCCGGGCGTTGCCGCGCTGGGCGCTCGCGCCAATGGGGCTGTTCATGCCGATGATGCGCGAAATGCGCGAGATGCAATTTCAATGGGATCGTCCGTATCGCGTGAATTCCAGCCGGTTCGCCCGTCGCTTCTGGTCCGATGCGACGCCGTTCGAGGTCGGGGCGCCGGCGACGGCTCTGTCGTTTCGCGCGGAGGTGCGGAAGAATCCCTGACACAAGCCCCAAAAGCCCTACCGCACTGCAAAAAAAGCAGTTTCAGCGGCGCGAAAAAGCGCCTATCGTCAATGGGAGCGCCGCGGGCGCCGGCTTTTCGAGAATTTGTAACCCATGACCAGTCAGACTACGCCAATCACGATCAAGAAATACGCCAACCGCCGGCTCTACAATACAGCCTCCAGCGCTTACGTGACCCTCGCGGACCTGGCGAAAATGGTTAAAAGCGGCGAGGATTTCGTCGTATTTGACGCCAAGACCAATGAAGACATCACGCGCTCCGTGCTGGCGCAGATCATCTTCGAACAGGAGGCGATCCAGGGTCAGTCGCTGCTGCCGATTACTTTCTTGCGCCAGATCATCCGGTTCTACGGCGACAGCGCGCAGGCGCTGCTGCCGAGCTATCTCGAATTCTCGCTCGATCGCTTCACTGGCGAACAACAAAAGTTCCGTGAAGAAGCGAGCCGCGCTTTCGGTAACAATGCGTTTGCTGGCGCATCTTTCACAGCGCTTGAAGAATTGACGCGCAAGAACCTCGCTGCGTTCTCGCAAGCGCTCGGCTTGTTCACGCCATTCGCTGGCGCCGCCAACGCGGCCAAGCCTCCGGCGCCAGCTGGTTCGCCGGCCGAAAAGAGCGATCTCATCGAACTCAAGGCGCAACTGAGCGAGATGCAGCGCCGCCTCGATACGATCAGCGAGAAGAGCTGACGGCTTTCAGGGGCGCGGCGCTGACGACAGGCTGGCCGAGCGGGATTTCGGCCTGTCCAAAGAAATGGCCCTGCAGGTAGTCGACGCCCCAGCCGGTGAGCAGGCGCATCGCTTCGGCGTCCTCGACCCATTCGGCGACAGTTTCGATCCCGAGATGGCGCGCCAGCTCGATGAGCGTGCGCACGAAGAAACGGTCGTCGGCGGATCGCGCGATATTTTGCACGAATGCGCCGTCGATCTTGACGATATCGACGCCGAGACTGCGCAGGTTCTTGAACGATGAATGACCCGAGCCAAAGTCGTCCATCGCGACTTTCACGCCGAGCGCCTTTACCCGCGCCAGCAGCGCAATCGTCGCCTCAACATCGCTGATGGCCACGGTCTCGATCACTTCGACAATCAGACGTTCCGCCGCGCCGGGGTGCAGAGCGAGCGTCTGCGTGAAGCGGTCAATCCACTCGGGATCGCGCAAGGTCGCGGCTGACACGTTGACCGAAACGCGTAGCTCCGGTTCCCGCGACAGGCGATCCAGCACCAGTTCCATCACGCGTTGATCGAGCTGGACAATCAATCCGAGCTTTTCGGCGACAGGCAGGAGTTCCGACGGGTTAATCAAGCTGCCGTTGTTGCGGCGCACGCGCAGCAGCGCCTCGCAGAAGGGGCTCCCGTTGACGCTCGCCGGCACGATCGGCTGATACGCCACAACAACGCGGCGCTGATTGAGCGCGTTGATGATTTCATCGGCCTGTGAAGTCGCGCGGGCGCGCGCCTCGTCGAGCGCGAAGCTGGCGGAATATTGCACGAAGCGCTCCGTCGCGCTCTGGCTGGCGAAATCGCAGGCCTCTTCGGCGTGCTCAAGCAACGCATGGGCGTTGCGGCCGTTCTTTGGGGCCAGCGCGGCGCCGATGCGGACCGATACCCGCATGTCGCGTGCGGAAGTCCGGATCGGTTCGGCGTTGACCGCGCGCAATATGCGTCGCGCCGCGATGACGGCTTGCGCCTGATCGCAGCTGGCGAGCACAATCGCGAATTTGCCGCCGGCGTAGCGCGCCAGAGTGTCGCCGCCGCGGATGCTCGCGCCAATGAGTTGCGCGATCTGCGCGATCACCTCGTCGGCGACATCGTAGCCGTCAACCTGATTGATTTCAGCGAGGCGCTCGATCGCCAGCACCAGCACGGCGAATGGCGTTGGCGCTTGGCCCAGTTGTGCGCAATGGCTGTTGATCGCGCCGATGAGATGGCCGCGATTGAACGCGCCGGTCAGCGCATCGCGCTGCGGCGAAAAGGCGGCGCCGTGGTCCTGTTCGTATCCCGCGATGATGCGCAGCACGCCATGCGCGCGCGCCGGGCGCCCGTCAGCGCCTGAAAACCAGCGGCCCAGATCCTCGACAGTGACAGGATCGCGGCCATGCCGCATCAGACCGTAGACCGCGCGATAGGAAACGCCGAATCCTTCGTCTGGCGCATCGGAATTCTTGATCGCGAGAAATCGCGAAGTCTGGGAATTCGGCGTCAACAGCTTCGTATAAGCCGCGCCGGTCGCCAGCGATCTTGGCGTAAAAGCCTCAAGCACATCGCCGATATTGGCGCCCCATGACAGCGCATCGGAACTGATGTCCCAATCATAAACGACGGCGTTGATCGAATTGAGTATGTCGCGCGGTTCCGGCGAGGGCGGCGACTGCGGGCTGGGCGCAACGGGGCGATCCGCCGCGTGGAGCCCGCTGTCTTCGAACTGATCTGGTATGCGCACGAAACTTAGTCTCCCGGACCGCAACAACTGGCCCTCGGCGCCGCACGGGGCGACGCGAAGGACTGCAAGCGGATACAGAAGATTGGCGCAGAGACATTAACGTTCGGATAAGCTTAATGGCGCTTTGCGCGCCGTTTTTTAGAACCGATCCTTGCGGCTGCGTATTTCAGCGAAAACCGCCGCGGGGTCGGCGCCCGGCATCCCGACCTGCGCCTGGATCGCAGGTTCTTCGGCGCGCAGGAACGGATTTTCCGCCAGCTCGGCCGCAATCGTCGTCGGCAGCGTTGGCTTTCCCTCGGCGCGCAGGCGGGTCACCTGCGCGGCCCGCGCCTGCAGAGCCACGTTGTCGGGCTCGATCGTCAGGGCGAAGCGAGCATTGGAGGCGGTATATTCATGGCCGCAATAGACCTGCGTCTCGCCGGGCAGGGCGGACAGCTTGACCAGCGAGTTCCACATCACGTTGAGTGGCGTCTCAAGCACGCGCCCGCATCCCAGCGCGAACAAGGTGTCGCCGCAAAACGCGATCGCGTCTTCTTCGAACCAGTAGGCGATGTGTCCGGCGGTGTGGCCTGGAGTTTCGATGACTTTTGCGGCAATCTGGCCGACATGCGCATAGTCTCCTTCCTTGAGAAGCCCGGTCAGACCGCTGATGCGCGCCGCTTCGCCGGCTGGGCCGAGCACCTGCAATCCGGGGAACCTGGCTTTCAAGGCGGGGATGCCCTGGGTATGGTCGGCGTGGTGGTGGGTGATCAGAAGATGCGTGAGGGTCCAGCCCTGCGAGGCGGCCGCGGCGATGACAGCGTCGCCGTCGGGCGCGTCGATCGAAGCTGTCGCGCCGGACCGGGAATCGTGGATGAGAGCGCCGAAATTGTCCTGCAGGCAGGGAAATTGAAACACATGGGTTGTCATTGCAGGACCTCGAAATCTGGCTTGTGTGTCCGAGCGCAATCGGACCGGGCGCGCTCGCGAGGGCGGACAGATAGCGCCTCTTGGCGGCGGAATCTATGCCACGCGATGGCTTCTTGCGCCACCACGACCGTTTTCGGCAAACGGTTGGGTTAGGCCATGCCGCTCGACGTCAACGATCTCACCGGTTTTTATTCGACGCCGCTCGGCGATGTCGCGTTGCGTTTCATCGATCGCGCGCTGCGCCTGCGCTGGCCGCAATGCGCTGGCTTGTCGATGATGGGCCTTGGTTATGCGGGCCCTTTTCTCGATAGCTATCGCGGCGAGGCGACGCGCACGCTCGTCTTCATGCCGGCGCAGCAAGGCGTCGTTAATTGGCCGGCGGAAGGGCGCTCGTCGTCGGCGCTCGTCGATACCGGAATGTTGCCGCTTCCCGACGCATCGATCGACCGCATTCTGGTCATCCATGCATTGGAGACCGCGGAAGATCCGAATGCGTTGCTCGAGGAGTGCTGGCGCGTCCTTAACCCGGGAGGGCGAGCGCTGTTCGTCGTCCCGTCGCGGCGGGGCGTTTGGGCGCGCGTCGATGGGACGCCGTTCGGCTTCGGTCGGCCCTATTCGAAGGGACAATTGCGCGAACTGCTGCGCGAATCGCTGTTCACGCCGATCTTCTGGGGCGAGGCGTTGCATACGCCGCCGCTGCGACGACGCATTTTTCTCAACTGGTCGCAGGCGATGGAAAGAATCGGCGCCTTCCTCGGCCTGCCGTTCGCCGGCGTCTATATCGTCGAGGCGACCAAGCAGCTTTATCGGCCCGTCGGCGTGCGCCGCGTCGCGCGCCGCTACGCGCCGCTGCTGCATCCCGCCTTGGCGCCAAGCGCGCATCGGAACCGCCTTTCGCGCGAACGCTTGGCGCCGCCCGCGGATCATGCTCTTTTGCCGGGACAAAAACGTCAATCGGAAGTGTTTTAATGTCGAGCAACGATCGCCTTCTCGTTCTGGTTCGTCACGGCCAGAGCGACTGGAACCTCAAGAACCTTTTCACCGGCTGGAAAGACCCCGACCTGTCGCCCAAGGGCGTCGACGAAGCGAAGGCGGCGGGACGCCGGCTCAGCGCGCAGGGCCTGAAATTCGATCTTGCGTTCACTTCCGCGCTGATCCGCGCGCAGCATACTTTGACGCTGATGCTTGACGAACTGGGCCAGCAGGCGCTGCCGACGCTGCGCGATGAGGCGCTCAACGAGCGCGACTATGGCGATCTCTCCGGCCTTAACAAGGACGAAGCGCGCAAACGCTGGGGCGAAGAGCAGGTGCACATCTGGCGACGCAGCTATGACGTCGCTCCGCCGGCTGGCGAAAGCCTCAAGGACACGGTGGCGCGCGTCTTGCCGTACTACGCACAGCACATCCTGCCGCCGGTGCTCGATGGACAACGGGTGATCGTGTCGGCGCATGGCAACAGCCTGCGCGCGCTGGTGATGGTGCTCGACCGTCTGACGCCACAAACGATTCCCTCGATGGAACTCGATACCGGCGTGCCGCTGGTCTATCGCCTGAAGGCCAATTCGACTGTGGAATCGAAATCCGTTCTCGCCGACTGAACTCTAGCGCGAATGTGATCGCGAGGACGTGGCGCGGACGCGGCGGCGCGCTACATTGCAGCCAGCGATTCGTTTTGCCGCGAACCGCCGTTGTTTGAACGAGGCCGAGCGATGCGCCTGACAGATTCGATTGGTCCCGGGATGGTCCGCGTCTTCGCCACGGCGTTGGCTGGATTGGCGGCGAGCGCTGCGCCCGCGATGGCGTCGAACTATGAATTCCTCGCCGCGCCGCAAATCAATCTCAGCCTAGTCTACCGGCTCGACAAGCTCACCGGCGATGTCATCGCCTGCCAGTACGGCCACAATCCCGGCAAGACCGACATAGAACCCGGCGCTTTCGGCGTCACCGTCTGTTATCGCTCGGGCGAGGGCGCGGCGAAGCAGGAACCCGGCGAATACGGGTTGATTGCGACACGCCACGAGCAGGAAGGCGGCGTTTTCCGCGTCGACTACCGCACCGGCGCGCTCAGCATCTGCTACCTGTACTTCCAGAAGGAAAAACAGGGCGACCATGAGGTTATCGTGGACCAGTACGTTGTCTGCACGCCGCAGGTGAAGTGACCGCCGGGAAATTCCAGGGCGGCGTCACGCGGACGCCGGGGTTGCGTCGGTTAACGCGAGCCTATAGGCCTTTTTCGCGAATTTGAGGCTGCGGACCTCCCTTTGCGCCATTATAGGGATTGCGCTCGATTGCTCGATTTGGAGAAGCTCAAGCATGAGGCGGCGCGGCGCGCTGTCGATCTTGTTCGCCCCGGCATGAAGCTCGGGTTGGGCACTGGATCGACCGCGCGTCATTTTGTCGATCTGCTTGGCGAACGCGTCAGGGGCGGTCTGTCGATCGTCGGCGTGCCGACCTCGCAGGCGACGTTCCAACAGGCGCAGGCGCTTGGCGTGCCGCTGGCGACGCTCGATGAATTTCCCGAACTCGATCTGACGATAGATGGCGCGGACGAGGTCGATGCTTCCTTGCGCCTCATCAAGGGCGGCGGCGGCGCGTTGCTGCGCGAAAAGATTGTCGCGGCCGCTTCGCGGCGTGTGATCGTCATCGCCGATGTTTCAAAACTAGTCGATCGTCTTGGGGCCTTTCCACTGCCAGTCGAAGTCGCGCCGTTTGGCCTCGCGGCGACGCGCGTGCTGATCGAGCGTCGCGCCGCAAAGCTGGGCTTGGCGGGCGCGATTGAATTGCGCCAAAGGGATGGGTCGGTTTTCCTCACCGATGGCGGCCACTACATCCTCGATTGCGCATTTGCAGCGATTCCCCAGCCGGAAGCTTTGGCGGCCGAGCTGGACACTGTTCCTGGCGTCATGGGTCACGGCCTGTTCATTGGCCTTGCCACCGCCGCCATCATCGCCGCTGGAGACGCGATCCGCGTCATCGGCAATCTTTCGTGAACGTCAATCGTCCAACCGGAGTGCGCCAGTGTCAGTTGCAATGATTTCGTCCAGGTCCTCGTGGCTCAAGTCCAGCGTCGCCGCGGCAATGCTGCTCGCCAGCGCCTGCGTTAGCGCCTCCGCAGCCGACCCGACGCCGGCGGCGGTCCAGGCCGCGCAATCGATTGTCGCCGCAACCGGGATGAGCCAGTCGTTCGACAAGATTGTGCCGCAGATGCTGTTCGATCTGGAGCGCAACATCACGACGACGCGACCCGACATCAAGGAGACGATGCATCAGACGCTGCTCGCCATCGAGCCCGAATTCGTCAAGACGGAAACCGACGTTGTTCAATCCGCGGCGGTGGCGCTGGCCAAGCGGATGAGCGAGCAGGAGTTGAAAGACACCGCGGCGTTCTTCCAGACCGCCAGCGGCAAGAAATATATCGAGACGCAACCCTTTCTCGTGCAGGACGTCGTGGGAATCGTACAGGCCTGGCGTCAGAAACTCTCGACCGAGATCCTGACCCGGGCACGCGAGGAAATGAAGAAGAAGGGAATTGAATTCTGATTGCCCAGGCGTTCGGAATTTCAAGCAGCGCCGCGATAGGGATATGGAAGCAGATGTCTGATGAAGTCGACCTGTTCGTCATCGGCGCCGGCTCGGGCGGCGTGCGCGCGGCGCGGATCGCGGCGGGCTACGGCGCCAGCGTTATGGTCGCCGAGGAATCGCGCATCGGCGGCACTTGCGTCATCCGCGGCTGCGTCCCCAAGAAGCTGCTCGTCTACGCCAGCCGGTTCGCCGACGATTTCGAGGATGCGGCGGGATTCGGCTGGAGTCTCGGCGAGCGCAGCTTCGATTGGCCGATGCTGGTGCGCGCCAAGGAAAAAGAGATTTCGCGGCTTTCGCAGATCTATCGCGACAACCTCGCGCGGGCGGGCGTCGAGATCGTTGAAGAGCGCGCGCAAGTGGAGAGCCCAACGAGCGTGCGGCTCGCGGGCGGGCGCGTTGTCGCCGCGCGCCATATCCTGATCGCCACAGGATCGGCGCCGGAACTGGCGCTCGATATTCCGGGCTGCGAACTTGCGATATCATCGAACGAAGTGTTCGATCTGCCGGTGTTTCCCAAACGTTTGCTCATTGTCGGCGGTGGATATATCGCGGTGGAATTTGCTTCGATCTTCGCGCGGCTTGGCGCGGCCGTGACGCAGGTGATGCGGGCCGCCAATGTGCTGCGCGGTTTCGAGGAAGACATGCGCGAGGGATTGCGCGAGGAGATGCAACACGCCGGCGTCAGGTTCGGCTTCGGCGTTCTCCCGACAAAGATCGAGCGTCGCGACGGCGCGCTCGGTGTGACGCTGAGCAACGGCGAGACGATCGCTATCGATCAGGTTCTCGTCGCAACCGGGCGCCGTCCAAAGACTCGCGGCCTCGGCCTTGGAGCGGCTGGAGTCGCGCTTGACGACAAGGGCGCGGTCAGGGTCGATGAATATTCGGCCTCGAATGTCGCCTCTATCCATGCGATCGGCGATGTCACCGACCGGATCAATCTGACGCCCGTGGCGATCCGCGAAGGACATGCCTTCGCCGATCACGTGTTTGGCGGCTTGCCGGCGCGCGCCGACCACGAAAATGTGCCGAGCGCGGTGTTCACGACGCCGGAGATCGGCACGGTCGGCATGACCGAGGCGCAAGCGCGGGCGCGCCTCGACATCGTCGATATCTACCGTTCGAGCTTTCGGCCGATGAAGTCGACGCTGTCGGGCCGCGCCGACCGGGTCATCATGAAGCTCGTTGTCGATGGCGCCCACGAGCGCGTCGTCGGCGCGCATATCATGAGCCACGACGCCGGCGAGATGATCCAGCTGCTCGGCATTGCGATCAAGATGAAGGCGACCAAGGCCGACCTCGACGCGACGATGGCGGTGCATCCGACCGCCGCGGAGGAGCTGGTGACGATGCGCACGCGCACGGCGCGCTACGAGCGGATGTAGGCGGGCGCCGCGGCGCTGAGAGATCGGCGATTTTGCGTCGCGGATCGTTTGTTTTGAATGGCTTGCGATGCCATTTTCCGCCGCTTCGCCTGCTTTGCCTCAACCTGCTCTCAGGACGATTGGCATGGGCGGCCTTTCAGTCGTCAGCGCGTGGCGTGGTCAATAGAAGACCAGAACAATAACCGTACCACGTATTGGTCTTTTCAGAAACAATTTGCCGAAAGATTTTTGTCTCGCCTTGGGCGGCCGCGATTCAAATCCACGCGCCGCAAGACGCAAATTACTGCACGCCTACTCCCCCTCAATCAGCCTGCGGATCTTCGCCAGCTCGTTGCCGGCGAAATCCATGAAGGCGAGGACCTTGGCGGAGTGGCGCAGGTCGGCGTCGGTCAGGATCCACAGGCTGACGTCGAGTTCCGGCAGCGGCGGGCTGTACCGCTGCAATTGCGGATAGGCATCCGCGACGAAGCACGGGAGAATGCCGGCGCCGCCGCCCATCGCGACGACTTGCGCCATGGCCTGCGTGGAATTGGCGCGAAAAATCTGGCGCTTGTCGCCGATGTTCTTTTCCAGCCAGCGCCTCCCGCTGGCTGGACCAAAACCATCGCCGAAGCCAACCCACGGCGCATTCTCGACGAGGCTCGCGCCATACCGGGTCCGCATTTCTCCTGTGGTGTAGATGCCCCAGCCGATGGCGGCGATCCGTCGCCCGACCAGCGTATCAGGCGGATCGTTGGTCGCCCGGATCGCGACGTCCGCGTCGCGTCGCGAAAGATTTAATTGCTGCGTCGACAACAGCAGGTCGAGGCGAACATCCGGATACAAATTGCGGAATTGCACGAAAATCGGCGCCAGCAGGCCCGTCGCGAAAGTATCAACCGTCGTGACGCGCAGATCTCCCGATGGCTTGACGTCGCGGCCCGCGACGCGCCGTTCGAAATCGCCGATCGACTCGGACATCCTTGTGGCGAGTTCGATCATTTCCTCGCCCGCCGCGGTGGGCTGGTAGCCGGAGCGCGACCTTTCGAACAGCCGCTCGCCTATCGTCGTTTCCACCGCGCCAAGGCGGCGAAATACCGTGGAGTGATTAAGGCCCAGGGCTTCCGCCGCTCCGACCAGAGAGCGCGCGTCGGCAACCGACTTCACAAGACGAAACTCATCCCAGCTGATTTCGGAATTCATGTCTCTTCAGAAGCCTTTGATTGCTCGATGCGCAAAAACATTATTGATCTGTATTCTGGCGAAAATGCAAGGTACCCTTGCAAGAAATGCCATGTTTCTGGCGTGTCGACGGTCTGCCCGCAAAGTCGACAGCAACCCGCTTGCCCAGCGTTTATCGCTCGCGCGGCGCCGCGGCGCGCCAAAGTCGGTCGGCGATCGCCGCGCCGATGCCGCGCTCCGGAATCGGCGCCACGGCGATCGCCGCCGCGCCAGTCGCGTCGAGTTCGCGCAAGAACGCGAACAGATTGGCGGCCGCCTCTTCGAGATCGCCGCCTGGCGAGAGGTCGAGGCGGGGGACCGATTTCGCCGCCGCAAGCGCGCCGCCAAAATCCAGCGCCGCTTCGTCGGGACTGACATTGACCGCGTTAAGCCGCAATCTGGCGCGCGGCGCGTAATGCGAAAGCAGCCGTCCCGGGGCTGTCGGCGCGGCGTCGGAACCCGCCGATTCGTCTATCACCGCGCGACCGAGAACCGCTTCAAGCGCGCCAAGTGTAATTGCGCCGCGGCGCAGCAAGCGTGGGCCGCCCTCGAGGCAGGCGACGATGGTCGATTCCAGACCGACGCGGCATGGGCCGGCGTCGAGGATCATGGCGATATGCCCGTCGAGGTCGGCCAGAACGTGGCTGGCCAGCGTCGGGCTGACGTGGCCTGAACGATTGGCCGAGGGAGCCGCCAACGGCGCCCCCGCCGCCTTGATCAGGGCGCGGGCCACAGGGTGATCGGGCGCGCGCAACGCGACGCTATCAAGTCCCGAACGCGCCAGCAGGCTGACGCGGCATTCCGGCGCGACAGGCAGGACCAGCGTCAGCGGCCCCGGCCAGAATGCCGCCGCGAGCTTGAGGGCGTCATCGCCGAATATCGCCTCGCGCCGCGCCGCCGCCAGCGACGCGACATGGGCGATCAGCGGATTGAATTGCGGCCGCTGCTTGGCGGCGTAGATCGCCGCCACCGCGCGATCCGATGTCGCGTCGGCCGCGAGTCCATACACCGTTTCCGTCGGCATCGCGACAAGTCCGCCAGCGCGAAGAATCCTCGCCGCCTCGGCAATTGTTTCGAGGTTCGCCGCTTTGACAATGGTGCGCAGAGTCGCCCCTCCGTTCATTTTGCCGCGCGGCCGCAAATTGCGCAC
The DNA here is from genome assembly GCA_043739325.1 of Methylocapsa sp. Lineage (GTDB taxonomy): Bacteria > Pseudomonadota > Alphaproteobacteria > Rhizobiales > Beijerinckiaceae > Roseiarcus. The sequence goes on along the minus strand of JAYUFK010000032.1, from coordinate 30,100 downwards.
GAATTGGTTTACATATAAACTTCAGCGCGGATTGCGGTGGAGGTATGGGCGCCTCTGCTGCGGCGTCAAGCGGCGCGCGAGCGGGCGCGCGGTAATGCGGGTGGAAATGCCATGGAATATCGATCGCCGGTCGCCGACATCCTGTTTTCGCTCAATCATGTCGCCGGCTTTGACAAGGCGGCGGCGGAAGGCATTTTCGGCGACCTCGATGCGCAGACCGCCGCGGCGGTGATCGAGGAGGCCGGGCGCTTCGCCACCGACGCGATCGCGCCGCTCAACCGCATCGGCGATCTTGAGGGCGCGCGGTGGGACAATGGCATTGTCCGCATGCCCAAGGGCTTTGCCGAAGCGTTCCACCGCTGGGGCGAGGCCGGCTGGGGCGGCGTCACCGGCTCGCCGGAGTTTGGCGGCATGGGGCTGCCGCATACGATCGGCGCCGCCTGCACTGAGTTGTGGTCTGGCGCGTCGATGAGCTTTTCGCTTTGTCCGCTGCTCAACGAAGGCGCGATCAACGCTCTCAATGCTTATGGCGGCGAAGAATTGCGCCGGCTCTACCTCGCGCGGCTCATCAAAGGCGAATGGACCGGGACGATGAACCAGACCGAGCCGCAAGCCGGATCGGATCTGGGCGCCGTCAAGACCCGCGCCGAACGCGCCGCGAACGGAACCTATCGCATCTTCGGCCAGAAGATTTTCATTACCTTCGGCGAGCACGACATGAGCGAGAATATCGTGCATCTTGTTCTCGCGCGATTGCCTGATGCGGCGCCGGGCACGCGCGGACTTTCGCTGTTTCTGGCGCCGAAATTTCTCGTCAACGACGACGGCTCGCTGGGCGTCCGTAACGACGTGCGCTGCGCCAGCATCGAACACAAACTCGGCATCCATGCGTCGCCGACCTGCGTGATGATCTACGGCGACGATGGCGGCGCGACAGGTTGGCTCGTCGGCGAAGAGGGGCGGGGCCTCGCGGCGATGTTCGTGATGATGAACAGCGCGCGGCTTGGCGTCGGCATGCAGGGCGTGGCGATCGCCGATCGCGCGCTGCAACGCGCGCTGGCCTATGCCCGCGACCGGCGTCAGGGACGCAGCGCAAAAGGCGATTCAAAGGCGATGTCGCCGATCATCGAGCATCCCGATGTGCAACGCATGTTGCTGACGATGAAAGCGATGACCCATGCGGCGCGCGGCATTTGCCATCTCACCGCGTTCGCCATCGACGGCTCGATGCACGCCGGGAGCGAGGCGGAGCGGATGCGGGCCGGCGAGCGCGCGGCGCTGCTGACGCCGGTGGCGAAAGCGTTCTCAAGCGATGTCGGCGATGAAGTCGCCACGATGAGTGTGCAGATCCACGGCGGCATGGGCTACATTGAGGAAACCGGGGCGGCGCAGGACATGCGCGACTCGCGCATCGCGGCGATCTACGAAGGCGCCAATGGCGTGCAGGCGATCGACCTCGTGCAGCGCAAGCTGCCGCTGTCGGGCGGGGCCACAGTTGGGCGCGAAATCGCAATGATGCGCGAAGTAGCGGCGAAGGTTGCAGCGAGCGGCGGCGCGGCTTTTGGCGGCAGCGCCGGCGCGTTGACGCGGGCGATCGACGCGCTTGAACGGGCGACGGCTCTGATTCGGCAGGCGCTTGCCGCCCGGCCCGCCGATGTGCTCGCCGGCGCCACGCCTTATCTGCGCCTGTTCGGCCTGACGCTCGGCGGAATCTGCCTCGCCAAGGCGGGGCTCGCGGCGCAAGATCTGGCGCGCGGCGGCGATGCTTCGCAATCAGGACGCGTCGCGCTGGCGCGTTTCTTCGCCGAAAAGATTCTGCCCGCGTCGAGCGGGCTGGAAGAAGCAATCGCTTCGGGGGCGCAGGCGCTCGAGTCGTGGGAAACAGCTTTAGCGGGGTAACGATGGACGAGCATATCAAGGCCGAGCGCGCTGGCGCGGTTCTCTGCGTTACTCTGGCGCGACCCGAAAAGAAGAATGCGCTGACCAATCCGATGTACACCGCGCTGATCGAGGAGTTCGGGCGCGCCAGCCGCGATGAGACGATCGGCGCGCTGGTGTTGCGCGGCGAGGGGGGCGTTTTTACCGCCGGCAACGACATCGCGGACTTTCTCGCCGCCGCGAGCAATCCGTCGGCGATAATGGCAAACAAGTTTCTTCACACGCTGGTGAAATTCGAGAAGCCGCTGGTCGCCGCGATTGAGGGCGCGGCGGTTGGCATTGGTTGCACGCTTTGTTTCCACTGCGATCTCGTTTACGCCGCGCCAAGCGCCAGATTTCAGATGCCGTTCGTCAATCTCGGCCTTGTCCCCGAGGCGGGATCATCATTGCTGGCGCCGCAATTGTTCGGCCGCGCCAAGGCCTCGGAATATCTGCTTCTCGGCGAACCATTCGATGCGGCGGAAGCCTTGCGCCTCGGTCTCGTCAACGCGGTGCTTGAACCGGGCGAGCTTTACAGCCACGCCATCGCCAAGGCCAAGGCGCTCGCCGCCAAGCCGCGCAGCGCGTTGCTGGTAACGCGTAGCCTCATCCGCGGCGACGTCGCAGCCCTAAGCGCGCGCATCGACGAAGAGCTGAAATTGTTCTCGCAAGCGCTGACTTCGTCGGAGGCGCGCAACGCGTTTTCGGTCTTCCTGCAAAAATCGAAGAACTAGCGGCGCGCCGCATTCCGAAACGCGATGGAGACGTTCATGGCCGCCGCTTCTCTCAAAGGCAAGACGCTGTTCATCACCGGCGCCTCGCGCGGCATCGGTCTGGCGATTGGCCTGCGCGCCGCGCGCGATGGCGCGAATGTCGCGATCGCCGCCAAGACGACCGAGCCCAGCGGCAAGTTGCCGGGCACAATCTACACGGCGGCGAAAGAGATCGAAGCGGCGGGCGGCCGCGCCTTGCCGCTGGTTGTCGACGTGCGCGATGAGGCCGCGGTGAAAGCCGCGCTCGAGGCGACCGCCAGTCGGTTTGGCGGCATCGATATCGTGGTCAACAACGCCAGCGCGATTTCGTTGACGAACAGTCAGACAACCGAAATGAAGCGCTTCGATCTGATGCATCAGATCAACGCGCGCGGTACGTTCATGGTGTCGAAATTCGCGGTTCCCTATCTGCTGAAGGCAGAAAACCCGCACATCCTGATGTTGTCGCCGCCACTCGACATGAAAGAGAAATGGTTCGCCGGCCACACGGCTTACAGCATGGCGAAATTCGGCATGAGCCTTGTCGTGCTGGGGCTGGCCGGCGAATTGCGCGCCAAGGGCGTCGCCGTCAACGCGCTCTGGCCGCGTACGACGATCGCGACTTCGGCCGTCAACAACCTGCTTGGCGGCGAGGCGTTGATGCGGGCCTCGCGCAAGCCGGAGATTCTCGCCGATGCCGCGCACCTGATCTTCTGCAGCGACGCGCGCGCATTGACCGGACAGTTCCTGATTGACGACACGTTCCTCGCCGCCCACGGCGTGACGGACTTTGACCTCTACCGGGTGTATCCCTCTCAGGGCCTTGTCGTCGATTTCTTTGTGCCGGACGAAAGCGTCCCGCCGGCCAGCCTCGGTCCGGTCAAAGCCTGAATTAACCGTCGCGGGCCTTACCGCATCTTAACGATTCATACGTCAAGTCTTGGTCAGAAGAATTTACTTCTGGGCGCCATATTGCGCCCGGAGAGAATGTTTCGCGTGCGCCTTTTAGGGTTCGCCGACGGACAGGCTCCGGGACGCCGGGCGAGACTGTAAGAAGGTTGCCGCTGAAGATGTCGATCGCGATTGGGAACAACACGCAAGCGCCCCAAGGGGTCGATACCGCGCCGGCCCCGGCCAAGGCGGCGTCTTTTCGCTTCGCGCCGACGTTTATCGTCGATCTGTGTTTTTCGCTGGTTTACGCATTTTCGTTTGGCCGCGTGCTGCAGAGCGTCGAGCGCCCGGTTATCGCCACGCTCATCGGGCTTCCGATCGTGGCTTTGATTATGCTTTGCTATTTCGGCAAGATACTGGTGATCCGCTTTCTCGAGCGGCGCGGCGGCAATGCGCGCACCTACGTCCTTTCAAACGCGCTGGTCACCGGCGGGCCCTACGCCTGGTCGCGCAATCCGACCTACTTGCTGGCGCTGGTTCAGTTTCTATTGTGGTCCGCGCTGTTGCTGGTCCTGCAGGCGTTCGGCTCGTTCGAGTGGCTGCCGATGATAGTCGCGTGCTTTGGGCCGCTGTTGTTTTTCAACATCACCGATCGCGTCAATATCGCGCGGGAAGATCGCGAGTTGGCCGCCAAGCACCCCGAGGAATTCGCCGCCTATTCGCGGAAAGTCGGGCGCTGGATCGGCCGGCTCTCCTGAGCGCTTATTAGCCGCCATAGCGGTTGGCGATATCAGCGGTTAGTTTCGCCGTTTCGGCCAAAAATCCACCGACAACTTCCCGCGCCGCGGGCGTGCATAGGCGATAGGCGGTCTGATAATCGCGAAAACTGCGGTTGTAAGCGCCGGCAAGACTTTCCTTGCGGCTCTGGCTCTTCGCCTCGGCCTCGAGCAACGCGCTCATCTTGTCGTGATAGGCGTTCGCATCGCTCTCGCCACAAAGTTCGCGCAAATACGCCAGCCCGCCCATCAGTTCGGCTAGTCGCAGCAATTGCGGCTCGTAGGGCGGCGGTGTTTCCGCCGGCGGCGCGGCCTCGACCGGCGCGGCTTTCGCCGGCGCCTGCTGCGCCGACGCAGGCCCGCAACAAAGGCCAAGCACCAGCGCGGCGATTGGCGCTTTCATTTGAAGGTCTCGAGCAATGCCGCGGCGCGTGCGACGATTTGTTGCAGGCCGGGCGTTGTTGGCAGATCGACGATTTCGTCAATATCAACCCAGGCAACTTCGTCGGCTTCGACGCTGGTTCGCGGTTCGCCGTTGACCCAGCGCGCGGCGAATGACGCGATGACGTAGTGCGATTGCACGCCGCCCTCACCGCGCACAATCGATTCGATATGCTCGTTGAAGGCCTCGATGCGCGCGGCCACGCCGACTTCCTCCATCAATTCGCGCAGCGCGGCCTCGCGCATGGTTTCGCCGATTTCGACCACGCCGCCCGGCAGCGAGTAAAGCCCCTTGAGCGGCGCGTTGGCGCGTCGGGCCAGCAAGACGCGGCCATCGCGAAATACCGCGAGCGAAGCGGCGAGAATTGGGCGCGGGGGATACAGCCGGTCGTTCACGGATAAAGCCGCTGACCTTTCCAGGCGCCGTCCGCGCCGTGCTCGAACAGCACGCGGTCATGCAGGCGGTTCGCCCCGTCGCTCCAGAACTCGATCTGCGTCGGCGTCAGCCGAAATCCGCGCCAATGCGGCGGGCGCGGAATATCGCCGGGGCCGAATTGCGCGGCATAGCGGGCGAATTCCTTTTCCAGAGCTGCGCGGCTTTCCAGCGGGCGGGACTGCTGGCTGGCCCAGGCGCCGATGCGGCTTTCTCGGCCGCGCGTGGCGAAATAAGCGTCGCTCTCGCCGGCGCTCGCCGGGCTGACGGCGCCGCGTGTGCGGATCTGCCGGCGCAGCGACTTCCAGTGAAACAGCAAGGCCGCCGCTGGCGCCGCCGCCAATTGGCGTCCCTTGGCGCTTTGTTCGTTGCTGTAAAAGACGAAGCCGTTCGAATCGAAGCCCTTGCACAAGACCACGCGCAGATCGGGCAGCCCATCCGCGTCGACGGTGGCCAGCGACATCGCCTCGGGGTCGTTCGGCTCGCTCGCCCGCGCCTCCTCAAACCATTGCGCGAAAAGCGCGAAGGGATCGCTGGCTCGCGTGAAGTCACTTGAAGTTAACGCATTCACAGGCAAGTTGCTTTCCTTTGTAGCGTGGAGGCGGGCGTCATCAGGCGCGCCGAGTTTGAATGATAAGATTTAAGCGCGAATATGGCGAGCGTTTTGCCCGCCGGGTGGAATTGGGCGGCGTTATGGCGGCATTTGCCGTCTCGGCGATTGGATTGAGCGGCTGCTCGTTTTCGATGTCGTTGCCCTCGTTTATCGGCGATGACGAGACCGGGACCATCAAGCCCCGGCATTCGCCCCTGTCCGACCAACTCGATCTCGCCGACTGGCGGTTCGCCGAGCAGGCCCTCGCCAGAACGCTGACCGCGGTCGATTCGCAACCCCCGTTCGTTTGGTCGAACCCGGACACCGGGCATGGCGGGCTGTTTCAGTCAGTCGGTCTGGCTTTCAGCCGGGACGGCCAGAAATGCCGCGCCTTTGTCGCGGGCGTTTCAGTCGACGCAGCCAAGTCGATATTGCAAGGCGTTGGCTGCCTTGACAATAAAGGCGAGGTCGCGATCGACGGCGTTAAGCCTTGGCAAGGCCTGTGAGCCGGAGACAGGATGCGCGCCTCTTGCGAATAATGCTTGAACGGCCCAAATAAACGTCGAGACAAAGGTTTCCGCGCCTCCCGGGCGGAGGCCAAGGACTGGGCTCATCATGCGCGACCCTTATCAAGTACTTGGGCTGGCCAAAGGCGCCAGCGCCGCCGAGATCAAATTGACTTATCGCAAGCTGGCGAAGAAGTTTCATCCTGACCAAAGCAAGGAACCCAAGGCCAAGGACAAATTCGCCGAAATCAACTCCGCCTATGAAATCCTGGGCGATGCGAAGAAGCGCGCCGCTTTCGACAACGGCGAAATCGACGCCGAGGGCAAACCGCGGGCTCCTAGTTTCGAAGGGTTTGAAGGATTTGGCGGAGCGCCGCGGCGCGGGCGCGCCGGTACAGGCGATGCACACCATTTCAGTTTCGACTTTGGCGGCGCCGATCCGGGAGGGCGGGCCGGTATCGATCCTGACATCCTGTCCGAGTTGTTTGGCGGCCGCTCGGCGCGAGCGCGGGGACCATCGAGGGGCGACGACGTTGGAGTTCTCGCCACGGTGCCACTCGCCATGGCGGTTTCGGGCGGCTCGGCGCGCGTCGCTTTACCCAGTGGTAAGATGCTCGATGTCGCGATTCCCGCTGGCGTCGAGGAAGGCCAGCAAATTCGCTTGCGCGGGCAGGGCCAGTCCGGAACCGGCAAGGCTCCGGCGGGCGACGCGCTGGTGACAATTCGCTACGCGCCGCATCCGCTGTTCAAGGTTGAAGGGCGGGATCTCAGGCTTGAGCTGCCGATCACGCTTTACGAGGCGGTGCTCGGTGCGAAGGTTCGGGCGCCGACGCTGGCGGGCGAGGTTGAGATCGCGATCCCACCCGGAGCCAGCAGCGGCCGCACGCTGCGCCTGCGCGGCAAGGGTTTGCCGCCCACCGCCTCAAGTCCGCAGGGCGATCTTATGGCGACGCTGAAGATCGTCACGCCCGCGCATGTGGATGCAGAGCTGGCAGAAGCGATGCGCCGTTGGAAGGACACTCACCCCTATGATCCGCGCGCCAATCTCATCTGACTGCGAGCAGATCGAAAGCAAGAAAAACTCCGGGCGATCATTCGATCGGACCGGGGTATTTGTATCAAGCGAAGGACACAAAAAAGCGGAGCGATAGTCGCCCCGCTGGATCAGCGTCTTATTTCACATCGTATGGTGACGGTGTTGCATCCTGTAATGATGGTGCATCACGTGATGGCGGTGGCGATGCGCCATGTGATGATAATGGTGGTGGTACCGCGCCGCGAGCGACGGAGTTGCGGAAAGCGCGACGGCAAACGCCGCCAGGGTCAGGATTTTCTTAATCACCTTGCGGGTTCCACGGCTTAACTAGAGTCCTCGCTCGCGAGGATCGGGCGGGTGATGCTGCCCGCCATCTGAACCCGGCATGAATGCCGGTGTTGAGCAGGTGTTTAGGAACAATCATTCGGCCGAGGAGCCTCTCTTTGCCAAGAACGCCCGGGGCGGCTCGAACAGGGCGGCCGAACCCCGGTTTCAATTGCCCGCGGCGACCCGCGCGAGTTCCTCGATGCGTTCCTCGCTCAGCCGGCCAACCAACTCGAAACTGTGGCCCGAGCCGGTCCAGAAGGCGGTTTCGACGCCTCTTAGACGCCGCAGCGTAATTGCCACTGGCGCCGGTGCGTCGAGGTTTTCAATGATGAGACCGACGCGCTCGTGCGAGCTTGTCTCGTAGAGCAGAAACGCAGCAGGCGTGCGAGCGCCAGGAATAATCCGTCCGCCCAAAAGCGTCAGACCGCGCGAGGAAAGATCAGGTATTGGCGTGTCGCGCGCTATCTGCGTCGCGAGCCAGCGTCGCATATCCTTCACATCGGCAGTCGCATGTTCGACCGGATTGACCATGCCCGTCGCATACGTCCGAAAGACCGCGAGACCTGAGCCAATGGTCGCTTCAGGTCGGGAACTGGAATTCAGGCCGCCGGTCGTCGCCAGCAGCGCCAAGCACAGAATCGCGGCGCCAATTACGCGCGTGGCGCTGCGCAGAACCAGCGCCCGGTCCGCGCGCGGCTTCGGTTCAGCCGGAGCCGATGTGGAGCTTTGGCTCGCGCGGGCCAAGATCAGATGAGGCGCGCCTTGGCGCGCGCCGGCGCCCGCGCGCAGATTTCTGACTGGCAGCGGCATCCAGGCCGGGAGCGCATTTTCGTTTGCCGAGGAACTTGCGCGGCCCGGCGCTGGAATCGGCGCCGCGCGTGCGAACGCCGCGCGAATCGCCTCGTTCTGACCGCGCCATTCCTCGATCTGACGCTTGATATCGGGCTCCGCCGCCATCAGCGATTCAAACGCCGCGCGCCGGGAGGCTTCCATACAGCCATCGACGTAGGCAAGCATGTCGGCTTTTCGGCGCGCGATCATTTGATAACCCGTAGATGCGGCGCGCTGCGCCAGCGCGCGGGATCAGTCGCATTCTCGCGGCCAAGCGCCCCGCCCAGAATGCGCCGCGCCGCTGCAAGCCGTTCCATCAGGCTTGCCAACGCGACCTCGAGAATCGACGCGGTCTCGGCGTGTGAAAAGCCTTCCACGACGACAAGCAGAATCGCCTCGCGCAGTTCCAGCGGCAGGCGATGAATTGCGGCGCGCAAATCGCTGGGACGCGGCGCAGGCGGCCCTGAAGCCCAGTCTAGTTCTTCCGCGTCCGTCGCAATCATCCGAACATGGCGACGATAGCGCTGGATGAATTGAGCGAACAACAATTCGCGTCTCGCGCTCGTGGCGCCGTTCAAGGTTTGACTGTTCGAAAATGCCAGCAGCGTCTGGCGGATCAGCGGTTCAGCAAGCGCCGCCGCGGCGCGGTCGTCCCGGACATGGCGATCATCGCGCACCAGCGCAGCGCCGAACCTGCGCAGCGCCTTTTCATCGTCGCCCCATGCGTCCCCAGGTTTCAACCGAGTATCCCGAGTGTTGATTATCGTTAATACTTCTAATGCTAGATATCGTCGCATCCAAGGGGCTTTGTATGCATTTTCACACATTTTGTGACGCACGAACCTATTGGCCCCGCTTCCCTTGCCCGGTTCGCGGCTTTAATGGTGCCCGGCAATTCCGGCGCGTGCTGGGCGCGAATCAGTTCAACGAGGTTTTCTATGGCGGATGAAGAGACACCGGGCGCCTATCACGGCGGTCCGATGCGCGGCATGCGCGGCATCGTCCTGGGCGTCGCCAACAATCGCTCGATCGCGTTCGGCATCGCCAAGGCGGCGCGGGCCGCGGGGGCCGAAGTCGCGCTGACCTATCAGGGCGAGGCGTTGGAAAAGCGGGTTCGCCCCCTCGCGGCGGAGGTTGGCGCGCATGTCGTGGGACATTGCGATGTCACCGACGCGGCGACGATCGACGCGGTTTTTGCCGAAACAGCAAAACTTTGGGGCAAGATCGATTTTGTCGTCCATTGCATCGCCTTCGCCGACAAGGACGAGCTGACTGGCCGTTACGTCGATACAACGGAGGCCAACTTCACCAAGTCCCTCGCCATCTCCTGCTATTCCTTCACGGCGATCGCCCAGCGCGCGGAAAAGCTCATGCCCGATGGCGGGTCGATGTTGACGCTGACCTATTACGGCGCCGAGAAATGGATGCCGCACTACAACGTCATGGGCGTCGCCAAGGCGGCGCTTGAGGCGAGCGTGCGCTATCTCGCCGCCGATCTGGGCGAGAAGGCGATCCGGGTCAACGCGATTTCAGCCGGGCCGATCAAAACGCTGGCGGCCTCGGGCATCGGCGACTTTCGCTACATCCTGCGCTGGAACGAGTACAACGCCCCGCTGCGCCGCACGGTAACCACCCAAGAAGTCGGCGAGAGCGCTGTCTATTTGCTTTCCCCGATGTCGCGCGGCGTCACTGGCGAAATCATGCATGTCGACGCCGGCTATCATGTTGTAGGCATGAAGAACCCGATGGCGCCGGACATGAGCGTCCCAGAGAAATAGAGGTCTGTCAGGGCAATCCCGGCTCCGGCTGAACCGGCTCGCCGGATGGGGCGAGCGGCGAGCGCTTGTCGATCGAACCACGCCACATTGCGAACGCGGCAATGGCGATATGCAAGACCGCGCCTTGGGCGAACAAGGCCGACGGGCCGAACCGGCGCATCAGCAGCGAGGCGAGCGCCGGCGCAAGGATCGCGCCGATGCAATAGAGAAACAGCATGCTGGCGGAAATCGCAACCATTTCATGAGCGCTGGCCCGATCGTTCGCATACGACATCGCCAGCGTATAAAGCGTATAAGTGGTTAAGCCGACGATGAAGCCGAGGGCAATAACCGGCGCACCAGGAATCGGAAAGCTCCAAAGCGCGATCTCGGACAGCGCGCCAACGCTCATCGCGACCGCCATGATGAGCCGCCGGTCGATGCGATCCGACAGCAGGCCGGCGGGATAGACGCCGAGCGCCGAGCCGAAGACGACCGCGGCGGTGAACAACGGCACCGCCGACGGCTTCATGCCGATCTGCAGGGCATAGACCGGGCCGAGCGCGAACGACGCGCCGTTGGCGGCGCCCGCGACTAACGCCGCGACTGCCGAAACCGGCGAGAGGCGGAACAGCCAGCCGAGCCGCAGCGATATCGACTTTGGCTGCGCCGGCGGATCGACCGAAGTCATCGAAAGCGGCACGATGGCCAGCGCCAACAGCGCGCCGCTGATCGTGAACGGCAGGAACGAGCCCGGCGCGAACAATCGCAACAATAATTGCCCGCTGGCCGAGGCGACGAAGTTGACCACTTGATAGGCCCCATAGACCGCGCCGCGATTGTCGTTCGTCGCCTTGGCGTTGATCCAGGATTCCGTCACCGCGTAGATGCCGGCGAAGACGAAGCCCAGCGCGCCGCGCAGGATCAACCACGGCAGCGGCGAGACATCAGCCGGCATCAGGATGGCGGCGACGACGGCGAGCGCGACGAACGCCGCGAAGGCGCGGATGTGGCCGGCGCGGCGCACGAGCGCGGGCGTGACCAGCGTTCCCGCCAGCATGCCGGCAAAATAGGCCGAGCCAAGCAGGCCGATGGTCAGGTCCGGAAAGCCTTCGAGGCTGGCGCGCAATGGCGTCAACACGCCGATGAGGCTGTTGCCGGCGATCAGCAGGAAGACCGAGGCAAGGATCGCGGCGATGGCGGAAAGGGTTTTCAACGGCGAATCGGAGATCTGCGGGATGCGAGGCTGTTATACGCCGCGTGGCCTCAAGCGAGCCGCTCAAAATTTGCGTTGCGCCTTACAAAACGGGCATATCGCCATCGGCGGCGGGTTTGTGTATAGACGCTCGAAAACTCCCTCTCCCATTCGGGAGAGGGCCGGGGTGAGGGTTCTGCCGCAGGGCGAAACTCTCCCGCAAACCCTCATCCGGCGCTTCGCGCCACCTTCTCCCGGACGGGAGAAGGGAACAAGGCATACGATCATGGCGCAGAGCCGTTGGAGTCCCGAAAGCTGGAGAGCAAAGCCGGTCGAGCAGGCGCCGGTCTACCGCGACGCCGCAGCTCTAGCCGAGGTCGAACGCACGCTTGCCGGTTATCCGCCGCTGGTGTTCGCGGGCGAGGCGCGCAAGCTGAAGAAGGCGCTGGGCAAGGCCTCGGTCGGAGAAGCGTTCCTGCTGCAGGGCGGCGATTGCGCCGAGAGTTTCGCCGAACATTCGGCCGACAATATCCGCGACTTCTTCCGCGTCTTCCTGCAGATGGCTGTCGTGATGACCTTCGCCGCGGCCTCGCCGATCATCAAGGTCGGGCGCGTCGCCGGCCAGTTCGCCAAGCCGCGCTCGTCCGACAACGAGACGATCGACGGCGTTTCGCTGCCAAGCTATCGCGGCGATATCGTCAACGACATCGAGTTCAACGAAGCGGCCCGCGTGCCCGATCCGCGCCGCCAGCTCGAAGCGTATCGCCAGTCGGCGGCGACGCTGAACCTGCTGCGCGCCTTCGCCACCGGCGGCTACGCCAATCTGGAGAACGTCCATCGCTGGATGCTGGGCTTCGTCAAGGACAGCCCGCAGTCGGGCCGCTATCAGGAAGTCGCCGACCGCATCACCGAAACGCTCGGTTTTATGCGCGCGATCGGGCTGGACCCGGAGGCGCATCCCGAACTGCGCGCCACCGACTTCTACACCTCGCATGAGGCGCTGCTGCTCGGCTACGAGCAGGCGATGACGCGGCTCGATTCAACCTCGGGCGACTATTACGCGACCTCCGGCCACATGATCTGGATCGGCGACCGCACGCGCCAGCTTGGCGGCGCGCATGTCGAATATTGCCGCGGCGTGCGCAACCCGATCGGCCTCAAATGCGGGCCCAGCCTGCAGCCGGACGAGTTGATCCGCCTGATCGACGCGCTCGATCCCCAGCAGGAGACGGGCCGGCTGACGCTGATCTGCCGCTTCGGTTCGGACAAGGTGGAGGCCGCATTGCCGCCGCTGCTGCGCGCCGTCAAGCGCGAGGGCCGCAAGGTGCTGTGGTCGTGCGACCCGATGCACGGCAACACGATCAAGGCGGCGACGGGTTACAAGACAAGGCCGCTGGATCGCATCGTCGCCGAGATCAAGAGCTTCTTCGCCGCGCACCGCACCGAGGGATCCTACGCCGGCGGCGTGCATCTGGAGATGACCGGCAAGAACGTCACCGAATGCACGGGCGGCGCCCGCGCGATCTCCGAGGCCGACCTGCACGACCGCTACCACACCTACTGCGACCCGCGCCTCAACGCCGAGCAGGCGATCGAGCTGGCCTTCCTCGTGGCCGAACTGCTGAAGCAGGAGCGGCTAGCCGCCCCGGCCAGGCACGTCGACGCGGCGGAGTAGGGCGGGCGGACGGGGCGCCTTCGGCGGCCCGCACTTTGGTCGGCGTCGCAACGTTTTCAGGGCCTTGGGCGCCGAACGATGCACGGATTTCGCGTTTGGCGGGCAGGAGGGCGGCGAGGAGGCCGCCATTAAATGTAGAAACATTATTAATATCAATTACATATAGTGTAATGTTTATGTTAATCTGAAGCTTTCCCGCCGCGCTGCGCGCTGAAAGCCAGCTGTCCTGAATCGGCCGCCTCCGTTTCAGCGTTATTTTAACAGTGACCTCGACTGCCAGGCCACGGGCGCTTGGCAATAAATTCGAGACTCTCGCCGCTTCGTACTCCGTTTGGAGGATGACGCGGTCGCGCGCGCGTTGGAAGCATGAGCGGCGGGCGACGACAGCGTCTCCCGCATTCCTGCGCCGCTGCGCAGGTTTCGCCAACCGAGGGGGAATGCGATGGAAAAGGCGATTATTTTATGGCTCAGCCTCGCGATCATGGATGTTGGCGTGATTGCCTTGCTGAGGATTGGTTTTGGCAACATCGATCTGCGCAATGCGCTGCGCGAAAAGGCCACGGGCGCCCAACCGCAGCAAGCGGCCGGCGCGCCAGTCGCCGACGCCGACAACACCAGCTACAGCCGCGTTGCGGGGTTCATCGGCGCGATCGTTCTGGCCTGCTTCCTGTGGGCGACCGGAAATTTCGTCGTCTACTATGCGTTCCAGGACCCAACACAGATTGCGCCGATCCTGAGTTCGATCGGCAGCTATTTCCTCGCCGGCGCGTCACTGTTCGCGCCGTATGCGGTGAACAAGCTGTCGGGGATCGGCAAGTGACTGGCGCGTAAGCGGCCATCGAATGAATCTCTAGGGATTGTTCCGCCAATCGCAGGTTCAAGAACACTGCGTGTTGACATCTGTTCTGGCAAAATCATCGCCCTTACAGAGCAATGGCGATTGGCTGGCTCGCGCGCAAGCATACGCGAAGCAATCGCCAAGGTTCAGGCGGGCGGCATGGCGGCCTTTTCCATATTTCTCGAAAACCTTGACGGCGGCCCGCGAAGTCCCTTCGTCGATGCTGACGATTTCGATCGCCGCGCTCCTGAGAAACTCCCGCAGGACAGCGTCCGCTTCGTCTGCCGTCCATCGGTTCTCGCGCATCAAGGCGACGCTTGCTTCGAACAGAGCGACCGGCGACGATAAAGGCCTGCTGGCGGCGCCGATTGCCCCGGCAAGCGCGGCGGCGTCAGGCTCGCCGTTCAAGATGGCGACAATCGCCGACGCGTCGATCATCATTCCGCGTCGCCCGACATATCGTCGAAGAACGCCTTGTCCGCCCGCAGACCGGTCTTGGGCGCTGCGGCGACTTGTCGGACGAGCGGCTGCAGGCGCTCCCACAGGGGAACCCGGTCGCGCTCGCGCTTGAGTTCGTTCTCGCAGGCCTCGCGGATCGCCTCCACGATCGGCTTGCCTTTCGCCGCCGCGAGTTCGCGAATGATCCTGTCTGTAGCCGGATCCTTGATGCTGTAGGCCATATGGATACCTTCTCCAAGGTATCAAGATGAATGTCATGTTATATCCAAATGCAACGACCCCATCCCGTTTGCCCGCCGCCTCCCGCCTTGCTAAATCCCCTCCATGCCCGCACCCGCCAATCGTCTCGTCATCGCGCTCGCCCAGATCAACGCCATAGTCGGCGACCTGGCGGGCAATCTTGATCGCCTGCGCCGCGCCCGCACTGAAGCTGCGGGTTTCGGCGCTGACATCGTCATGTCGCCCGAACTTTTCCTCGCCGGCTATCCCCCCGAAGACCTCGTGCTGAAGCCGGCCTTTCAGGAAGCCTGCCGCACTGCATGCGAGACTTTGGCGCGCGAAACCGCCGATGGCGGCCCAGCGGTTCTGGTGGGATTGCCGTGGATTGAGAGTGGCTTGCTGTATAATGCTTATGCATTGCTCGATGGCGGGCGGATCGAGGCGGTGCGCTTCAAGGTCGATTTGCCGAATTACGGCGTGTTCGACGAGAAGCGTGTGTTCGCTCCGGGTCCCGCGCCGGGGCCGATCGTGTTTCGCGGCGTGCGCATCGGTATTCCCATCTGCGAGGACATCTGGGGCCCGGAACCCATCGAGTGCATCGCGGAGACCGGCGGCGAAATCCTGCTCGTGCCGAACGCCTCGCCGTATGAGCGCGGCAAGGTCGCGGTGCGCAAGAAAATCGCCGTGGCGCGGGTCAGGGAGAGCGGGCTGCCGCTGATCTACCTCAATCAGGTCGGCGGCCAGGACGAACTGGTGTTTGAAGGCGCCTCGTTCGCGTTTCAGGGCGACGGCGCCGAGGCGCTGCAACTGCCGGCCTTCCGGCAGTCCGTCGCGCGCACGGTGTGGGATCGCGGCGCGCATGGCTGGCGCTGCGTCGAGGGGCCGCGCGCGGCGGTCGAGGACGGCGACGAGGCCGACTATGCCGCTTGCGTGCTGGGCCTGCGCGATTACGTCGAGAACAACCGCTTTCCCGGCGTTGTACTCGGCCTGTCGGGCGGCATCGACTCGGCGCTGTGCGCGGCGATGGCCGTCGACGCGCTCGGCCCGGCGCGCGTGCACGCGATCATGCTGCCGTACCGCTACACCTCGAATGAGTCGCTCAGCGACGCCCATGCCTGCGCCAACGCGCTGGGGCTGCGCTACGACATCACGCCGATCGCCGGCCCCGTCGAGGCGGTCGAGGCCGCGTTGGCGCCGCTGTTCAAGGGCAAGCCGCGCGACATCACCGAGGAAAACATCCAGAGCCGCGTGCGCGGGCTGATGCTGATGTCGATTTCCAACAAGTTCGGCCCGATGGTGGTGACCACCGGCAACAAGTCGGAAATGTCGGTCGGCTACGCCACGCTGTATGGCGACATGAACGGCGGCTTCAATCCGATCAAGGACCTCTACAAGATGGAGGTGTTCCGCCTCAGCGCGCTGCGCAATCGCTGGAAGCCGGTGGGCGCGCTGGGGCCGGACGGCGAGGTGATCCCCGGCAATATCATCGTCAAGCCGCCGACGGCCGAACTGCGCGAGAACCAGAAGGACGAGGACTCGTTGCCGCCCTATCCGGTGCTCGACGCCATCCTGCAATGCCTCGTTGAGAAAGAAATGCGCCTCGCCGACATCATCGCCGAGGGCTTCGATCCCGACCTCGTGCGCAAGGTCGAGCGCTTGCTGTATGTCGCCGAATACAAGCGCCGTCAGTCGGCGCCGGGAGTGAAGGTGACGGCGAAGAATTTCGGCCGCGACCGGCGCTACCCGATCGTCAACCGCTTCCGCGATTCCGGCGCGCCCAGGCTCGCGCCCGACGCGGGAATCGCGCCGGCGGCGTCGGCGGGGCAGGCGGAGCGGTTCGAGGAGTAGGGCGGCGCTTGCCGCCTATTTCGCTTCCGCCAATGCCTCGACCAGCGCCGCGACAACGCGGTCGATCTGGTCCGACGCGAGATCGGGCGCCAGCGGCAGACCGATGAGGCGCGGCGCGAGCGCGTCGGCCACAACGAGCGCCTCGCGCGGCGCCTGGGCGAACCAGCTCTGCCGGTGCAGGCCAAGGCCGTACCACAGGCGGGAGCCGATGCGGGCGCGCTGCATCGCGGCTTGCACGCGCCGCGCGGCGGCGCTGTCCGCGCATCGAAACAACGCGTAGCTCAGGCCTATCTCGGGCGCGCCGACAAAGCTTTGCGCCAGACCGGCTTCGCTGAGCTTGCGGCGGTAACAAGCGATCACCCTTTCGAACGCGGCGCGCTTGTCGCTCCAGCCGTCGAGTTCCGCGAGGCCGACGGCGGCGTGATACTCGCTCATCTTGCCGTTGAGCGCGGCGGTTTCGGCATTCCGCGCGCCGTGAAAACCGTAATTCAGCGCCTGGACGATGCGCTCCATCAGAGCGATGTCGGTGCAAGCGATGCCGCCGCCTTCGCCGACGCCAAAACTCTTCGTCGCATGGAAGCTCAGCATGACGGGAATGGCGCCCAGATAATTTCGCGGCGCGGCCTCGATGCGATCGAAACTCGCCGCGCCGTCGATGACGACGCGAATGCCGCTTCTGTCCTGAAACGCTTGCCACGGCGCTTGCGGCACGGGCCGCCCGAACGGCGCGACGGGGATCACGACGCCGACCTGTTCGAGCGCCGGGTGGCCCAGCAGCCGCTCGGGGTCGAGCATCCACGTTTGCGGATCGATGTCGGCGAGGCTGCATTGGTAGCCGCAGCGCTCGGCCGCGTGCGCCGTGGCGACGAACGTCAATGCTGGCATCAAGGCGAGCGGACGGCGCTTGGTTGCGACGCCCGCGGTCGCAAGGATCGCGCCGATGAGCGCGCCGGCGCCGGAGCTGCCGC
The DNA here is from genome assembly GCA_043739325.1 of Methylocapsa sp. Classification (GTDB taxonomy): domain Bacteria; phylum Pseudomonadota; class Alphaproteobacteria; order Rhizobiales; family Beijerinckiaceae; genus Roseiarcus. The sequence goes on along the minus strand of JAYUFK010000032.1, from coordinate 12,639 downwards.
AGGCAAGCCCGCCGGCGGCAAGCGCCAGATGGCCCGCGAGGCGGCTCTCCAGCGCTTGCGAAAGCGGCCCGAAGTTCGAATACACGCGGCTGGCGTCGATCGCCGCGAGATAGGGCGCCAGCCGCTCGCGCGTTGGCAGCAGCGGGCGCAGGACGGGCAAATCGCCCTCAACCGCTTTCACTGTCGGCGCGTCACCGGAGCTTTGCGGCTTGAAGGCGTAGGCGGTGTATTCGTAGAGGCCGTAGTCGGCGCGAAACCGCACATTGCGGCCCGCCAGCCGATGCAGCAGCCGCGCCGCGTCGTCCATCGGCAAATGGAACAGATCGTCGCGCTCCCAGTCGACCACCTTCGACATGACGTTGAACGCGATGCCGCGCCGCACTTTTGGCCAGACGCGCTCGATGGTGGCGAAGACGAACTTCTGCATTTCATCGTGCGACAAAGTGAACTTCGCGGTGAACACGCCGTCGGCGACGAGATAGTCGCAGGCGATTTCGTCGAGATTGGCGTCGGGCGCGTTGACGTCGACCGCGATGAATTTTTCGCCCGGAAATTTTGCCCGCGCCTGCGCCAGCGCGATGCTGGATCGATCGGCGCCGATGTAGTCGATGGCGTTCAATCCCCGATTGCGAATATGCGCCAGTAATTCGCCGGTGCCGCAGCCAAGGTCGCACAGCACGACGCGCCGGCCCGCATCGCCCTGGATGACATCGAGCATGACATCGAAGCGCGTCAGACGATCCGCCTCGTTCGGCCAGAACGCGCCCTGCGCGGTGTCGCCGCATTCGATCAGGCGCCGATCGTAATGATCGACGAGCGCGTCGGCGGGGCGCATTTCCACAGGGGGGCGATTTGGCAAACGCAACAATTCCGTTTCCGCGGGTTCCGGCGCCTCGCTGATCGAATCCGCGTTGCCAATATGCGGCGCGGACCGCCGGGAAGCATAATGTTTGAGCGGGATTCACGATACAGAACGCGGGAATTGTCAATCAACGCGGTTTGCAACCCCGCTTGCCGAATCGCGGCGGTCAAAATTCCGTCACGCGAAGCCGGCATCGTTTTTGCGTCAGGTGAAGGATTTGACGGCGCTCGCCAACCCGGCCGCTGCGCGGCTGGAGTGGCGATCCGGCTCAAACTGTCGTAACGTCATGGAAGGACGCGGCTATGCGCGGATCCAATAGAAAAGCGAGACTGTTCAGCATGTCAAAATTCAGCGACTCTCCGAACGACGCTCACGAGCACCCAGGCTACATCGCCCCATTTTCGGTGCTCAAACGTGCGATCTCCGTGAACAAATCCAGCGACGGGCGAGTTCGGGTCGACATGTCGCTCGAAGTCTTCGGCAAGATATTTGAACTGGCGCTGCGGCAAGTCGGTTTCGACGAAGCCGGCTATCTCGAGCGAAATCCCGACGTCGCGAAGGCTCTCGAAAAGGGCGAAATCAAATCGGCGATCGGTCATTTCGCAAACAACGGATATTTTGAGAATCGCCCTGTCAAGGCTCCGGCGGCTGACGCGGCTTGGTATTTGAAAGAATATCCTGACGTCGCGAAGTCAGTCGAACAAGGCAAGACCAGGAGCGCTGGCGAACATTGGGTCAATAACGGCTATTTCGAGGGCAGGGCCCCGTCGTCGCAGCTATCGAAGGAAGTCGCGAGCTGGCTTTCGCTCGCAACCCGCTAACATGCGGCGTGCGCGGCGCGTCTCATCGTTTTGAAATGCAAGCGCTGGCTCGGGCATGCTGAAGCCTGCATCAGAGTCGTTCGAGCCAGCGGGTTGAGAGTGGTCGCGCCAAGGCCCAATGCTGCACGCTATCTCAGCGTGTTTCAACGTCCGGTTTACGGATTTAGTTAGGTCGTTCCGGCGAATTGGTTGTCAATAAGGAGAAGGCCGTGCAGATAGTTGACGCTAGGCAGGCCGTGCGTAACAGGCAATCGAATCGACCCTTCTCCATCTGGTCGACTCCAAGCGACGATCTTTCTTTGAACCACGAAATTTGCGAACCGGACAATGCGGGCGCGCGCGTATATACGGATTTTTGTAAAATAAAGATTTCGCCGTCTTTTCGTTTCGACAAGAGCATGGGGATATTTTCTTCCGGGAGTTGTTTTGCGCGGGAGATCGAACTCGCGCTGTACGAGCGGAACATGCGAGTTCTGAGTTGGTCGCCGGATACCGGGCTTCCGAACGAAGCTTTTCATCGATACAATACTCAGACCATTTTGAGCGAATTTAACTATGCGCTCAACGAGAATTATGACGAAGAGAACGTCCAGCGCGTTGGCGGCGGTTGGGCGGATTTTACCGGCTATGCGACTATTTTTCCGACTCGGGAGGAAGCGCTCAAGCAGCGATTGGCGGTCATTGCCCAGCATCGCCGAGCTCTTGAAGCTGACCTTGTCGTGCTGACATTGGGCCTCGTCGAAGCCTGGTACGACAAGCGCACCAATCGCTATATGAACTCGGCCCCATATCCGCTGTTTCACTCGCGCCGCGACGATCTTGAACTGCGCATCACCGACTACGCCGAAAACATGTCGGCGCTAAAGGAGTTCGAACAGGCGCTGCACCAGCACAATCCGGCGGCGAAAATACTCGTGACAGTTTCGCCGGTTCCGTTCTCGGACACGTTCTCGGGCGAAGATGCTGTCATCGCCAACACATACTCGAAGTCAGTTCTGCGCGCGGTCGCGCACGATTGGGCGCGCAGTTCCGAGCGCGTGGACTATTTCCCCAGTTACGAGATGGTTACGCTATCGTCGCCTGCATCGGCTTGGCTTGCCGATCATCGCCACGTCAAACGTTTGCATGTGGAAAAGATTGTGCAAACATTTCTCGATTCTTATGTCGGGGCGGACGAAACTGTCGAAAGTCTCGCATAGGCCCAGATTTCCTTCGCGCGTCCTTGGAGGCGAGCTAAGGAATTGGGACTAATTCGTCTATAACGTACTTACCGCGCCCGCTGGAACACAAAGTGCACGCCCAGATGGCCGTCGTCCCTGGTCGGCAGGCTGAGGATCGGGTGTCCGCCGTATTCGCCCAGAATGGCGTACACGTCGTTGAGGTCGTAGTCGAACATCGTGATCGTTCCGGCGGGATGCTCGGCGTTGGTCATTCCAAGGTCGCTCATCGTGTTGCCGTCGCGCCGGTAATAGCGGGCGCGCGGCGCTTCGTGCGGGAGAAACCGGCGCTCGCGCGCATAGGTCAATTGCAGCGAAGCGACGCCGCCGACGCGGGTCAGTTCGATCAGCTTGCGTATCAACGCAAGACCGCGCTCGGGCGGGATATGCTGCAGCACGATGAACGTGTTGACGAGATCGAATTGTCCGGCGACACGCGATAGCGCGTCATCGCTTTGCACGAGTTTGATATTGTCGATTCCGGCGTTTGCCGCGTTGGCCTTCGCCAGCGCCAACATGCCCTCGGCGATATCGACGCCGACCACTTCGCTGAAATGGCGCGCCAGCGGCATCAGCAAGCGTCCGACCCCGCAACCGAAATCCAGCGCCCGCCCGGAGATCGGCTTGTCCGTGAGATAGCGGTTGATCAGACCAAGCAGCGAAGCAACATATTCGCCCCCCGATGCGAAAAATTGTTCGGCATTTTCCTTGCTGAGTTCGGCGCCGCGAAAGCTCTCGACGCTCAGGACGCCCCAATAGGGATCCTTCCTGGCGATCTGGTTCCAGTCGTTGTTCGTATCGCGCACTGACATAGATTCTCCTGCAAAACTGTATCGTCGACGATGGCGCCGCGCGGCGAGACACGCGCGACATCCCGAAATAGCCTTTAATTGAGACGCCGCGCGGCCGTCCCGCTGTCCGCGGCGGCGGCGACGGCCCGGCAGCGACTGGCCTGGTCCTCGGCCCCAATGCGTTCGAGCGCTTCCGCCAGCGCCAGCCACCGGGCGGGATCGCGCGGCGCCAAGCGGAGCAGCGCGCGCGTCAGGATCGCGACCGAAACGAGATCGCCATTTGCCTGTTCCTGCGTTATGCGCTGGCGCAGCGCGCTGTCCGATGTGAGCGTGTCGAAAGGAAATTCGAAAGCTGGCGGCGAGAACGCCGGCGCTTGAGGCTCGGCGAGTTGCCCATGAACAGGCGCTTCCACCGGGCGCATAAACGCAGCGAGCTCGCGCGTCGCATCGGCGGAGTCGCGATCGAATTCGAGACATTTCCGATAGGCGGCGATGGCTTCCGCCTCGCGGCCCATGAGCTTGTAGAGGTGGCCAAGCTGCAAATGCAGATCCGCGTCGTTGCCGCGCAACGCCTGGGCGGCGAGGTAGCATTGCCGCGCGGCGTCGAAATCGCCGGATTCCTTTTCCGAATGGCCGCATTGCACCCAGATGTCAAAATCGCCCGGCTGCTCCAGGAGGTAGGATCGATACAGCCGCGCCGCATCGCGCCATTGGCGTCGATCGCGCGCGCGGTCCGCCGCCGTTCGCAAATGCGCCGCGTCCCTGGGCGGCAGAATATTGAGTTTCATCAGCACGACCACGCTGTTAGCTGGCAATCAGTTGCGGTAAATCAATCAGTTCGGCGCGAGCGCAAAAAAGCCGGTTGGAGATTGCCGCGCCGATAACCCGCGGCGAGAGATGCGTCTGGATATGCCGGCGCGCCGCATCGCCCAGAGTTTCGCGCAGCGTCGCGCTTTGCGCGATCTGCCGCATGGCGCGCACCGCTTGCTCGACGTCGGGGTCCGCCCACCATTGGCCGGCGCCAAATGGATATTCGCCCGGCCGCACGCGCACCATCGTAAAGCCGATCGGCATGCTGTTGAGGGCGTTAGTGAAGTCGGTATTGCCGGAGTAATTCGTCACGATGCACGGCTTGCCGCGCGCCATGCATTCGGCGATCCACAGGCCGAAACCCTCGGAGCGATGCAGCGAAACGAACGCGTCGCAACACCATTGCAAATCGCCGATTTCATCGTTGCCGAGGACGCCGTCGATCAAGACGATCCGCGAATCTTCGGTTATGGCGCCGACCAGCTTCTCGAAGCGCGCGTTACGATGAAAATTGCCGTGCAGTTTGACGACCAGAACCGGCGAGTCAGAATGTTCGGGAAAGGCTCGCTTGAACGCTTTCAACACGGCGAAAGGATTCTTGCGGTCGATATACGAATTGAGATCGAACGCGGTCAGGAACGCCAGTCGATCGGATGGAATGCCGAATTTCGCCCGCAGGCTGGGGAGATCGCCGGGGCGTTCGGGAACAATCACCGGATGCGGAATGACAGTGACGGGCATGCGCGTACGCTGGGCGAAGGCGTGCGCGGCAAAACGCGAGGGGGCCCAAACCTCGTCCACCTTACGATAGGCGCTCACCCATTCGATTGGCAGGCTCCCGAGCTCCCAGGCCCAGTAGCCGATCCGATGTTTGCCGCGCAGCCTCAGCGGGTCGACCAGGGTTTCGATCCGTTCAACCGAGTCGGCGTTGACGTGAAACAGGACGCAATCCCTGGTTTCCGCCGACTTCGCCAAGTCGAACGGCGGCTTCAGTTTGTCCTCGAAGCCGGCGCAGGGAATCGAGTGCGCGTCGACATCGACGCCGGCGGTTCTTGCCGCCATGACATTTGCGCGCGCGGCGGCGCCCAGACCATTTTCGGAGCGAAAATAACCAAACATCGAAAGCCCAACGCCGGAACTCGCCTCGACCCGGCGCATTTGCGCCCAGCCCGACGGGTCGGCCCGCGCTCCCCGGTCGGAACGAAAGTCGATCCCGGCGACAAGTTCAGCTTCGTCGTCGGCTTTGCCGCGGACGGAAAGATCGGGCTCCGTGAGCGCGCGCGTTGCCTCGATAATTTCGGCGGGGACCTTGCATTCGCGTGTCCCGGTCGCCAAAAACCAGCCGAAAAAGGCTTCCCGGCTCTCGCGTGTTCCGAGCGGGAATGCGGTTCGCAAATCGTTCCGCGCCAGCCAGATATGGTGCATCAGGCGGGTAACTGGCGCGCCGGAGTCCTGCTTCACCTCCGGCGACAGCGTGACAAACCTGCCGATATCGCCGTTGAAGGCTTGTTCGTAACTGCGCGGGCCGGGAGGGTTGAGATCCCCGTACACTTTGCGCATCTGTTCGGTGAACAACAGGCCGTTGGCCAGTTTCGCGTAGGCGTAGCTTAATTTGTACAGGTTGGTCGATCCGACCTGCGCGTGATCGGCAAGGCCGGCAATGTAAGCATCGAGCAGGATCTTCGTGTCGCCGATGTTGCGAATCGTGAACCGATCCTGATGCTTTGAGAAGATGGTGGGATCGGAGGGAACGACGCCGCTAAAATGAAAGAACCGCAGCGGCAGGCCGTTTACGGTGAAAGCGCCCGTCTCGTCGGACTTTGTCACCGTCCGGTGCATGAGGTTCCAATACGCGACGTTATACCCGGGGTGGCGCAGCACCCGGACATTGTCGAAATAGCAGGGCGCGAGGTCGCAGAACTTCTGATCGACAAAGATGCCGTTCTCCAGATCGACGATACAGTCGCCGAGCAGATGTTCGCCCCACCAATCGATGAAGGCGAAAGCCGCGGGCGATCTGCGGACAGCGCAAAAACCCAGATTGAAAGTGCCCGTGCGCATCAGGCGAATATCATCGGGATCCTTGCCGTCATTCAGCGGCGCAAGACTATGCGGCGTCAGCACAATGCTGGCGCCGGCGTCGAGCGCCTGTTTCAACTCCACGAGGTCTGAAAGAACAAAAATATCCGGATCGAGATAAACCACATAGTCTTCGTTGCGGTTTTCCAGGATCCACTTGATGCAAAACGGCTTGATCGCCGTATTGAATTCCATAATCGTATATCTTGCGGCCATATCGAACATGTGGGCGCAAGATATGTCCTTGACCTCAATGCATTCGAAGCCAAGAACCTTGTAGTCAATTCGACCGCGACTTTCGTCGACGATAAAGCAAATGAATTTTGCGTCTGGCGATGCTTTTTGTACAGATGAGTAGAGTACGCGCGCGTAAGGCAAATAGTTGACAGAACAAATAGTGAAATAAACAGGATCCACCGTTAGTGTTCCCCTTGATTCAGCAATATGTCTGGCCTGTAAGGCATAAATCCTTCGATGAATCCGTAGCGGATGAAGTCGTCGGTGCTCTCCGCCGATTCCCCGTTCTTCTTGCGCAGTGTCGCTTTCGGATTTGCCGACCAGTACCAGGTTGAATCGACTGGCATGGGGGAGGGCAGGCGACCCTCCTGATATCCTGACCTGATGAAATGCGTCTGGGCGTCCGCGACGTCGCCTCGAGCGATCGCCTCCCTGACGTCGGGGTACATTTTCAGATACCAGGTCTCATTGACCACCGGGCGTAGCGGAAAACGCCCCTCGAGATAGCCGGAACGGCGATAGTGATCAGAGGCTGACGCAATGTTTCCCGACTGAATTTCCGCAGTCACGTCAGGGTATTCGCCAAGATACCACTCTTCGTCGACCGGCGCGAATTGTAGAACCAAGTACATCAGCTTCCTGAAGTCTTCCAAATTGCAGGTAAACTTGTCTCCGTTCCGCTGCATTGATGGCAACAAGGCTTGCGGAGGAGGCATCATGAACATTGAATCGTACCGGCCGATGTGAACAAGATTGTGACGGGATAATGCCGCAAGACTTCCGCTAGGGCAATCCACAACTCTAGGGGATGGGCGGATGGATCGCGAGGCGACGCGGGCGGCAAGCAAAATCAACTTGCGCGATGCGGATTTGCCGTGACAAAACCGTTTGCGCCGCCAGAGACAATGTTCGGAGCGCGCTGTCGCGCTTTGTCGATCACGTTCTCAGCAGAGAGAGTTTATGCCGGGCAGCGTCGATACCTGCAGCGTTTCACATGTTTCCGGATGGGCGGTTGAAGAGGGACGGCCTGGCGAGCTCGACATTCTGGTCAACGCCACGAGTGTTGCCCGCATTCGATGCGAACTGCCGCGGCCCGATGTGCAGGCGCAGGGGCATCCCCCCGACGCCGGTTTCAATTTCGCCTTCCCCGACCTTTTGACGATTTCGGATGTCGTCTCGGTTCGCCTGCGCGACGGGACAGACCTATGGAACTCGCCGCTGGCGCCCACGGTGAACCAGGGCGCGGTCGAACTCTGCACGGCCTCGGGGGTCAGCGGCTGGGCTGTCGAGCTTGGACGACCAGCCAGGTTGGAAGTCCTCGTCAATGGCGTGCGGGTCGCCGAGATCCAATGCGACAAACTGAACCTTGCGCTTGTCGCGCATGGCCTGCCGGAGACGGCTGGTTTCGCGTTCAGCTTCAAACAGCATTTGTCCGAACGCGACGAAGTCGCGGTCCGCTTTTTGGACGGCGCCGAGCTGACCAACTCGCCGTTGAGACCGAAACTTCACGAAGGCAATATCGATTCGTGCCGCTTATCGAGAGTCTCGGGATGGGCGGCGTTCGGCGGGCGGCCCGCCGAGCTTGATATATTCGTCAATGATCAGCGCGTGGTTCGCATCCGCTGCGACGGCGAACGGCCCGACCTCGCGGCTGCGGGCGCGCCGTCGAACGCCGGATTCGCCTTCCGCTTTCTACCGCCGGTGGCGCCGTCCGACATCATAAGCGTTCGCTATGTCGACGGCGTGCACGTCAACGGTTCGCCGCGAGCGCCGCAAGCCATCCTCGCCGCACAGTCGCGGCGCGACTCCTGGCAGCACAAAAGCAAGGTCGTTATCCTGCTTGGCATGCGCGATAGCGATATGGCGCGATGCGCAGGCCTGCTTGAATCGCTGAATGTCAAAACCGATGAAGCAACCGCGGTTGTTCCGGTCTATCGGCGCGATCGCTGGGAGATGATCGATTTTCATGAGCGGGCTCTCGGATTGATAGCCGAAGCCGCCGCCGGCGCGGATGCAGTTGATCTGCCCGAGATCTTGCGGCGAAATCCCACGCTCCAGTCGATTGTCGATGAAATGGAGGAATGGCTCGCTGAACGCGCGAAGCGCTTTTCCCCTTGCTTCGTCAGGGATGTACGAGCTGCGCGATTGCTGCCGTTGTGGAACGCGATTTTTGCAAGTGTGGACCTCAAGCCGCTCTACGTTCTATGCCTGCAAAATCCGACCGGAGAAGATGTCGAGGCGGTTTCGGCGCGCGCCCGCGATGCAAGCGCCGCACAATGGACGGAGTTTTATTGCTCGATGCTGGCGGCGCTGAGCGGAACGGGTGTTTGCATCCTACCCAACGAGGACTGGCGCGATGGCGGCGAAGCCAATGTCATTCGACTGAAGAGATATTTGAAGATCGACCCGCGCGAGGACGCGGCAGGCGAGCGCGTTGCGTCGATTGAAATCATCGATACGACCGGGATCTTGCAGCTTGAATCGGCAGGTTCGTTTGAGCGCGCGAAATCGCTTTATCGCATGATCGCGGCTTGCGCGTCGTCATATCGTCTCGACAATGCAGCCCTCGACGTCGCACGAAAGTTTGTTGGATCGAAGCCGGCCGCCAAACGCGCGCCTGCAAGGAGCAGGCGCAAGTCTGGCGAGGGCGAAAACGCCAATGCCGCGGCGCGATACACGAATATTCGCCCTGCGTGGATCGAGATCGCGCGAGCCGGCGGGCTGTTCGCCATGAACGAGATAAAACGGATGCTGACGTCGCGATACGAGCAGCGCGAGGCTTTTTCGATCTATCAAGTCGTCATGCGCTACGCGGGAGAAAGTCGGCTTGTCCGACGGACGCAGCGACCTTTGCGTGAGTTTGCATCCCAAAACGCCACGTCGTTCGATATGCTCGATCCGGGCGGCGCGCCCTATTCAATTGATTCGCCAGAAGTGATTGGCGAAGGAAATCACGCGACGCTGGAGGGCGTTTCGCGACCGATCTATCTTGCCTGCATCAAAGACGCACGGGTGAGAGGCTACTCGGCGTTTATCGAGGTCGGCGATCTCGCCTTGTTCGACGACGAGCCCGACGAGCCGGCCCGTCTCGGAGAGCAGCTCGACTTCGATCCCGCGATATTCCGCGCCGAAGACGATGCCGTCTGGATCACAGCGCCCAAGGACGGCGAGACGGTTCGGTTGGACGAAGCGTTCTACCTGTTGGGTTGCCGCACGCGCGTCTTCGGCCATTGGATGTGGGAATACCTGCCAAAATTTATTGCGGCGTCAAGGTCCGGAAAACTGCCGTTGGCGCCCATGCTGATCGACGCAAACATGCCGGCGACGCATCGTGAAGCGCTCGAAATGCTATTGCCCCCGGGTACAGGAATCGTCGAACTTGCCCCATATGCCACCGCGCGGGTCGATCGACTGTGGTGCGCGCCCAGTCAAATGCGTCTGCCGCTGCTGCTGAAAATGGGTCCGCAATTCAAGTGGGACTATGAGACCTCGCCGCCCGAGCGTTTCGCTCCGATTATTCGCGAAATGGCGCTTCGAACGCTTTCGAGAATTCCGCTCGCGGACGGCGCCGAGAGGGTTTATCTCGCGCGCAAACCGACCACGCATCGCAAGCTCGTCAACCACGCGATCATCGAAGCCGTTGCAAGCGCGCGCGGATTTCGCATCGTCTATCCCGAGGAGATGACCTTTTCTCAACAGGCGGCGACGCTGCGCGCTGCGCGCTTGGTCATTGCGCCTGAAGGCTCGGCGCTGTTCCTCGCCTTCTTCTCGCAGCCCGGAGCGAAGATTTGCATCCTCGAACATCCCCACACCGCGGGTCTGGCAATCTACAACGGCTTGTTCCAGGGGATCGGATTGGAGACCGTGGTTTTCACCGGACCCTTTGTTCGCTTCGATGAGGACTGGCCGCACATGTCGGACTATCAAATCGACGAAACGGCGTTCGCGCGATTTCTCAATGCGTGGATCGGGAGGCAATCGCAATGAGGATCGCCGCGTGCCTTGGCGTCAAGGACGAGGTCGAGCTTATCGAGCAATCGATCGCTCATCTCAGGCAGATCGGTATCGACTTCATCCTGGTTTACGATGTGAGCTCGACTGACGGAACATCCGAACTACTTGAAAAATATCGCTGCGACCGCGACTTCTGGATCATTCGACTGGACGATCAGTCGCCAGACGAACTTGAAACATGGACTCGGGCCATATTGGCTTTGATCAAGAGCGTTGGAGCGGATTGGGTCGTCTTCCTCGATGCGGACGAATTCTGGATCCCGGCGACAGGATCGCTGAAAGATTGCGCGTCGCTCGCGGAGTCGGACGCCCTTTCGGTCGAGCGGCTCAACATACCGATGACCTCCAGCGGCCCGGCGATGCCGCGCGATCTTGTTCCACAAAACTATGACCAACTTCTGCTCTATGTGAACCGGGTTGCGGACTTGCGCGCGCATATGGCGAACGATCCCGCCGCGGTCTGGATTGAGGGCGCCGCGGAGGACAAGGCGATGGCGCGCCCCGAACGGATCGGCTCCATCGAAATCGGCACGCACAACGTGTTTTCAGCGGATTCAATTCCGCTGCGCCGCGCCAGGCCGACCGATCTTTTCATCGCGCACCTGCCGTTTACCACGCTGTCGCGCTTCAAACGCAAGGTCGCCAACATTCGCAAAGTGCTTCGCGCGCAGGAGTCCCATCTTGAAGACCTGGCATGGCACTGGCGCCGCTGGCTCGACCTTGCCGACAAGGGCGAGTTGGACGAAGAGTACAACAGAAGTTTTCTTGCCGACGACAAGGCGTCGGAACTCCGCCGCGCCAGACTGCTGCGCACGGCGGCGGAATTGTTCGCCGAGCGCGGCGCGCCGCTCGCGCGATAGAGGGCTTTGAGGCAACCATAGGCGATCGCATTGGTTGCGTGGATTTAGATATGCGTGAAATTCCCTTTTCGCCTCGGAGAGCGTGAGATTGCGCGCGAAAACCGTTGCGGTGATGCAGCCGTATTTCTTTCCCTACCTCGGCTATTTCCGCCTATTCGCCGCTGTCGACGAGTTTGTCATTTTTGACACCGTCCAGTTTCCAAGGCGCGGTCGCGTTCACCGATCGCATGTGGGCGCCCCGACGCAAGCGCCGGAGTGGCTCACCTTGCCGCTCGCTTATTGCCCGGCCGATACGCTCATTCAGGATCTTTTGTTCGCGCCTGATGCGCGCGCCAGCTTCGACGGGCGCTTGGCGCGATTGCCCTGGATTGCGACGGCGACGGGGCCTTTGGCGGAGGAGATCCGGCGCTTCCTTGCTTTGCCGCTCGCCTCAGTCAACGATTATCTTGAGGCAGGACTTAGGCTGGTCGCGGATATCGTCGACGTCGATGTCACTATCGTGCGGGCCTCATCGCTTGACGTCGATCCGTCGCTTCGCGGTCAGGCAAGCGTCCTCGCGATCGCCAAAGCGCGCGGCGCGACAAGGTACGTCAATCCGCCAGGCGGGCGCGCTCTTTACAGCGCCAGCGCATTCGAGGAATCCGGCATCGAACTTTCGTTCCTGACTCCATACGAGGGCCGTTTTCAGCATCTATTGCCCGCGCTGATGGAGGAATCGGCGCAGGCTATCCGGCACGATCTCATTGAAAGTATGGCGCTTGCCGGCGCCTGAAAGTAAATCTACTCGTCGGACTGCGTGGCATTCGTGCGCCGACGCTCGCCGTAACCGACGCGACACGTTGAGAAATTGCTATACCCGGTTCACGCCATGACCCGAAAATCTCCGGGTTTGATGACGCGGAAGTTGTCTGTGACTGAGTCGCGGAACTCGGCCCAATTTTTGGGAAC
>JAYUFK010000031.1:0-2605 GCA_043739325.1 Methylocapsa sp. | reverse complement strand
TGAACGCTTCCTGCGGGATTTCCACCTTGCCGAATTGGCGCATCTTTTTCTTGCCCTCTTTTTGCTTGTCGAGGAGCTTGCGTTTGCGGCTGGCGTCGTCGCCGTAGCATTTGGCGGTGACGTCTTTACGCAAGGCGCGCACGGCGCGAGGCCGGCGAGCGAAACTTATTCGTCGTCCAGAAAGTCCTCGCCGTCCTCGGCGACGCCGCCTCGCTTCAAGCCCGAGCTCGGTAATTTCGCGAGCGGCTGGCCTGCGAAGTAGTCGTCAATTCTTTGAATCAAGACCCCCGACTCGAGTCCGCTGTCGGCCAATTTTTCGGCGAACAAACGACCCGGATGCAGGACGTCCCACGGCGACCTATGTTGCGTTATGCGGCGAGCGCCGGGGGTATTGTTTCCGAACCCGTCGATGACCTGGTTCCAAACCGGTTTGAAAGTCTCGATAAGCATGTTCTCACCGAGCGGAATCCAGATGTCGTCGACGACCAAATGTCGAACAAAAAAATCGCCCAAATCCAAATTCCGCGACTCGTGGATCGAAGTGCCGTGTTTACCGAGGCGAACGCCCAACGCGCGACCGAGACTGGCGTCCTTGGAAAGTCCACCCTTGCGCCCCGCCCTGCGGTATAGCCTTGCCGACGTAGATCGGCCGAACAAGATCGCCGTCGTTCAGCGCGCGAGTGATCGGACGATAGGCCGGAAAAGGCCCGTCATAGTAGATCACATAGACGCCCGCGCCTCTCGCGCCGTCAGCGTCGGCGAGCGGCCCCAATGGCCTGAACAGCAGCTCTATCTCGATGCTCTTGGCGAGATTGATTTTGTCCAGTGGATTATAGGGCCCGCCCGCGCTCACGCCGCGAACCGCAGTTTGCGCGCCACGTTGCGCCCGATCACCTCGGCGAGACGCACCGGCACGGCGTTGCCCAATTGCCGCATGGTTTCGCTCCACGAGCCGTGGAACACATAATCGTCCGGAAACGTCTGCAATCGGGCGCTTTCGCGCACGGTAAAATAGCGCACCGCGCCGCCGGGATGGCTGAGCATGTTCTCGCCTCCCGGTACGCCATGCACCCCCGCCTTCAACGTCTTGGCCGGTTCGTCGAGCGGGCTACCGGTGTGGCCGGGATAGGCGCGAGCGCCGGCTTGAAAGCGGTGGTTGTGGATCTTGCGCGCCGCCTCGGCCTGCCATTGCGGGTCGGGCAAATCGCATATCGCATCGCGCACGGTCGCCCACGCGCGCGTCGGCGGTTTCCCGCCCAAGTGTTCCGCCCGCGCCGTCAAGACGGCGTTCGCCGGGCGATCTGCTGCAGCGACCTTGTGCCGCTCCCAATAGACGCCGGTGCCATACTGTTCCCACAGCAAGGCCTCGGCGCTGTGCGTGGGAAAAGGGAAACTCCATTCCAAATCGAGGTCGTCGCGAAAGCCGACGAACACCACGCGCTCGCGCTTTTGCGGCACGCCGTGATCGGCGGCGTTCAGCAATTGGGTGACGACGCGATAGTGCAGCCCCGCGCGCGCGCCGTGCGTGTGATGCCGCTCCAGGCGCGCCAGATGCTCGGTCCAATCCTCGTTTGCCGACGCGACGACCTCGGGGTGTTCGAGCTGGAGTTTGATGTATTCGAAATAATTGCGGAACGCCGCTCGCGTCAGCCCCTTTACATTCTCGAAAATAAACGCCTTAGGTTTCGCCTCGCGCACCGCCCGGATCGCCTGAGGGAACATGTCGCGCGCGTCGTCATAGGCCTTGTGTTTGCCGCCCATGGAAAACGGCTGGCACGGCGGGCCGCCGGAGATCAGATCCAGCTTGTCCTCGAACCCCTTGAAACTCACCGCGCACACGTCGCCTTCGGTGAGCGGCCAGCCGCGCACGACCGGATGATCGAATGTCTGGTTTTCGCGAATGGTGACGCAGCAATCATGGTCCCACTCCACGACCTTTTGCGGATGGAAGCCCGCAGCGTGCAGCCCCATCCCCAAACCGCCGGCTCCCGCGAAGAGTTCGATGGAATTCATGATTCGCAGAATGTTCGATTTTCGTTCGGGGGGGAAGGGGGGCGAACACCTGCATTGCGAACCGTCCTGTTTAGCGCCCCTTAAGCCACTTTTCGCGCCGGGCTTCTCGCGCCTTAAGGCGCGCAATCTTTGCATCAAATTCTTGCTGCGTTTGTTGGCGACCTATGATCGAGCCGTCTCTCATTCGAATACCGCCTGTCCTCAATGCGAAGACGAGCACGGCGACAATAGACGCAAAGCCTGTTGCCAATATAAAAAACGCAAGCATTGGTTAGTCTCGCTTCGGTTCAGCGGGAAACAAACCATAACATGATATATTATCGCGCTAAAACTGGCACAATGGACCCGAACATGCGGGTGACCGGGACACGAACGAATTTCCATCGCCGTTCATGGGGATCGGATGGCGCGGGGCGGGAAATTCGATCATGTCCCGACCGACGCTTCTCGGCGATCAGGCCTACGCGCGCGCCTAATCCCCATCCATCTTCAACGCCGCGATGAACGCTTCCTGCGGGATTTCCACCTTGCCGAATTGGCGCATCTTTTTCTTGCCCTCTTTTTGCTTGTCGAGGAGCTTGCGTTTGCGGCT
>JAYUFK010000030.1:0-2608 GCA_043739325.1 Methylocapsa sp. | reverse complement strand
TCCCGCCCCAGTAGCTGAAGGGCCAGCCGTAGAAGCCGCCTTCGCGCACCGATGTCAAGTAGTCGGGCGGGGTCTCGTCGCCCAGGCCGTCGCGCTCGTTGACCACCGTCCACAACGCGCCCGTCCGAGGCTCCCACGCCAGGCCCACCGGGTTGCGCAGGCCGGAGGCGAAGATGCGGCTGGCGCCGCTCGCCAGATCGATTTCGTAGATGGCGGCGCGGCCCGCTTCGGCCTCGAACCCTTCGTCGGCGATGTTGGTGAGCGAGCCGACGCCGGCATAGAGCTTGGCGCCATCCGGGCTGGCGAGCAGGCTGCGCGTCCAGTGCCCGCCGGGCTTGAACGTCGCCATCTTGCGCGCCGGCCCCGAAAGCCTTGTGGCGCCGGTCTGATAGGGAAATGCGACCACGCCGTCGGTATTGCCGACGTAGAAACTATCGCCGACGAGGGCCATTCCGAACGGTTGATTGAGCCCTGAGAGGAACGTCTCGCGCGTCTCGGCGACGCCGTCGCCGTTTGCATCGCGCAGCAAGGTGATGCGGTTCGGGCTTTGGCCGACGGCGGCGGCGCGCCGCATCGTCGCGAACATCGCATATTCGAAGATCGAGCGCGGCGCCCCGACGTCAAACAGCGCCTCGGCGACCAGCACATCTTTGTTCGGCAGCACGTGAATCCAGCGCGGATGTTTTAGCCCGGTCGCGAAAGCATTGACCTTGAGGCCGGGCGCGGCGACCGGCGTCTGGCGCTGGTCCCAACCGCGCGCGGTCGGCATTTTCAGCGTCATCAGGGAGCCCTGCGGCTTGGCGGGCGGAATCTCCGGCGAAGCGCCCAACGCGGCAACGCGGGGCGAGCCCTGAGCGCGGCGAATGACGATCATGCCCGCGCCGATGAGCGCGACAAGGCGTGCGAATATGCCTGAGAAGGACATGGGAATTCCTTTGGACGAGGGGAACTTACATCAGGCGAATGAGCGCGGAAACCGCCGGGCGAGGTCTTTCCCGCGCTCACTCCCACTCGATTATAAACGAGGTCGTTATCGCATTTATTTCGCCGGCTTAAACAATCCAAGAAATCAAAATACCGCCAGTTTTACCGTCGGAAAACACTTCGATCCGGCGGTCCGCCAGGCGATAGCGCGCCCGCCGCCGTCCATCACACAATCTTGCCCCGCAAGCTATCGGCGAGCGCCGAAAGCGTATCGGCGAGTTGTCTGGCGATTTCCGGCGGCGGCAGCGGCATTTTGAGGTTTTGCGCGCCGGTGGCTGGATCGCGCTCGATCCATGGATGCGCCGGAGCGTCGGGATTGTTGGCCACCGCCAGAGCGGCAATGAACTGGGCGCCAACCTGCACCAAGGCTTGCCACGGATCGGGGCCTGTATCGCGCGGCGGCGCTCCGGCCGCGTCCGTCCGCGCGACTGCCATATCGCCAGCGCTCGTGTTTACATCCGCATTCACTTCTCCCCCGGATCCGGCGTCGTCAGCGGTGACGATATTCCTCACTTCCTCAGCCGGTGTCACGGCCTCGCTCTCGCCCATATTCCCGGTGACGCTTTCCACGTCCTTCAGGAAGCGGTTGAGACGCGAGCCGCCGAGCGAAATCTCGCCGCTGCCGCCGTCGAGAATTCCCGCCGATAGGGAGCGTTTGAACGCCAGCACCGAAAGCATGCCCTCCTCGATGGTGCCCTTCGCCACGAAATTGATGACCCGCACCGGCCGTACCTGGCCCAAGCGATGGATGCGCGAGATGCGCTGTTCGAGGATCGCCGGGTTCCACGGCAAGTCCATGTTCACCAGGGTCGAGGCATGCTGCAGATTGAGGCCCGTGCTGCCCGCGTCGGTGGAAAGGAATACGCGGCAGGTGGGGTCGTCACGAAACCGCTCGACCAGCGCCGGTCGTTTGTCCGACGGCACGCCGCCGTGAAAGCTGACGTAGCCTAACCCGCGCGATTCAAGGCGGCGGATGACGATGTCGTGAGTCCGCCTCCATTGCGAAAACACCACCGCCTTGGCCTCGGGCTCGGCGAACAAATCGTCGAACAGCGCCGCCAATTCGTCGGCCTTGACGCCATGGTCGGTTTCTTGGTCGAGCAGATAGGTGCTGTTGCACGACATGCGCATGTTCTGTAGGGCGCAGGTCAGCCGCCGCTGATCCTGATCCGACAGAAACCTGGTCTTGCGCCAGCGCTGGACGATTTTCGCCACTACGTCGGCGTTTTCCTGGTGATAAAGCATCTGCATTTCGGTCATCGGCACCAGCAGGTTCTGGTCGGTCCGGCTGGGCAGTTGCCGCAGCACCTCGGATTTGCGCCGGCGGATCATGACCGGCGCCAGCGTTTGGCCGATCTTCTCCAGCCCCGTATAGCCGGTGACGCGCCCGGCTTCGTCCTTGACCTGATGTTCGTGCAGCAGCTTCCACGTTGGCCCGAGCCGGTGCTGATCGACAAACTGGACGATGGAGATCAGTTCTTCCAGCTTGTTTTCCAGAGGCGTCCCGGTCAGCACGATCGCATAGGAGCTATCGATGCGTTTCAAGGCGCGCGCCGCAATGGTGTTCCAGTTTTTCACCCGTTGCGCTTCGTCGACGATGACGAGCTCTGGCGCCCAGGCGGCA
>JAYUFK010000029.1:0-7268 GCA_043739325.1 Methylocapsa sp. | reverse complement strand
AATCAACTGCTCCTTGCTGAGCTCCTGCAAATCAGTGCGATTCATGCCACCATGGATTCAGAGATTGACCCGCGTGGCAAGGGGGTGGGTAGTTACACTCCGAGATTACCTGATACTTGATTATTGACTCGCCCTTCAAGATAGGGCGTTGACTTCGAGATGCTCTCTCCCTGGTTATCATCGCGCTTTTCCCATCGAAACCAGAAGTGGTCGCGGCGATCGCAGCGAGTGGCCTCACGTGCGGCAGAGCTTTTATGTGATCGATAATTTCGCTCTCGATTCGCGATCCAACTGAAAGAAAGCGATGTCGAGAATCGTTGGACAGGGTGGATTCCTCGACCCGGGTCGCAAGTTTTCCAAACTCCCCAATTTCGACGAAGCCACTTTTTGCTTGCTCCCCGCCAGCAATCGAAAAAATGAGAGTGTCCGCAGTCACGCCGGGAAATGGCGCGCGATATCGCACGGACTCCAGGCGAAAATCTTCCAGAATTCGTCGCCGCAGACTGATGAACTGATCATTGTAACCGAATCGATCGGGCACTACGAAGCTGAAAACGCCCGTCCCTTTAAGCAGTTTCAAACCCGCTGAAATGAAATACTCGTACATATTCGGCATATAGGAATTGCCGGAATAGCGACGTATTAAATAGTCGCGCTCTTCCTTACAATACACCTCATTGCGGAATTTTCCTGTTAGCGAAATCCAAGGTGGGTTGCCAAGAACAACGTCGAATCCGCCATCCTTTTTTATGAAGGGAAATTCAACAGGCCAATCAAACGCATTGATCCGGTAAACTTCTTCATTGCCAAAAAAAGATGGTGTCGTTTCGTCAAAAAAGTCGCTGATGATAATAGAATTTCCGCACTTTATGTTTTTTCCTAGATCGGGAAGAACCCGGCTCTTGAACAAATCCATTTGGGTTGCGATGGCGTCGCCGCTTTCATGTTCTAAAACCTTTAGCAACAGAGATAGCTTAGTGACCTCGGTTGCTTGGGTGTCAATGTCCACTCCAAAAATGTGCGTCAAAAGGATCCTTCTTTTTTCAGCAATAGTAAGTCGCCAGCTTCCCTTTGCTTGATACAACTTCGGTTCCTTACCTCTCGCGTACTTTTGCGGATCGTCTTTCAAATATTGCGCTCGATACCAATCTAGTAGAAATTGGTAAGCTACTATGAGAAACGAACCTGAGCCGCATGCGGGGTCCAACACTCGTATCGGGGCTGGATTCGTAACTCTGGCATCCAAGCCCGAAGCCTGCGCAGGTGTCTTTTCCGACAGTGTTTGACCAAGGG
Organism: Methylocapsa sp.; assembly: GCA_043739325.1. Taxonomy (GTDB): domain Bacteria; phylum Pseudomonadota; class Alphaproteobacteria; order Rhizobiales; family Beijerinckiaceae; genus Roseiarcus. The sequence goes on along the minus strand of JAYUFK010000029.1, from coordinate 5,975 downwards.
TCGCCTTTACAATGCTTTCGACGATATAAGTTGGGGTGTAGTAGACACCCCCGGCTTTTTTTACCTCGGGCTTTTCCTCGACGATCGCGTTCTTGCCCGATAGTCTGATAACTGTTCCGAGAAATTGTTCGTAAACCTGACCGAGAATATCACCGGAGAAAACGCTAAATTCGTAAGGGCTGTCAGGATAGTAAAGGCTTTTGATGATATTCTTTATTACCTTGTCGTCGATCGAAAGGCCTAAAGTAAAAGTATCAAGTGTATCGGTAGCTTCGTCGCCGGCTCGAAAATGGAACAGCCCGGAATTATACCCTTCGTCGGCTCGTCTGAAAATGTCGGCCAATTCGGCATAGGTGTTCTTCTTTTCCTTTAATTGGCCTAGTCGACCATATGGCTCGATACCTCTATCCTCCGCGATTCGAAGGAATACAATTCGATCGATGATGCGCTGAACCGCGGCGTTCAACTCTCGAATCGATAGAGTCTTGTTTCGACGCGCTATGTCATGCGCGAGCGTCTCTCTCCATCCCTCGATTTCGGCCAAAAATGCTTCGTCAACTTCCGCAGTACCACGCTTCTTTTTTGAATCGTCTGCGTATTTGTCAAAAGCGCCTTTTTGGATAGACTCTTTCGAGAATATAGCGACAAGCTCGTCCCATTTCTCGACGTATTCATTAATCGTATAATACTTAACTCGCGCCGTGCTAGCCTTGTCATTTGTTTCCGGCTTTACGCGACAGTCATAGACCGCCAACTCTTCAAAATCAGTGAGGATAGAAAGGGGAAGCTTGGCGCTCCATCCATATCGCCGGAGTTGAAACGCCGCGCTGACGTCGTCTTTAATATTTATCGACGGCTTCTTTGCCTCCAGGAAGAACTTTCTGACCCCTCCAACACGAAACGAATAATCTGGCGCTTTGGTATTTCCACCAATTTTTAACGCATCCTCATGAATAACATCTTTATATGCCTCCGCATATCGTTGCTTATTGTTAATGTCCCATCCTAACAGCTCGAGCATCGGGTCAATAAATTGGATCCGTGCTTGAGTTTCGTTAAACTTAGCTCCCTTATAGTCTTCAATATTTTGCTTAAATAATTCAATTAGCTCTAGGAGTTTGACCGGGGCGGTCATGGTGTTTCCTGACTTTAGAATTTCATCTGTCGAAGGCTAAACAAAACAGGCGCGTCTATGTGTCGCTATGCCGGGTCCTTGGTCAAGGATCCTTGCCATTCGCCCGAGTTGACCGCTGCAATTGACAGGGCGGGGGAAGGGGAAGCTGATGCGCCCAGCCGCTCGGAAATGATCCGGCGTATCGTTTGTGACTGGTGGGACGCTGGCCCCGACAAAAGCGACCAGTGCTAAATCGGGGAAAAGGGTCAAGCCCTTAGAGTTCGAGGCTGCTCCAATGTTCGGATTCATAAAGACTATCGGGTTCAACGCCATCACGCGGTCTCAGGACACGGAGGTGGTGTCGATGGTGAACTGTCTCGCCGCGATGGACACCATGGAAATCATGCCTCTCTTGCCGCCGATAACGAAGGTGCGGCTGGATTTCCTGTCAAATGGCATCGACTTTCTGGACCCGTTCCTTGTGATGCGCACCGTGCCAGACGCGCCGGCGCGGTTGAGCAAGGTCGTGACGCAATCGATGCGCGACAAAAACTACGAAGGCGGAAACGTGCTAGCCGTCTGGATGTTCACCTTGCGCGGCGCTGAAAATCCTCATCTGCGGGCAGCTGCGCGATTGCTGTGGGGCCAACTCGCTCGCGCTTTCCCTCTCATCCGGGCCGGCGCAGCAGCCAATAATCCTTGGAAATTCGACAAGGCAATGGCGCTTGAAATGACGAGTATGCCGCGAGGCTTCGAGCCGATCCCACCGACCGCCACCGAAGACTGAAAGAGGTAAGGCCTGCCGCTCAAGCCGAAGGGACGCCATTCAGCACCCTCGAATAGTTCGCGGGCCGGGCCTCCATTGCCCCTCGGCTGGTGGCTGACGTGGCTCGCTGCATTGAAACAGCCGGGAAAGGGCTGGCTAGCACTCAAGGCAAGCCCAGAGTGCGCCTCGCTGGCGGATCGTAGGGCCGCACTACTAGTTCAAGGCGGAGCGCGCCAAGGATTGCTTGGAGCGACATGTCCCCGAAACATCGCGTCCCGAGCAAGACCTTCCCGGAATAGCGGTCGGCGACGCCTGAGAGCGCGTCAAGTTCCTCGAGGCTCAAACCGAGTTCGAGGCGACGAGCGATGAGCGCAGCCCGTAGGCCGTCATAGTCGCGGACCACAGCGATCGGTACGGGCGAGCTTTCCACGGTTAAGCGGCGGCTCCGGCGTCGCGGCCGCGAAGTTGGATGACGTAGCCTGCCGATGCAGCGCGCGCGGCACGGGCGGCGCTGTCTTGGTCCCGGCGCTGCACGTCGCGGCGGACATCTTCCAGTGTCGGTACAAGATGCGCGTTGGTGGCCCCGGTGCAGGCTGCGAAATACGCTTCGAGAAACACCTTCGATTGCGAAAGACGGCGGGCGGCCTTGCGTCGGTAGCCAACCGCTGCTGCGGCGGCGTAAAGGTCAATCGGCGTCTGGCTGGGGTCCCACTCGTGGCCGTTTACGAGCAGCGAGATCATCCGAACCATCTGCGATGTCAACGCTCGCGGACCGCCGACGCGATATCGAAGAGTGCGGCCGTCGGCTGTGGTAATAAAAGGCAACTGCTCCGGCTTGAGGCCGTTGGCGGTCGCATGCTCAGCTAGCCGGTTGTGCGCCGCCAATTGGGTGCCGGCCAGGTCGACATTTTCGACCTTTGGGACGTCCTGGCCGGGGAATGCGAGCGCCGGCGTTCGATCGCCTGGGCTGTCCGGTGTACGGCAATTGGGCCGCGCGCGCGGCTGGCAACGCACCGGCGGCTGAATTGCCTGGTGTGGGCAAGACACTTTGGCAAATCGGCGATATCGTGGAACTGGTCGAGGCAGCCGAAGCCAAGCCGGCGAAGCGCGGCCCATATAGGAAGAGCGGAGGCAAAGCGCATGTCTGACCGCGCGGGAGGACTTGATCCTAGGAAATGGAAACGCGAGCACAAGGGCGCGCTCATAGCGGCCATTCTCTTTGGAGCAGCGCTAGGCATATGCTGGCAACTCGGCACCGGATTTTGGAATTACAACAACGCGTATGTGACGGAAAGGTATATCAATGAGTTGATTGCCAAAGCAGCGTTTCTCGCGTTCGTAGGGGGTAGCCTCGTCTATATCCGCCAGATACTGCGCTCGTAAATTTAAACGGACCCACTACCGGCGATCGGCCTGACTTGACACGCGAAAAACACGCGCACGCGCGCGAGGGGGGTTGGGTGCGATCGGCGCGGGTGCGACGCCGTTGGCGGGCAGGCTGTGTCAGATCGGGCGCAGGGGCAATCTGGCATGGCGGGATGGCGGAAGGCGCGGAAGGTGGAGCTTTAGACGCGCGGCGTCCCTTGCTGGATATTTGAGAGTTGCGTGCGGCGGTGGTCAAACGTCCGTGCTTGACGGGACTTCTCCTTGCGGCGTATCGAAAACATGCCCGGCGTCGTCCACAAGTATCTGCTCGCAGCAAAATAGATTGTTGGTATTTTTGTTGGTAACCATCGGTTGACCTGTATTTATTCTTTAGACTTATCAAATACTTATGTTCCAGTTGTGGCTCCTTTCCTGGCACCACTTCTTTGTGGAAGTCGCGATTATCGCTTGAATGGCATCCCCGGCGTCGTACGGGGCGCCGACTGAGGGGCTCTTGCCGGAGCTTTTCCAAGCACTTCCGGACAGCAGAGGATAAGCGATGTCGGACACTTGGCTGGTGTTTGCCGTCATGATCGTTCTGCTCGCAAGCAGCGCGTTGGGCGTGTTTCTTCAGGGCATCCTCAAGGAGCGACACAGGAGCCGCGATACGATTGACGCGGTCCGGCTGGTCATTTCCTCCTGGTCACATTCACCGCGCTCGTGCTCAGCCTCGTCACGTCTTCGGTGAAATCGTCGTTCGCCTCGTTCGACACGCGGCTGCGGGTTTTCGCCGGCGAAGTCACGGAACTTGATACGCGGCTGCGCGAATATGGCGACGACGCGACGCCGATTCGGATCAAGCTGCGCGCCTACATCGCCGCCGCGATCGCCGATACCTGGCGCAATGAGCCGCGCCCATCGGGAGCTTATCCAACTTTTGCCGATACTGTGGGGATCGAGCGCCAGCAACTCGGCGCGCTGCTCGTCGATGCCGACGTGGCGATTCGGCGGCTGGAACCGCCTGATTCCTATCACCGCCAGCTCGCCAATATTCTTCAGGCCCGGATGACCGATACGCTGCAGCAGCGCCGGCTGCTGATCGAGACCGTCCACGACACGGTCTCGTGGCCGTTGCTGATGGGGATGACATCCTGTGGGCGATTGTTTTTGCCGTTTTCGGATTGATCGCGCCACGCAGCGCTGTCGTCTACGCGACCATCGTCCTGTGCGCGCTATCGTTCACCTCCGCCATCTTCCTTATCCTGGAATTCGATAAGCCGCTGGAGGGCATGATCCATGTCGCGAGCGATCCGATGCGCGACGCACTCCGGCATCTCGACGCGCGGTAAAGGCGGCGTCGCCAGCTCCGCCGCTTCGAGCTCATGCGGGGGTTGCTATTTGGACTGACTTCGCCTGATTGGGTCGCCTAGCCGATTTCTCCCAAACTCAGAGCCATCCCATCCATGTCCGCTGATCGTCACGTCTTGACTTTGTCCTGCGCCAACCGCCCTGGCATTGTCGCAAAGGTCTCTTCCGCCTTGTTTGAAGGCGGGTTCAACATTCTCGACGCCCAGCAGTTCGACGACACCGAGACCGGCAATTTCTTCATGCGCGTTGTGTTTAACGGCGCGGGCGCGGCGGCCGATGCGCCGGCGTTCAAGCAGGCCTTCGGCGCGATCGCCGCGCCGTTCCAGATAAACTGGACCTTGCGCGCTTCGACCGAGCGCAAGCGCGTGCTGATCCTCGTCTCGCGCTTCGACCATTGCCTCGTCGATCTGTTGTACCGCTGGCGCAGCGGCGAACTGGCGATGGATGTCGTCGGCATCATCGCCAACTATCCGCGCGACGCTTATGCCCATATCGACTTTGGCGACATCCCGTTCCACCACCTGCCGATCACCAAGCAGACCAAGATGGAGCAGGAGACGCAGGTCTGGGAAGTCGTGCGCGACGCCAACTGCGATATCGTCGTTCTCGCCCGCTACATGCAGATCCTGTCGGACGGTCTCGCCGCCAAGCTTTCGGGCCGTTGCATCAACATCCATCACTCGTTTCTGCCGGGCTTCAAGGGCGCCAAGCCCTACCATCAGGCGCATCACCGCGGCGTCAAACTGATCGGCGCGACGGCGCATTTCGTCACCTCCGATCTCGACGAAGGCCCGATCATCGAGCAGGACGTCGAGGCGATCAGCCACCGCGACATGCCCGACGATCTTGTGCGCAAGGGCCGCGACATCGAGCGCCGCGTGCTATCGCGCGCGCTGGCGCATGTGCTTGAGGACCGCGTGCTGCTCAACCGCGGCAAGACCGTCGTATTCTCAGGTTAGGGCCTGCCAAAGCCACTTTGCCTGTCGCCAGATCCAGTTCTTCATCGAAATCTCCGGCGGATTGGGCAGTTGCATGACGGGGCCGCTGGCCTTGCTATCGCAACCCGGGACCAGCTGCGAGAACAGGATTTCGCCGTCGGTGAAATACGGGTCGCCGCCGCCGTTGCGGGCGCGGACAGTTGGCCCGATCCCGCTGGTCTCGTAGACGGCTTCGAGCTTGCCGGCGCTGGCGAGATCGGCGGAAACAGAATCGCGCTCGGCGTCGATGTCGGCGGCGATGTGGTGGGTGATCTGGCCGGTGTAGTGGCTAAGAGCCTGACCTGAAATTCTAGCATGCGACAGATCGCTTTTTCAAAATCGTCCAAAAGGGACTTTTCAGGGGCCACGATCGGGTCAGTTTGAG
>JAYUFK010000028.1:0-2626 GCA_043739325.1 Methylocapsa sp. | reverse complement strand
GATCGCGCAGTTTCTCGGCGCGCGCCTCGGCCGAGGTCGGCGCGGGGTGGGCGATGTAACGGAAAGGGGCGCGGGGCTCCCGGCTCATGGCGTCCTCGTCAGGCTTTGCTCTTGGGGTGGACGTTTAGGCGCAATTCTCGTTAGTTTCAAACCCACGCGTACGAAGAGGTGCGCGGCTGGTCTGAGGGGGCTATTTCATGTAAAATCCTTGAAGATTCTGCGGGAAATGCGTAGAGTAAGCGCGCTGAAATTCGTTTTTCGGGGTAGGATGGAACATTGCCGTTAGCGCTCGACAAATCGTCGAAATTGACTTTCCGGGTTGAATTGCCCGGGGGGCAGAATCGGCTGCGCGAGGCGATTTTGTACGTCTGCCAAAAATGCGTCGATGCGCCGTATTTTGGGTTGACCAAACTCAATAAAATACTGTGGATAGCTGATTTTGACTCATTTGCCGAGCGTGCGCAACCGGTAACAGGGCGCCCCTATCAACGATTGGAGTTCGGCCCTGCGCCGGTCGAGATGCGACCGTTGCTGAACGAGATGATAAGAGACCACGAAATCGCTATAGAAAACGCCCGTGTCTTGAAATTCGACGAACGCAGGCCGCGTGCTTTGGCGGTGCCATCGCTACGTAATTTCAGCCCGGCGGACCTGTCATATCTTGATCACGCAGTTGAACGGTTTTGGAATCTTAGCGGCCGTGAAGTTAGTGACCGGTCACACGGCGTAGCTTGGAGCACGAGAGCAAATGGGGATGATATGCCCTACGAGCTTTCGTACTTGGACGACGGTCCGCTCGGGGCCAATACAAAGGGTAAACTCATGAAAATTGCGACCGCGAAAAAATTGCGGTCGCGGTAGAATGCGCAATATTATTGAGGGCTCCGATTTCGCCGGGTTCGTAGATCAACTCGGTGGCTACAGGCTGATCGATGAGGCGTTGGACCCAATTTTGGAGGCGCTTTCGAGCGACCCATATGGTTTTCCGTTAATCGAGAACGACTTTGTTCGGGTTCGATACGTCACAACAAGGTCTATAGAAGGGAGAATTCCGGCTTTGATTATCGCGTTTATCATCAATGAAAACCAAGACGTGGTTCTCGAATGGATAGACGCAGTGGATGAGGGCGATCTCCCAGAATAGTATTTGACTAAATGATTGTCTGACGAGATCGATTCAACGTCCCCTGAAGCGGAGTCGCCCCCATGCCCCCCAACCCCCACGTCCGCATCGGCCGCGGCCCGCACGCCGCCATCTTCGGCGCCGACCTGCCGCTCGCGCTCATCGCCGGCCCGTGCCAGCTCGAATCGCGCGCGCACGCGCTCGAAGTCGCCAGCGCCCTGAAGGAGATCGCCGCGCGCCGCCAAATCGGCCTCGTGTTCAAGACCTCGTTCGACAAGGCCAACCGCACTTCGGGCGGGGCCGCGCGGGGGCTTGGGCTGGAGGCCGCGCTGCCCGTGTTCGCCGAAATCCGGGACAGCCTCGGCCTGCCCGTGCTGACCGACGTGCACGAGATCGCGCAATGCGCGCTGGCCGCGCAAGCCGTCGACGTGCTGCAAATCCCGGCCTTCCTTTGCCGCCAGACCGACCTCCTCATCGCCGCCGCGCGAACGGGGCGGGCGGTGAATGTCAAGAAGGGGCAGTTCCTTGCGCCTTGGGACATGAAGAATGTCGTGGCGAAACTCACCGACGCGGGCGCGGGCGACGTGCTCGTCACCGAGCGCGGCGTCTCGTTCGGCTACAATACGCTGGTGTCCGACATGCGCGCGCTGCCGATTCTGGCGCAGACCGGCGCGCCGGTGATTTTTGACGCCACCCATTCCGTGCAGCAGCCCGGCGGGCTCGGCGGCGCCTCGGGCGGGCAGCGCGAATTCGTGGCCGTACTCGCTCGCGCGGCGGTCGCGGTCGGCGTCGCCGGCGTGTTCATCGAGACCCATCCCGACCCCGACAAGGCCCCCTCCGACGGCCCCAACATGGTGCCGCTGCGGGAGTTCGAAGCGCTGATCGCTGAGCTTCAGGAATTCGACGCTTTGGCCAAAAGACGCAAGGCCGCCGTATAGGTCACGGGATCGGCCGTCACGGCTCGGTCACCATTCCCAACTATGACAGCGGCATGGACAAGTACCTGTTCAGCTACGCCAGCCCTTCGGACCCGCCGGTCAAACGCAGCCTGATTCGGCTTGTCGAGCGCGCCACCGGGCAGCCCAAGCTGAAGCGGATGTATCTGGAAAATCAGCGCAATCCGCGTATGGGCGAAAGCTTCTTCGCCGCCGCGGTGCGTAAGCTCGATCTCGATGTGCGCTACGACGCGCAGGCGCTCGCGCGCATCCCCGCCACCGGCCCGGTGGTGATCGTCGCCAACCATCCCTATGGCGTGCTCGACGGCATCGTCATCTCCTGGCTGATCGAGCAGGTGCGGCGCGATTTCGTCGTGCTGACCAACGCCGTGCTGATGCGCGCTAGGGAAGTGCACGACCATATCCTGCCGATCGATTTCGCCGGCACGAACGAGGCGACCCGCACCAATATTGAAAGCCGCGCCGCCGCCCGCGCGTTATTGGAGCGCGGCGGTTGCGTCGTCGTATTCCCCGCCGGCGGCGTTTCGACCGCGCCGGACCGCTGGGG
>JAYUFK010000027.1:0-19584 GCA_043739325.1 Methylocapsa sp. | reverse complement strand
CGTTCCATGGCATCGCGAATCTCCTCGGTGTTGTTGCAAACCCAAGGATTCAGACGCCACGAGGCCGGTCAATGAATTTTCGGTCAGGCTCTAAGATGTGCGAATTTGGCTGAAGTTCAAGCCGCCCGCCATTTCACACTGCTGCGGTGGTCTCACGCGCCCATCAGCGCTTCGACATGCGCGGCGGCGGAACTCGACATTCCCTCGAGATCGTAGCCGCCCTCAAGCACCGACACGATTCGACCGCCGCAATGACGCTCCGCGATCTTCATCAGACGCAGCGTCGCCCAGGCGAAGTCGGCCTCGACCAACTGGAGATTTCCGAGCGGATCGAGCCGATGCGCATCGAAGCCGGCGGATATCATGATGAGGTTGGGACTGAAACCCGTCAGGCGCGGCGCGATGACGGCGTCGAACATCTCGCGGAAGACTTCGCCGTTGTCGCCAGCGCGCATCGGCGCGTTGACGATCTGGTTGTAAGCGCCGCGCTCGCTCTTGGCGCCAGTGCCGGGAAACAGCGGCATTTCATGGCTCGAGGCATACATCACATTGGCGTCGTTCCAGAAGATCGCCTGCGTGCCGTTGCCGTGATGGACGTCGAAGTCGACGATTGCGATACGGTCGGCGCCGTGCGCCATTTGCGCGTGACGCGCCGCGATCGCGACATTGTTGAAGAAGCAAAATCCCATCGGCGTCGCCCGCTCGGCATGGTGACCGGGCGGGCGGGTCGCGACAAACGCATTGGTGGCGCGTCCGCCGATCACTTCATCGACCGCCAGCAGCGCGCCGCCAGCGCCGCGCATCGCCGCCTCGAGCGTGCCCGGCGACATCACAGTATCCGCATCGAGCCGTGTCAGACCCGCGTGCGGCGAGGCCTGCATCACCGCCGTCACATAGTCGGCGGCATGCGCGAGATAGAGGTCGGCCTCCGTCACGAGCGGCGCCCGCATGCGTTTGAGCGGCTCGAAGACGGGATCGTTCAGCGCCGCTTCAAGCGCGCGAAGACGATCGGGGCGTTCGGGATGGCCGGGGCCCGTCAGGTGTTCGAGGCTTGCGGGGTGCGTGATCAGCAATGTCGTCACGGCGAAGCGATCCTCCCCTGGCGCCTTTCGATAGCGGATGTCCGCAGCATCGCGCCTTACGTCTCGCCTGTCCATCGCCAGACGCCGAACGAATCATTTTGTCACAGGCTCGGTCAGGCAGACGAGCGAAAGGGCGTCGGCCTGCGCCTGCGGGTAAAGCCCCGGCTGTTCGCTGAAGGCCCGCACCAGCGCAAAGCCTTCGTCCGTTGACGACACAATCCGCAACTCCTGCGACGGTTCGTCTTCATTGTCCTTGGCCGCCACTACTCGCAACTGCGCCGCCGTCAGGATAAGCGCTTCGAGCTGTCCGCGCACCGCGGCTTTGTCGGTCAGCGCATAAAACACGCTTCCGGTCCGGGTATGAAATGACAGCGAAGCAAAACCGGAGCGCACGAAATGGGCCTTCACGCGCACCGGGCCATTCGAGAGATCGAAACGACAGAAGGCGCTGGCGATGGCCGGGTCGCCGTAAGGCGTCTGACGACTGAGCGGACCGGGACGCTCAAGCGCGATCGTTGCGTTGACCGGCCCCAACGGGGCGAGACGGGCAAAGGCGTCGCGCATCGCCAGCGAGGGAATCGCGAGGATCGTCACGAGGTGAACCAGCGCGCCGATGATCGCGGCGTAGATTGCGATCTGCGCGATGTCGCCGAGCTTTGGCCGGCCCATCACGAGCAGCTTTCTCGAACGACTGCTGGAAGCGCGGACCTGTCGATACCGCCCGCCGTGGCGCTGACTGGCGAATCATACAAACGCAAAACCAGTTGAAAACTTCCCCCGCCGCCGATCGGCAACCAGTTGCCGGGCTGCACGGCGGCGGCGACCTCAATGTGAAAATCGCCGTTCGACTCGCGCAGGATTTCGCTGGAGCGAAACCCGTAGCGCCCGGCCGGATTTTCAATCGGAAAGCCCTTCCGGTCGACGACGCTGAGCGTCCAGTAGCGCGCCGGCGGCGTCTTGACGCCGACCTGGTAAACGCATCCGACGTTGAACGGGGAACCCTGTTCGTCGGAGCGGGCGATGAATTGCAGGCCCTCGCCCAGGCCAAGCGGAATCTCGCCGCTCCGCTCCAGACTGGCGCGCGTGTATGGGTCCGCCTCGGGGGTGCCCGCGCGCGGTGAAACGCGCCAGACGCCAATCTTCGTCACATCGAAGATGCCGCCATTGTTCAGGCTGGCCGAGGCGCTCCACAGACCGAGGCCTAAGCCAATCAGCGCGGCCACAATGAGTTTTGTCAGAATAGTCACCAGGGAACCCAAAGCCGCGATTACCAGCCGCCCCAAAAGAATGAGAGCGGATTCGCGATTATCGGTCTATTGCACGGCGGTCCCGGCGCCAATGACTGTTATGCCGCGCTCGCCGGGGCTTCGCGTCGCAACGCTGGCCGGCGAAATCGCATTTGCGTTCGCGGCATGCGCATCGCGCGCGAGGGCGCCGATCTCGAGAATGATTTGTCCCGCCTTCCGCGACAGGCCGACCGGTCGTGGCTTACTTCGACAAGGCCCGCGCCGTTCTTCGCAGCGCCGACCGCGGCGATCTCGCCGCCCTTGGCGGGCACCGGAGCCACGACGCCGTACGGCGGTTTGATATCCAGCCCCTGGTGGGCGTAGGCCATGATCGCTTTCCAAGTTTGCGCCGGCAGCGTGCCGCCTGTCATGTTTTCCATCGGCGTATAGTCGTCATTGCCGAACCAGACGCTGCACACAAGATTGCCAGTGAAGGCGTTGAACCAGGCGTCCCTGAAGCCGCTGGTCGTGCCGGTCTTGCCGGCCGCGATGATTCCGGGGATTTGCGCTGCGCGGCCTGTGCCGTCAGTCAACACGTATTTCAGCATGTTGTTGATTTCGGCGATCTTGTCGGCCGGGATCGCTTGCGCCGGGACCGGCGCGTTTGATTCGTGGGTGTAGACAAGATCGCCGTGCGAATTGCGGATTTCGACGGCCGCGAACGGAACGACGCGCTTGCCGCCATTGGCGAAAGCGGCGTTAGCCGCGACCATATCGATCATATGAACAGCGTCGGCGCCGAGCGGCAGCGAGACGGTGTCGTCGAGCGGCGTCGTCACGCCCATCGCGCGCGCGGTTTCGACGATCTTGGAGCGCCCAAGGGTGGCGATCTTGGCGAGATGATAACTCAGCTTTGGCGGCCAGTAGACTTCGCCGATCTTCACCGAGAGCCTGATCGCAACGGTGTTGAGCGATTGTTCGAGCGCGTTAAGCAACGGCAGCGAGCCGGCCGTCGCGCCGCCAAAATTATGCGGGCAATAGTCGCCGATGCAGATGGGCGAGCCATCGATGATCGTGTTGGCGTGGAATTTTCCCGTCAGCAGCGCGGTCAGATACACGAAGGGTTTGAACGACGAGCCTGGCTGGCGCAGCGCCTCGGTGGCGCGGTTGAACTGGCTGGCGCCGTAGTCGCGACCGCCGACCATTGCCCGCACCAGCCCGTTGGTTTCGGCGACAACCGTCGCGGCTTGATGCGCGTGATACGCCGGCGCGTTGACCCTCAGCATGTCCTCGATCACGCTCTCAGCTTTCGCCTGTAGCGCGGTGTCGAGACCCGTGCGCACGACCAAAATGCGTTCGTCGCCTAGCACGCCTTGGTCCGCGAGATTCTTTATCTCGTTATAGGCGAAGTCGAGATACCAGTTCGGCGCCGTCAGGCCGCTCTGTTCGACCGGCGTCGCCGGATTGCGCCGGGCGGGATAGACTTGGCCCTCGGTCATGAAGCCGGCGTCCACCAGATTGCTGAGGACATCGTTGGCGCGCGCGCGGGCGGCCGGCAAATTGACGTCGGGCGAATATTTTGTCGGCGCCTTGAACAGGCCGGCCAGCATTGCCGCCTCGGCGAGATTGATGTCGCGAGCAGACTTGCCGAAATAAAATTGCGATGCCGCCTGCACGCCGAATGCGCCGCCGCCCATGTAAGCGCGGTCAAGATACAGCGCGAGAATCTGCTTCTTGCTCAGATGATGTTCGAGCCAGATCGCCAGAAAGGCTTCGTTGATCTTGCGCTGGATAGAACGCTCGTTGGTCAGAAAGATATTTTTGGCGAGCTGTTGCGTGATCGACGAGCCGCCCTGAACCACGCCGGACGCCTTGGCGTCGACTGTAAGAGCGCGCAACGTGCCGACCACGTCGATGCCGAAATGGCCGAAGAAGCGCCGATCCTCGGTGGCCAGGACCGCCTTGATGAAGTGGTCGGGCAATTGATCGAACGGAATGGCGTCGTCATGCTTGATGCCGCGCCGACCGACTTCGGCGCCGTAGCGATCAAGGAATGTCACCGCCAGATCCTGACGGCGCAGCCATTCATCGTCGCCAGTCAAGCGAAACGCCGGCTGCACAAGCGCGAGCATGAACACCGCGCCCGCGAGACCCCAGGTCATGCCCTCGCACAGCAATTCGACGGCGACCTTGGCAGTCCCATCGACATGGAACCGGTCGGACAACGCCGAAATCGCCTCGTAGGCGGCGGCGGATCGCTGCTTGGCGGAAAACAGCGAAGAATCGATCCAGGCGTCGAACGCCCGCAGCGCGCGTCCCGCGGCTTTTCGTAGGATTGCAAAATCCGGCTTTGTCGCCACGTCCGCTCCGGGAGCTCTGCCGCGTCAGGCAATTTAATCAAGGTTATATCAAACAGCGGCACTTTTTTTCATACCGGGTTTACGCAAATCCCAACAGATCCAGCCGCTGCGTCGCTTCAAAATGGGACGTTTCGCAGCGCGTTTGTTTTTAGGGCAAGTCGTGCGCCAACCAAGCAACGAGAAGGGTTCCATGCTAGGACGCGTCTGATGAGGGAATAATGTGACAAAAAAACCCGATTTGGAGGAGCCGTTCTGGCGCACAAAGGCGCTTGAAGAAATGTCGACCGTCGAGTGGGAAAGCCTGTGCGATGGCTGCGGACGTTGCTGTCTCGTCAAGCTTGAAGACGAGGACACTGGCGAAATCCATTTCACCGATCTAGGCTGCCGGCTGCTTGACGGAAAAACCTGCCGTTGCACGGACTATTCGCATCGCCGGCGCCGGGTTCGCGACTGTATCAAATTGACCCCCCAGACTGTCCGTTCCTTGTCGTGGCTGCCCAAGACCTGTGGGTATCGGCTGGTTGCCGAGGGCCAAGATCTGGCATCTTGGCATCCGCTGGTTTCCGGATCGAGCGAAACCGTCCATGAAGCGGGAATTTCGGTGCGCGGGCGCGTCGCCGCCAGCGAACTCGACATGCCGGTTGAGCTTTGGCCAGACCGCATCGTCAAATGGCCGAACCAGACGCCGAGGAAGCGCGTAAAACCATAAAAAAAAGGCCCCGGGTTTTGCCCGGGGCCGGTCTTCTTTAGCGGTTCGATCTGGTTGACGATCAGAACGTAACCTGGAGGCGGAGACGGCCGCGCCAGTCGTTGCTGTTCGACGGGATCAGATAGGTGTTCTTGCGACAAGTGTTAGGGACGTTCGCCGCGCACGAAGGCGAGACCGTCAGCAGGCTGTTGGCGCCGGAAAGCTTGAGGTCGGTGTAAACAACCTCCGCGCCGATATCGATCGCCTTGACGGGCGACCAGAAGGTGTTGAAGCCGATGTCCCAGACCTTGGCGTTATCCGCGCCGGCGGTGAGCAACTGAGCCGCCAGCGGGTTGGTGATCTGCATGTATGACCCGAACAGAGCCGAGCGAACCGTCGGCGCCCAGTAATGCTGGACGCCGGCGAACACGCCGGTGGCCTTGGAGAGGGCGATCGAGCCGTTGGGCAGAACGAATGCGTCATTGACCGGTACGCCGATGCTCAAGCCGTTGCTGTAGACGTTCGCCGTTCCGTTATAGTAGTTCACGCCGTTGACGTAGTTCATGGCGCCTTGAGCGTAAGACACCTGAACCGTCGCGCTGTCGCCCGGGCTAATGGCGTCAAGCTTGACCTTCACGCCGCCTTGCAGCGCAAAACCCCAGACGGAGGAGGGCGTTGTGCCCAAAGCCAAGCGGTATTTGTCGCCGACGTTGCCGCAGTTGATGCCGCCCGATCCGGCCGAGCTGCAGCCGAAGATGGGAGCCGAGTTCACTTCATGAAGCGCGCCCGAAACCTGCACCGCGCCCCAAGGAGCGTCGAAACGCACGTTGCCGACGATCTCCGGAACCTTGACGGCGCCGTAGGTCAAATACGCGGCAGTCGTGGCGTTCTTCGGATTGTTCTGGGCAGTGCCGATATCCGCGGTCGAGTCGCCAACACGTCGAGCCGCGGGGTCTTCAACCGAGGCCGACGCCGAGAAGCCGCCAACCTTCGCGGTGTAACCGAACAAGGTAATCGGCTGATCCGAGCCGCCGAACGTGTAATCTTCGATTTCATAGTTATGGGTGTAAAAATCGTAGAACGAGTGCGCGATACCTGCCGTAATGCCCGCCCACTGAACGTAGCCCGCGTCGATATAGAAACTATTGCTCGGCAGACCCTGAAACAATCCAGCGTTCTGCTTGATGCCGGTCGTCGCTGTGTTCGAGAGCGCAATCTTGCCGCCGCCAAACGGTCCGGAGGGCAACGTGTCTTGGCTGAAGCGCATGCTCATGTACGCTTTAAGCTCGCCATAGCCGGTCTGGCTGCGAACATCGGCGTTGAAAAATTCACGTGCGCGCTCGTAATAGGCGTCACGCGGATAGACTTGGCCAGCGAGGTTGTAAGCCCACTGGTTGACGCTGCCGCCGGGAGCCTTCGGACGCTCGTTCATCTCGTAGCGGACCCTGCCGCCAAGCTTGATGCAGGAGTCGGACCCCGGAATGACGAAGAAGCCTGCGCCAAAGGCGTTGCACACCTTGACGTAGTCAGCAGCCGGAGCCGCCTTCTTGGTCGGCAAATCCGCCGCTTGCGCGCTGACGGCGACAAGCGCTGCGGCCGAAGCCATAAGAATTGAACCAGAAAACTTCATTACTCGCCCCTTAAAATCTAACTGAACCCGCGACAACAGCGTCGCTTCGCCCATTTCTTGCCGCACTCCGCTCGTTCGAGCTCAAGGCGGACTTGTCGTCCGGACGACGCCATTGGCCGCCCGCAATTGTTCCCCGAGAGAGTTCCTGCCGTTTCCTTCGCGAGCAAACGGCGTGCTGCTGGTTAAAATGCCGCGATGACGCTTATATGACAACGAATTTTGGCCCGATTTACTGGATAGCTGCTCTGTTTATTCTTTGATATCGCCAAGTTCTTCTTTGCTTTCGACCAAGTGCCGAAATTAATTGGCAAATTTGTTCAAATATACTCACGGAATATAAGCAAACTGAATGGTCTTGGTGACCGTCACACTCAATCGTTTAGCCAAAGCAAATTCTGATTGTGGCGCGATTTGGCGTACAGTGTGGCGAATTGGCAACGCGACGGCGTTGGGCAATGCACTCATTTTTCGGGCATTCGGGCGGTGCGTCTGCGTCTATCGACGCCACGTCTCGATGGTCGCGCGTATCCAGTCGCGGGCCGGCGCGACGAGAATGCCCTGCGTCAGCGCGCCACAATGACTGCCCGACTGGCCTTCCGACCAAGCGATAATAGCCAGGACTTTCTTTCCATCGCCCGACAGGATTGGTCCGCCGGAATCGCCGACGCAGGCCCCGGCTCCGGCGCTCTTCGGGTCTGTAGCCCACACCAGCACTTTCGACAAAGGCACGCGAACAACAAGGTTGGCGCTGCGCAAAGCGCCAGCGCTCTTCTGATCGCCCTCGCGCCCGACGCCGAATCCGGCGGCCGAAACGGATTGGCCAATCGCGGTTTCCCCTCTGCCATCGAGTTCCATCTCGGTAAAGCGCGGATCGATCGGCGTTGCGGTCTCGATCAGTGCGAGATCGATCGATACGACCCGCCGGGCGATTGCGTCCGGTTTGAACTGGGGATGCCGCACAACTGCCCGTACCTGCGCAAACACCGGCGCGCCCGAGGCGTCGCGATAGAATATCCGCATGTCTTTGAGCGGCTTGACGCAATGTCCCGCTGTCAGGATCACATTCGGCCCCAACACGACGCCCGAGCAGAACCCGGCCCTTCCGCCGCCGCGGATCAGGACCACGACAACATGGTTGACAAGCGCCGGATCTTCGCGCGCCGGACCGACCAGCGCGATACCCGCCGCCGGGAAAAGCCACGCCATCGCGACGAGGCCGAAGGCGGTTCGGCGCAGTCGCCTGGCGGTCAATATCGGGAAAAGTGCGGGCACGGGCGAGGGATAGCCGCATTCGCGACGCGCCGGCAAGGCGCGCCACGGTCAACCCCAAAGGTTGCGTCTGGCCAATCCATTGTCATATCGGCGGTTTAGGCTATTCATTCCCTATTCAGCCGCGACAGACAATCTTCGATTCATGGCGCCTCGACACACCATCTGCTTATTATTGGCGCTTGTCGCGATGGCCCCGTGCGCGGGCGCTTCGACCAATGCCGCCGAAGCTGCGCCGATGATCAGCGCGCCGGCCGCGCCGCCAAAACGCATCTGCATCGCGGAGAATGAAACCCGGGAGGAAATCAAGTCCCATCATCTGCTCGAGCCGTTTGTCGTGCTGAAGACCGCGAGCGCCAACCTGAAGGCGGAAGCCTTGCGCGCCCGGCTTTGCCAAATTGGCGACGAATTCGTGTATGAGATCACCTTGTTGCATCGTGACGGCCGTGTCGTGCATGTCATGATGAGCGCGGTGACTGGCAAGCGCATCCCTTCGCACAATGCGCGCGAGGCGCCGCCAAAACCCTGAGGAGCTGCATGCGTCTGCTTGTTGTCGAAGACGACCGCGATCTCAACCGGCAGATCGTGTCCGCCCTCGAAGGCGCCGGTTACGCCGTCGATCGGGCCTTTGACGGCGAAGAGGGTTGGTTTTTGGGCGACACAGAACCTTATGACGCGGTTGTCCTCGATATCGGCCTGCCCAAGCGCGACGGCGTCGCGGTCCTGGAAGCCTGGCGCCGCGCGGGGCGCGGGATGCCAGTTCTGATCCTGACGGCGCGCGATCGCTGGAGCGACAAGGTTCAGGGATTTGACGCGGGCGCCGACGACTATGTCGGCAAGCCCTTTCACATGGAGGAAGTGCTGGCCCGCCTGCGCGCCCTGTTGCGGCGCGCCACCGGCCACGCGACGAGCGAACTGGTCGCCGGTTCGGTGCGCCTCGATGCGCGCGCCGGCCGCGTCACCGTCAATGGCGTGGCGATCAAGCTGACCAGCCATGAATACCGGCTGCTCTCGTATCTCATGCACCATGTCGGGCGGATCGTCTCGCGCAGCGAGATCGTCGAACATCTCTACGATCAGGACTTCGATCGCGATTCGAATACGATCGAGGTCTTCGTCGGTCGATTGCGGCGCAAACTCGGCGTCGAGATCATCCAGACGGTCCGCGGTCTGGGCTACCTCATCGCCGGCGAGGGCGATACCGCCCCGGCGCCAGCCGCCAAAACCGCCCGTTGAAGCCAAAGGCCGGCGCACGAGTGATCTCAAATGCTTAAGGCGCTCAACGCGCAGTCGATCGCCTCGCGCCTGTTCATTTCAGCGGCGTTCTGGAGCTTTACGATCCTCATCGTCGCCGGGTTGGGCCTGACCGCGATCAACGCCCGCTCGGCGGAAGCGGCCTTCGACGAACGGCTCGGCGTGTACCTCAAGGCGCTGGTCGCCAATGTCGCGGTCAGCGGCGAGGAGGGGCGCGGCGGGCCGACGCAGCTCATCGATCCGCAATTCGAGCTGGCGTTCTCGGGCTGGTATTGGCAAATTACCCGGCTCGATACCGAGAAATCGGATATCCGGAGTTCACGCTCACTTTTCGCGACGCAATTGCCGCGCCTTGAAGCCGCCGGGACACCGGTTCAGCCCGGTGAAACGCACAGCGGTTATGTCAATGGCCCCGGCGACCATACTCTGCGCATGGTCGAGCGCGAGATCGACGCGGGCGAACAGGGGCGCTACCTCATCCAGGTCGCGGCGAATTCCGAAGTCATCGAAGGCCAGATCGACAATTTCGAAATCGCGCTCGCCGCGACATTCCTGTTGCTGGCCGTCGCCCTGCTGGGCTCCACCGCGCTGGCGGTGCGGTTTGGCTTGCGCCCCTTACGCGATTTGCGGGAGGGCGTCGCGGCGATCCGGCGCGGCGAGGCCGAGCATATCAGCGGCGCGTTTCCGCATGACATCGCGCCGCTGGCGGGCGAAGTTAACCTGCTGCTCGACGCCAATCGCGAAGTCGTCGAGCGGGCGCGCACACAGGTCGGCAATCTCGCCCACGCATTGAAGACGCCGCTGAGCGTCATTCTCAACGAAGCAGATGCGGGCAGCCCGACCTTGGCGGGCAAGGTTGCCGAGCAGGCCGAGATCATGCGGCGTCAGGTGACGTTCTATCTCGATCGCGCCCGAGCGGCGGCGCGCGCCGGCTCCGCGGGGGTCGCTACCGAGGTTCGCCCTGTCATCGAAAGCCTGGTGCGAACTTTCGAGAAAGTCTATCGCGACCGCGACATCAGTTTTTCGGTGCACGCGCCCGAAGGCTTGCGGTTTCGCGGGGAGAGTCAGGATTTGACCGATCTGGTCGGCAATTTGCTCGACAATTCCGGGAAATGGGCCAAGACAAAAGTCGATGTCAGCGCCTTCCGCGATGCCCCGGCCGATGCGTCGCACCGCAACAGTTTCGTTGTCTGCATCGATGACGACGGCCCCGGCCTCGACGCCAAGGCGCGCGAAGCCGCACTGCTGCGCGGCCAGAAGCTGGATGAATCGAGGCCCGGCTCGGGTCTGGGCCTGTCGATCGTGGTCGACCTCGCCGCGATCTACGGCGGCTCCCTGCTGCTGGAGGACAGTCCGCTTGGCGGCCTGCGTGCGACATTACGTCTGCCCTCGCCGGATTAGCCGGCGCTTGCGATCGGCAAGCGATTGATGTTCCTCAAGACGGTCGCGGGAGAGGTTTGTGAACGAATCATGCGATAATAACCACACGTTAAACGCCGGCATCGCGCCGGCGCGGCATACAGGATGACAAAGGCGCCGGATTGATGCTTTGGGTTATTTTCGCGGTCATGACAGGCGCGGCGGCTTTCTGCGCGCTGTGGCCGCTGTCGCGCGGCTCCGGTGGCGCGCCAAGGAGCGACACCGCGCTCGCCTTCCATCAAGCGCAACTGGCGGAAATCGACCGCGATGTCGAGCGAGGCGAATTGCCGCCGGACCAGGCCGCGGCGGCTCGCGCCGAAGCGGGACGCCGCCTGATCGCCGCGGCCGACGAGAGCGCGCCGCCTGTCGATGACGCCGACGCGGCCCGTTTTCGCCGCCGCGTCGCCGCTGTAATCATTATCGCGCTCGTGCCGCTCGCAACGCTTGGCCTGTACGCGCGGCTCGGCAGCCCGAGTTCGGAAGATCAACCGCTAACCGCCCGCGCCGACGATCCCAAAAATCCCGATTTTCTCGAAGCGTCGGTCGCCAAGATCGAGAAGCATCTGATCGCCGCGCCCAACGACGGCGAGGGCTATCGTGTCATCGCGCCCGGCTACATGCGCATGGAGCGCTACGAGGACGCGGCCAGGGCTTACCGCGAAGCGTTGCGCCTGCTGGGCGACAATCCGGTCCTGCGCGCCGACTACGGCGAGGCGCTGGTGACGATCGCCGGCGGCATCGTCACGGCGGAGGCGCGCACCGCGTTCGAAGCTTCGTACGCTAAGGATCCAAACGCCGCCAAGGCGCGGGTCTATCTCGGCCTCGCCGCCGAACAGGACGGCGATGTCGCCAAGGCGGTGAAGTTTTATCAGTCGGTGCTGGACGACGATCTGCCGTTTAAGGAAATTTGGACTAAGGCGATGCGCCAGCGACTGGCGCTGCTCGGCGCGAAGGCCCCGGCCGCGCAGCCCGACGGCCAGGCAGCGGCGATCGCCAGCATGGACCCGCAAGCGCGGCAAACCGCGATACGCAGCATGGTCGAAGGACTCGCCGCGCGTCTGGCGCAAAACGGCGACGACCAAACCGGCTGGTTGCGCCTTATTCGCGCCTGGCATGTCCTGCAAGACGACGGCAAAGCTAGGGAAGCGCTGGCGCAGGCGCGTAAAGCGCTGGCGAGCCATGCCGAAGCGGCGCCGGCCCTTGATGCGCTGGCCAGGGAGCTTGGAATTGGGAGTTGAATCTTGACGCGCAGAGGGAGACGCCTCGCTCTCATCGGAACGGCGCTGGCAATCGTCGGCTGCGCGGCCGCGCTGGCGCTTTATGCGCTAAAGGACAGCATAGTGTTCTTCTATGGCCCGACCGAGATCGTGGAAAAGCATGTGGCGGCGGGAACGCGCTTGCGCATCGGCGGTCTGGTCCAACAGGGTTCAGTGCAAAAAGGCGCGGACCAGAAAACCAGTTTCGCCGTAACCGACAATTCCACGACCATCGCCGTTTCGTATGTCGGCCTGCTGCCGGACCTGTTCCGCGAGGGGCAGGGCGTCGTCGCCGAAGGCGTGCTGGTGGGACCCGGCGAGTTCCGCGCCGACACTGTGCTCGCCAAGCACGACGAACGTTACATGCCCCGCGAAGTCGTCGACGCGCTGAAAAAGCAGGGCCGTTGGCAAGAGGGAGCCGCCAAACCATGATTGTCGAGATTGGCCATTACGCGCTAACGCTGGCGCTCGCCCTGGCGCTGATTCAGGCCATCGTGCCGCTTTGGGGCGCGTTCGTGCGCGACAATACATTGGGCGCCGTCGCCGTGCCCACCGCGATCGGTCAGTTCATCTTCGTCGCCGTGTCGTTCGCGGCGCTGGCGCACGCGCATCTCGTCTCGGATTTCTCGGTGTTGAATGTCGCGGAGAATTCGCACAGCGCGATGCCGACGATCTACAAAATCTCCGGCGTCTGGGGCAATCACGAAGGCTCGATGCTGCTGTGGGTGCTGATCCTCGCGACGTTCGGCGCCATCGTCGCGCTTTTCGGTCGCGGCCTGCCGCCGACATTGCGCGCCAACGTTCTGGCGGTGCAGGGGCTGATCTCGATCGCGTTCCTGCTGTTCATCCTGATGACATCCAACCCGTTCGCGCGCCTCGATCCGGCGCCGTTCGAGGGGCGCGATCTTAATCCGGTGCTGCAGGATTTCGGCCTCGCCGTGCATCCGCCGATGCTTTATCTCGGCTATGTCGGCTTCTCGATTGTCTTCTCGTTCGCCGCGGCGGCCCTCATCGAAGGGCGCATCGACGCGGCGTGGGCGCGCTTCGTGCGGCCGTTCGCGCTGGTCGCCTGGTGTTTCCTCACACTGGGCATCGCGATGGGCTCGTACTGGGCCTATTACACGCTGGGTTGGGGCGGATTCTGGTTCTGGGATCCGGTCGAAAACGCTTCCTTGATGCCGTGGCTTGCCGGCACCGCCTTCGTGCATTCCGTCGCGGTGATGGAGAAGCGCGATGCGTTGAAAGTCTGGACGATCTTTCTTGCCATTCTGGCGTTCTCGCTTTCCTTGCTCGGCACATTCCTCGTGCGCTCGGGAGTGCTCACATCCGTGCACGCCTTCGCCAGCGATCCCCGCCGCGGCGTGTTCATCCTGCTGATCCTTGCGCTATTCATCGGCGGTTCGCTGATGCTGTTTGCGATCCGCGCGCCGTTGTTGCGCCAGGGCGGCATCTTCGCGCCGGTCTCGCGTGAGGGCGCGTTGGTGCTCAACAATCTGTTCCTGACCACGACCTGCGCCGGCGTGTTTCTCGGCACGCTTTATCCGCTGGCGCTCGAGCAATTCACCGGTGAGAAGATCACTGTGGGCGCGCCGTTCTTCAATCTCACGTGCGGCGTGCTGTTGCTGATCCTCTGCTTCATCGTCCCCATCGGCCAGTCGCTCGCATGGAAGCGCGGCGACTTGCTTGGCGTCGCGCAACGGCTGACGTTGGCCGGGCTGCTTGGGCTGGGAACCTCGGTGTTTCTCTTTGCGATAGAGCAAGGCGGCCCAGTGCTTGCTCCCATCGCCGCGGGCCTCGCGATCTACATCATCATCGGTTCGCTCAGCGAGCTCGCCGCGCGCATCTGGCGGCCGGGCGTTGCGATGGGCGGCGCCTTCGCTCGCGCGGCCGGATTGCCGCTCTCGGCATGGGGCGGCGCGCTCGCGCATATCGGCGTCGGCGTCACGCTGCTCGGCCTCGCAGCGTCGGCTTTCGGCTCGGAGGTGATCGCTTCGACCAACCTTGGCGAGGCGCGTCACGTCGGGCCCTATCTCGTCACGATCGATTCCGTCGCGCCACGCGTCGGCCCGAATTATAGCGACATGGTCGCAACCGCGACGATCCGCTCTGGCGATACGATTGTCGCCACGATCGAGCCAGCCAAGCGAACATTCGCGTCGCGGCAGATGACGACTTCGCAGGCAGGCATCGCGACGTTGTGGTTCGGCCAGATCTACGCGGCGATTGGCGACATCAGCGCGGACGGCAAGATTGCAGTGCGATTGTATTGGAAACCGCTCGTCACATTCATCTGGCTCGGCGCCTGTCTGATGGCGTTGGGCGGCGGCCTTTCGCTAGCTGATCGTCGCTTGCGGTTTGGCGCGCCGGTGCGGGCGCGAGCGCGCACGCCGGCCGGCGCCGCGACCGCGAGCTGAGCGATGAATAGCGTGCGGCTCGTTCTGATTGTCTTTGCGCTGCTGGGCGCGACGCTCGCGCATGCGGTGCAGCCGGATGAAGTGCTCGCCGACCCCGCGCTCGAAATGCGCGCCCGCGCCCTTTCAGCGGAGCTGCGCTGCATGGTTTGCCAGAACCAGTCGATCGACGATTCCGACGCGACGCTGGCCAAAGACATTCGCGTGCTGATCCGTCAGCGAATCGTCAAGGGCGAGAGCAACGGGGAGGTGCGCGATTTCCTCGTATCGCGCTACGGCGATTTCATTCTCTTGAACCCGCCGTTCAAGCTCGAAACCTTGCTTTTGTGGTTTGGCGCGCCGCTGACGCTGGCGCTCGGCGGCCTGGCGATCGTCCTCGCCCTGCGCCGCAAGCCAGTCGCGGCGCCAGCGCTCAGCGCCGAGGAAGAAGCGCGGCTGCGGGTCCTCAGCGAGGAGCCGACTAAGACCTGAAGCGGAAACGCCTCGCCCCAAGATTACAAACCTTTCATGCTCCGGCCATCACGAAGCAAGCCAGCGCGGCGCAATTTAACAGCACGTCCACAGCCGGCAATCGACAGCCCGGCTCGACAAAAAGTCTGGAGCTGTTTCATGTCCGATTTCAACGCAAAATCCACTCGTCGCCCCTCGTTCCGCGCCGCCTTGCTTGGCGCGGTCGCCATTCTCGCCCTTGGCGGCGCAGTTCTTGAAAACCCCGGATTCACCCCCGGCGCCGCATTGGCCGCGACGAGCGCCGCTCCCGCCGGTCCCGCTTCTTTCGCCGATGTCGTCGATCGCGTGAAGGGCGCAGTGGTTTCGGTCAAGGTGAAGGTGACCGAGGACAACGCTTCCGCCGATGGCGACATGCCGAGCTTCCCGCCGGGCAGCCCGATGGAGAAATTCTTCCGCCAGTTCGGCGAGGGTCAGCATCAGTTCGGCGAGGGCATGCCGGGGATGCCAGGCATGAAGCCGAACCATGCCCCCCGCACTCAGATGGCGCAGGGCTCGGGCTTCTTCATTTCGGCTGACGGTTACATCGTCACCAACAACCATGTCGTCGATCACGCCACCGAAGTGAACGTCACCACGACGGACGGCAAAACGATCTCGGCCAAGGTTATTGGCACGGACCCCAAGACCGATCTGGCGCTGCTGAAAGTCAATGAAGGCGGCAACTATCCCTTCGTCACCTTCGCCTCCCAAGCTCCGCGCGTTGGCGACTGGGTCATCGCTGTCGGCAATCCGTTCGGCCTCGGCGGCACAGTTACCGCGGGCATTGTTTCGGCGCGCGGCCGCGACATCGGCTCGGGTCCGTATGACGATTTCATCCAGATCGACGCGCCGGTCAATCACGGCAATTCCGGCGGTCCGACCTTCAACAACCAGGGCGAAGTCGTCGGCGTTAACACCGCGATCTTCTCGCCATCGGGCGGCAGCGTCGGCATTGGCTTCGCCATCGCCAGCGACGTCGTGCAGAATGTCGTGCAGGCGCTGAAGGAGAACGGCTCGGTGGCGCGCGGTTGGCTCGGCGTCGAGATTCAGCCGGTCACCCAGGATCTCGCCGACAGCCTGAACGCCAAGTCGACGACCGGCGCGCTTGTCGCCAAGGATCAACCGGACTCGCCCGCGCTCGCCGCAGGCGTCAAGCCGGGCGATATCATCACTGCGGTAAACGGCGATGCGGTTGCCGATCCCAAGGAACTGGCGCGCAAGATCGCGGCGCTCGGCCCCAAGAAGCATGTCGATCTGGGCATCGTGCGCGACGGCGCGGCGCAGACCATCGGCCTGACGCTCGGGAC
The DNA here is from genome assembly GCA_043739325.1 of Methylocapsa sp. Lineage (GTDB taxonomy): Bacteria > Pseudomonadota > Alphaproteobacteria > Rhizobiales > Beijerinckiaceae > Roseiarcus. The sequence goes on along the minus strand of JAYUFK010000027.1, from coordinate 3,193 downwards.
AATGCCTGGCGAGAAAGACGCCAAGCTGGAGACGAAGTCGCAGCCGGCTTCCGAGCCGACCCAACTCGCCAAACTGGGCGTCACGCTTGAAGCGGCGCGCGGCGGCCAGAACGGCGTGCTCGTCTCCGAAGTCGATCCCAACGGCGTCGCGGCGCAGAAGGGCTTGCAGGCCGGCGACGTCATCCTCGATGCCGGCGGCAAGCCTGTGGCGAGCCCGGCCGAGGTTTCCGCCGCCTTCGACGCAGCCAAGTCAGATGGCCGCAAGGCCCTGCTGCTGCGGGTCAAATCAGGTCAGAACTTCCGATTTGTCGCCTTGTCGACGCAGTCGGCGACCTGACGAGAGATAGGCCCAGCGTCCCCTCGGGCCTATCATGCTTCGCGCTCCACCCCCACACGACGCGAAGCCGTTCACGAGCGGCAGGTCAGGAGCCCGCCTGGCCTGCCGTTTCGCGTTTTCAACCTGGGTTTCGCCGACGCGAGGAGAAACGCTATATGACATCCATGCGCATCCTCATCATTGAAGACGATCGCGACGCCGCGGCCTATCTGACAAAAGCCTTCCGCGAGGTCGGCCATGTTGTCGACTGCGCCGGCGACGGGCTGAACGGTTACGACCTCGCGCATGACGGCGCCTATGATGTCGCCATCGTCGATCGCATGCTGCCGAAGATGGACGGCTTGTCATTAATCGGCGCTCTGCGTGCGCAGAAGGTCGAGACGCCGGTGCTGATCCTGTCGGCGCTCGGCCAGGTCGACGATCGCGTCAAGGGCCTGCGCGCCGGCGGCGACGATTACCTCGCCAAGCCCTACGCATTTTCCGAGCTCCTCGCGCGAGTCGAAGTTCTGGCCCGCCGTCGGCCCAAGGGCGGCGGCGAGGAGACGCTGCTGCGGCTTGGCGATCTCGAACTCGACCGTCTCGCGCACAAGGTCTCGCGCGCCGGCGGAGAGATCGTTCTGCAGCCGCGCGAGTTTCGCCTGCTTGAATATCTCATGCAGCACGTCGGCAAGGTGGTGACGCGCACAATGCTGCTCGAGCAGGTCTGGGACTATCATTTCGACCCGCAGACCAATGTCATCGACGTGCATATGTCGCGGCTGCGCGGCAAGATCGACAAGGATTTTGCCACGCCCTTGCTTCACACCGTGCGGGGCGCGGGATACATGATCCGTGATGGCGCTCGGTAAGCTCTTTCGCACGACAGCGTTCAAGCTGTCGCTGGCATTCCTCGCGCTCAGCGCGGTCAGCTCGGGCATAGTGTTGGGCATCGTAGGCTGGCAGGTGACCGCCGTCGTCGATCAGGAAATGACGCAGACGATCGAGGCCGAAGCCACCGGCCTTTCCGAACAATACGATCAGGGCGGCATCCGCCGTCTTGGCGTCATCATCGACGAACGCTCGCGCGAGCCCGGCTCTTCGCTCTATTTGTTGACCAGCCCCGCCGGCGAGCCGCTTGCCGGCAATGTCGCGCGCCTGCCGGCCGGCGTGCTCGATAGGCCCGGCTTCGTTGAAACGCCTTATGACACGGTGGACGCGGCGCCGCCCGGCCGGCGTGCGCTGGCGCGCATCTTTGTGCTGCCGGGCGGTTTTCACCTGCTGGTCGGCCACGATCTGCGCGACAAGGTGCGCATCGGCGCGGTGATGATCCACGCGTTGGCGATCTCGCTGATCTTTCTGGCCGCGCTCGGCGCGCTGGGCGGGTTGCTCGTGTCGCGGCGCGTTTTGGGGCGTATCGACGCGATGAGCACTTCGTCGCGGGCGATCATGGCGGGAGACATGACGCAGCGCCTGCCGGTTTCGGGATCGGGCGACGAACTTGATCGTCTCGCGCTCAATCTCAACGACATGCTGGCGCGCATCGGCGAATTGATGGCGGGTCTCAGGGAAGTCTCCGACAATATCGCCCACGATCTGCGCACGCCGCTGACGCGATTGCGTAATCATGCGGAGGAAGCCCTGCGCGCGTCGAGCGATGCAGGGACCTATCGCGCCGCGCTGGAGCGAACGATCGAGGAATCCGACGGGCTGATCAAGGTCTTCAACGCTCTATTGATGATCGCGCGGGCCGAGGCGGGCGGCGGGCGCGAGGGCATGAGCGAGTTCGACGTCGGTTCCGCTGTCAACGGCATCGCCGAACTCTACGAACCCGTCGCCGAGGAAGCCGGCGTGGCGTTGCGCGTCCGTATTGAGCCAGGGCTGCGGCTGTTTGGCAATCGCGAACTCATCGGCCAGACCGTCGCCAACCTCATTGATAACGCGCTGAAATATGGCGCGCCTGAGCCGATGTTGGCGCTCGCCGCGCCGGGCGCGCAAATTCAGACGCCGTCCTCATATGTGGTGAACCTTGATGTGCGGCGGATTGGCGGCGACGTCGAAATCGCCATCGGCGATCATGGGCCGGGCGTCGGCCCCGCGGACCGGGCGCGCGTTCTCGATCGCTTCGTGCGGCTGGAGGGGGCCCGCTCGCGCCCCGGTTCGGGTCTCGGGCTTTCGTTGGCGGCGGCGGTGGTGCGCATGCACGCGGGGAGCGTGCGGCTCGAGGACAACCATCCCGGCCTGCGGGTGATTGTGACGCTGCCGTTAACAAAGTCGGCCCTGCCGGCCCCGGCGCGCGCGATTGCCCCCATGGCGCCCGCGCTGCCATAGCGCTATTATTCCGACAACAGATGGTAAACTTGTTTCTGCAATGACTGTCCGCGCGCGCCCCACCGCGATCGGCAACCGCCCCGATTGATGGCGGCTGTAATTCAGGACCGTTCATGCCGATATTCGTCATCCTCGGCGCCCTTGATATCGTGTTGATCATCCATGCCGCGAAAACCGGCCGGTTTTCGCCATGGGCCTATATCATCCTGATGCTGCCGGGCTTTGGCTCGCTTGCCTACGTCCTCGTGGAACTCGCGCCGGAATGGCTGGGAAGTTACAAGGGCCAGAAGTTGCAAAGTCAGGTTGGACGCGCATTGCGGCCGACGCGCCTGTACCAGCAGTTCACTGATAATCTCGCCGTTGCCGATACGATCGCTAACCGCGCCGCGCTCGCCGAGGAGTGCCGGAAGATCGGCAAGCACGACGAGGCGCTCAGCCTGTACAATTCCATTCTATACCCGGTTCACGCCATGACCCGAAAATCTCCGGGTTTGATGACGCGGAAGTTGTCTGTGACTGAGTCGCGGAACTCGGCCCAATTTTTGGGAA
>JAYUFK010000026.1:0-7303 GCA_043739325.1 Methylocapsa sp. | reverse complement strand
GCATGTGGACGTCTCCTCTCGACTGTGGCCGTTCAGCGACGACCACCATATGGCGCCTGGATGCCGGAGAGCAGGGGGCGTCCACCCCATCAAAGTCGACGCCGCTCCGCGCCCGTGATCAATGTCATCCGACCCATGCTGTGTGGCTAGCCGCGCTCATAAAGAAGATCTATAGCCCGTCCTATTCGCCGTTCCCTGATTAATCGTTGATTTGTGCGCTCTGATGGTTTTCAGGTGCGGGTCTTTGTTGCGCGGCTTTGCGGCTGGAGCGATCGGGACTTTTTGCACGCGTTGGGGTTGATGGGACGGGTGAACGGGGCGTTTGCCCCGCCAATCGGGGGCCAGCGGGCTGCAGGGCGCCGGCTAGCTTCTGGAACAGGCTGGCCTGTGGGCAGCCGGAAGCAAGGGCGAGTCTGACGCGGCTTGCGGTCTCGACGATGCGCGCGCCGATCTTCAAAAAGCTTGATTATCTCGCGCAAGGTCGGGGCATTCTCCCAGCGCGACATGGTCGGCTGCGAGCACAGGTCTTTCCCGCTGTCAGGCAAGCGCCCGCAGGCGAGCTTGAAGGCGGGCCCCTTGCGCAGATGATCGAGATCGTTGCCATCCTCATAGCCGCAGCCGATGGCCAGAATGCGGGCGCGCAAAATGCTGCTCACGGAGTGCGTCACCGCCGAGGGATTGCGCATATCTGCGATGACGCGAGCCAGCTTGTCCGCTAGACCAAGCCGCCGCTCGGCCTGGCCCAGCAGCATCACGCCCGCATCCGAAGTGATGCGTCCGCCATCGAAAGCCGCCGTAATTTTCTTGCGCGCCGCGGCTGGAAACGAGAACGGCAGAAGGCTATCGTCGGTCATGGCGGGCGTGGCTCGATGTGAAAGCGTGAATGGTCGGAATAGACAACCAAACCATACATGAAATCAATATCTTAAGCTATGCTCGCCAGCCAGTTCACACCCTGCCGCGAATAAGACGGGCTAGCTGCGCAGTATCACGGTCTCACGGCTCAAAACAAGGCGGCCCTCGCCGCAGGGAGAAGGCGCACCTTCTTATAAGGAGGGGAAGAAATTGGACCTTACTTAGCGCAAAAAGCGATGGGCTCGACGGACTTTAGTTGCAGGCAAATATTTGGATCGGCGCTTCCACGGCTCAGTTGGAACCCTGTCTCAATGGCGCTGATCGTGCCTGAAGCATTATAGGCGCCAATGCTAAGTGTTGCGCCAACCGAACCATTATAGAAATCATGTGTTCCCATGGTCAGTAGACTATAAGGAGGAACCGCCAAATTCGCTCCCACGGCAGTTATCGCCGAGGCGATGGTTGAATAACTCGCGGGGCAACCGAAATAAGCTAAGTAACAGGTCTCATCCGCGGTGAAGCTGGTCCACCCGGGATTGGCGTTGAGCGCGCCTGTGTCGCCCCCGGGCGCGATGCCCTGCCAAGCGGTAAGCCCGGTCACCAGAGAACCATTGCGGAACCACATCCTCGCACCGTCGGGGCGGTAGTAATTATTGTGGGTGAATGTCGGACCGTATGAGCATGGATTGCCGATCCAACCTAATTCAATCATCGCCATGCGCGAATTCAATCCGCTCACGACGACATTGTTATTAGCAAAGATCGAATCGCCCCGTGGGCATTTCGATCCGCCTGCGACGAGGAGCGCAGAGTTATAGGCGCTAATCGTCGTGTTGATGTCGTTGTTATGCATGATCCCTGCGCCGCCGCTGCCCGGCTGCCACTCAACTGCGTAATTTGTTCCGAATCCATCATGTTCGGAGATGTTCCAGCGGTAGCCGTTGGGCGGATTTCCCCATGTTCCTGCGCTGTAGAATGTGAACGCCGGACCGTAATTATCGTGACTGTAGTTCTCCTCAAACCAGACATTGTTTGAGTACCCGTCAGCATCGAACGCGCCACCGTCACAACCGCCCGCGGCTATGTTGTGATCGACTTCATTATGTCTAACGGTGACGTTATCGGATCCATAGGTCCAGATTTGATACTGGTCGCCGCACTTCGCCATGTTCGCGCCGTTGTGGTCGAGCTTGTTGAATAGCGCGACGCCTGAATTGGCGCCCGCGAACAAGATCCCGTTGGCTTCGCTGCCACCAATGCCGGTCGCCTTACCGCCAATGTTGTAGAAGTGATTGCCCTGCACGTTATCAAACTGAATGCAATGCGCGCCACTCGCACCACAGCCCCAACCAGTCATGCCGTTATCATCCGTGCTCATCGGGCCATTCAAACCGAACCCGTCATTGTTCAGGATCGTAACATGCGAGAACCCCGTCTTGTAACCGCTGCGGCTCGGATCGAAAAATATGTAAGCGCCAAAATTTGTGTCTACGCCATCGTGACAAGTGTTAAATGTATTACCTTGAATCCAGATAGACCCATGTGAAACTGTCATATCTGAGTTGGTGAATGATATGCATCTACTGACCTTACCGGCTGCGTCGCCAAGAATATGCAAGTTTATGACTTGCACACCATCGGCCTTATCGAAATTTACTACTCCGCCCAACGAACCAGACGGTGCGCAGTTCGGTGTAAGAGTTGCCTGTCCTGCTCCATAGCTTGTCAACGTGATCGGATTGCCTGCAGTCCCGAACCAGTTTGATCCGCCCGTTTCAGTCAAGCATCCGGTGAATGTGTCCGGCCCATTGAACGCAACGGAGTCGCCGGGTTGCAAGCCCTGCTGCTGTACGCGCGTTGGAGTTTGCCAAGGGTGGCCAAACGAGCCGCTATCAGAATTGTTGCCGCTGGCGGCAACGTAGTAGTAGGACGCATTGGCGCCGCTCAACAACGCAAAAAGCGAGATCGCGGATAGCAAATATTTCATCGCACTTTCCGATAAATATAATTTATGCATCGCAAGTTCGCGGACTTAGCCGTCCTGTGAAATGATCCTCAAGGTGGGACAGAATCGTTAATGAATTGTTGCGAGCGAATTAGCGGGTGTGTGGATAAAAGACCGTTCATCGCTGCTGCGAGGTAGTTTTCTTCGTCCCTCGACAAAGCGGGGGAGCAAATATTGCCGTCCGTCAATCGTTTGAGTAAAGTGACGACCCTGACTTCTGGACGACTGAGGAACGATTGCGCCTGGCGGCGCAAGGTCTTGGTTGGCCGGGCAATCGATATGCGGCCGAACGATTCCCGAGGACAGCAAACTCGCCTCGTTGGGGCAGCAAGATGGTTTGAGAATCCCTGAAGCGTTGAAACATTTCCCTGCAACCGGAAAATAATTCCCTGCTCCATTGCTTAGGGAATTTCGACGAAAACCTTAGGAAATCCGGGCGAGAGCGGGCGCCAAAAACCGCCGGATTCGGCTCAAACTGATAAGTTCCCTGCATTTTTCCCTGATACCAGGGAATTTGAGCCACGGAGACTGGTTTGGCTGGACTGCGTCCACCGCCAGCCTTCGCAAAAGCTTCAGCTGGCTTACGCCAGTAAGCCCGACGAAACTTTAGCGACGGCTACCAGCCGAAGCTTTAGCGTAGGAGGGCCTGCGCACTCCCTCTTCCCGCTCACCCCGCCCGCGGCGGCATCTGGTGGTCGGCGTGGAAATAGCGACGGGCGTGGGCGACGAGTTCGCCGTCGCTGGGATGATCGAGCGTCTCGACGCCCGCTATGGCCTTTTTCAGCGCCGGCGCATGGCTTTCGATATGCTTCACCAGCTCGGTTTTGGCGTTCGCCGGGCCAGTGATGAGAACCGCGCTAGCCGGGCCGATACCCTCGACGACGCTTTGCAGAAACTTGTGATCCTCGGCCGCATGGCCGCTGCCAATCGAATTGGCATGGTGATGGATGTGGCGGGACGGATGATGCGGGTGCAAAACAAGCCGCTCCACATCCTCGGCGTTGAAATGAAAGATCCGTGCCTCCTTGTGGTCGATCCAGACAATCGCGTGCGTATGTTCGGCCATTGCAGTCTCTCGATGTTTGAGCAATCTCGCGCCTAGCCATACCCCGGCGCCGCGCGGTTCCATTGCGCTGGATCAGCGTCCCCGAGCGATCGGGCTTTGGGTCCTTGGTACTATAGGAAACACAAACCGGTCGCGGTAACAATCATTGTCGCGGCAATTTACGAATTGTCGGCGTCATAAAACTCTAGGGAGGTCCTGATGGCCTGGTCGACACCGGTTGTTTGCGAAGTTTGCATCGGAATGGAAGTCACCAGCTACGCATCCGCGAAGCTCTGAAAAATATTCCGCCGGCCCGACAGGCAACTTCGGTCCGGCGGACTTTCTTCTTAACTCGTTAGAGCGCCAAGGCGGACGCGAACGTCTCAATACATTGGCTTGCGATAGCGATCCTTGTCCGCGTCAGGCGTCACCGCTTCCGGATCATAGCCGTGATCGGCGAGGTCGACGGCGCTTGAATCGCCCTGCTTGACCGCGCGATCGACATAAGAACGTCCAAGAATTTCGTCGCGCCGCACGCCATGACCGCGCAACAGATCGAGCCCGTAGTTGAACTGGCCGATTGAGTAGCCGGCGTCCGCCGCTTTGCGATCCCACTCCGCCGCCTTCACGGGATCGGACGCGTGATCGTAGCCGTTCTCTGCTGTCCAGGCCATCCAGGGCATTGCGCCGAGCACGCCCTCCTTGGAGCAGCGCTCGAAGATACCCCGCGCCAACACATGGTCGCCCATCTTGGCGGCGGGGTAGTCGTAAACACACATCTTGGGGTCGAACGCCGCGGCGTTGGTTTGGCGCGCGTAATAGTCGAGCGTGAGTTCCTGCGGATTAAGCGTGCCGGCTTCATCCTCGCTGGTTTCCATCGCCAGCACGACCGGCGCCCTGGCGAGCAGACAGGCGCCCGCGAGCATAAGACACTTTGTCCAAAATCGCATCGCCTGCCCCTATCGCGTCAAGGGGCGCAACGCCGAGTCAGCATTGAAACTCGCACGCGCGCCAGTCGTTCAACAAGTCGCAAGGACGGGGACGAAAGTACAATACTCAGCTTCCCGGCGCGTCGCTACAGACACGGGAAGAAGAATTTATCCGGGCAGAAGCGCCATGAAGATCAATCGCTTTTTCATAGGTGCGGCGCTCCTCGCCGCCTTCCTCGTCGCGGCGGCGGGCCACGCCATGGCGCATGGCGATGTAACGCCGCAACCCGTCGATACGACCGGCCTCGATCCGCTCGGCCCTGACTGGCGCGAGACCAATCCGTTTCGTGGAAATCCCGTCGCGTCGAAGATTGGCTCGTCCGGCTTCAATCAGAACTGCGCGCGCTGCCACGGCTTGCAGGCGGTATCAGGCGGCATGGCGCCCGACCTTCGCTATCTCGACAAGGCCGAGGCCGGCGACCCGTGGTTTATCAACCGCATCCGCCACGGCTACATCCAGAACGAAATGACCAAAATGCCGCCCTTCGAGGGCATTCTCAGTCAGGAGGCAATGTGGGCGATCCGCACCTATCTCGACTCGCGCTACGACGGCGAATGAGTGCCCTGACGGTCGGTGCGTTCTGCGTTGGGCTTAGCGCTCAGGCACAGATTTTTGCGCGGCCGCTCGATACCGTGCGCCAAGCTGGAACGCTGCGCGTCGCCGTCTATTCGAATTACAAGCCGTATTCCTGGGTCGAAGACGGCAAGAATCTCGGCATCGACGTCGAGATCGCGCAGGCGCTCGCAAAGTCGTTGGGCGTCAAGCTCGACCTGTTTGAGCTGCGCGCCGACGACAATCTCGACGACGATCTGCGCAATGGCGTCTGGAGAGGCACGGTGTTCGGCGCGGCGCCAGGCGACGTGATGATGCATGTTCCCTACGACAAGCGCATTGAGGCGAAGAACGATCGCGTTGTTGTCGCGGCGCCCTATCACATCGACGGCCTGGCCCTGGCGGTCGATCCGGCCAAGGCGGCGGAAGCGCTCGATTTGTCGCTGTTCCTGCACGACAAGGTCGCGGTCGATGTCGGCACGCTCGCCGACATGATCCTCGTTTCGGTGTTCGATCAGAAAGTGATCCCCAACGTCGTGCATCAACGCAGCGCGGAGAAAGCCGCCAATGCTTTCGAGAGCGGCGAAGTCTCGGCGTTCTACGGAGAAGCTTCGGCGGTGCAGTCCTTCGCCAAGAACGGCGCGCGGCCTTTCGCGATCGTCTACCCCAAGACCGGCCTGAAAATGAAGGCGGATTGGTCGGTCGGCGTGGCGGTGCGCAGCGACTCGCGCGACCTCGGCGTCTACGTCGATGACGCTCTGCGTAAATTGCAGACGTCCGGCGAGATGGCTGGCATCTTCGCCAAATACGGCGTCGACTGGCGTAAGCCGGAGATCGCGCAATAAACGCTGGAAATTTGGCCCGGCGGAACTTCCGTGGGGTTGAAGAAACATTGCCCGGCATGTGGTCTGGCGATGAAGTGGGCGGCAACTGGAATAGCGAACTCGCTTCAGCGCGAGACGCAACGTGGAGGAAATGCAATGTTTGCACGCATAACACTTGGAGCAGTCTCGGCGATCGCCCTGGCGATGGCGGCGACAGCCCCGGCGCAGGCTGGAAATGTCACCGACGAAATGATTCTCAACGACGCGGTCACCCCGACCTCCGTCCTCACCTACGGCCTGGGCTCGCAGGGCCAACGCTACAGCCCGCTGAAGCAGATCAATCGCGACACAGTCAAGTCGATGGTCCCAGCGTTCTCGTTCTCGTTCGGCGGCGAAAAGCAGCGCGGGCAGGAATCGCAGGCGCTCGTCCACGACGGCGTGATCTATGTGACCGGTTCGTACAGCCGCCTTTATGCGATTGACGCCAAGACCGGCGAAAAACTCTGGCAGTATGACGCGAAATTGCCGGAAGGCATTCTGCCATGCTGCGACGTCGTCAATCGCGGCGCCGCGCTTTACGGCGACAAGGTTTATTTCGCCACGCTCGACGCCCAGCTCGTCGCGCTGAACGCCAAGACCGGCACGCTCGCCTGGAAGAAGGAAATCGACGATTTCAAGGGTGGGTATTCAGCGACGGCGGCCCCGTTGATCGTGCCGACCAAGGCCAATGGCGCGCGTATCATTACCGGTGTTTCCGGCGGTGAATTCGGCGTTGTCGGCCGCGTTGAAGCGCGTAGCGCCGAGACCGGCGAAATCGTCTGGGTGCGCCCCGTGCTCGAGGGTCTGACCGGCTCTTACAAGGGCAAGGAGACCACGATGACGGGCAAGGCCAATGAATCCTGGCCCGGCGATATGTATACCCGGTTCACGCCATGACCCGAAAATCTCCGGGTTTGATGACGCGGAAGTTGTCTGTGACTGAGTCGCAGAACTCGGCCCAATTTTTGGGAACTTTGTCGCGCAGGAAATCGA
>JAYUFK010000025.1:0-2630 GCA_043739325.1 Methylocapsa sp. | reverse complement strand
GCCGATGCTGACCCACTTGCAGCAGAAACTCCAGGGCCGAGCCGGCGTCCTCGATCGTCCACTCGTAGGCGGCCGATCCTCGGCCCTCGAGGTGGCTCAACTCGGCCGATAGCCCATCGGCGAGGCCGCGTTCGCCGTCGAGGTCGCGACGGGCGCGTTGGCGGACGCCGTCGATCGTCGCCAGCACCGATTTGCCGCCGAGACCGACGAGATAGAAGGGACCGTCAGGGCCGAACGGGCGCGTGACCATCGTCACTTTCAGTCCGTCGCCGATGGGTTGGATTTGCAATAGGGGTTCGGGCCGACCGGATATCGCCGGCAAATCCGCGTCGGCGAGTTCGGCGCGGATCGGCAGGCTCGGATGCTGAACCCTCACCAGCGCCATCACCCGCTCGCGGCCCTGGCGCGGCACGAGGAGGCCGCCCTCGCCGAGAATGTCCTGGATGGCGAGCAGTCGTGACGCGAAGTCCACGACGCGCCATCGCGTCGGGGTTTCCGCTTCCAGGAACGCCGTCGGCTGCGTCGCCCGATGCGACAACGCGAAACGGTAGCCGTCCTTCTGCTCGCTCGCCACCAATTCGACGGGGTAGGCGACGAATTCCAATCGCTGGTCGCGGCGCCGGCTGTCGAACACGAGGGGATGATCGACCAGCGCCAAAAGGATTTCGTAGGCGTCGAAGTCGTAATTCTCCTGACCGTAGTAGCCGGCGGAGGTCTTGCCGATGGTGCGCAACGCCCGGCGATCGTAGTCGCTCAGATAGTCGAGCTTGGGATCCTGCTCGTACAAACGTTTCATCGCGACGTTGCGGCCGGGACTCCAGCCGTCGGCGCCCTTGGCCGATTGCTCTTGCACGGCGACCTGCTTGGTTTCGGGATCGACGAACCAGACGAGCCGTCGCGATTTTGTCGCGACGGGAGCCGTGACCGGCGCCGGCGCGCCCGCGCCCAGGAATTGGGCGAGACTTTCGAAGCCGCGCTCCCACGGCTGTTGCAGCACGATGAGTTCGGTGAAGGCGATCAGCGGGCCCCAGTCCCGCGGCGCGCGCAGGAAGTCCTCGTAGGGTTCGGGCCGGGCGGAGAGCTTGGCCAGAATTTCGGCATGAATCCGCGCGATCAGCGGCAACGTGCGCCCAAGCGCGGCGAACCGCGCCTCGGTGTCCTTGAGCCAGGCCTTCGCCAATTCGGGATCGACCAGGAATTCCACCAACGCGCGGACCGCGGCCGACACCGGTTCGTGGACGACGCCTTGTCGCAAGGCGCCGAGCAGGATTCGGGCCTTCGCCTCCATTCCCCTGAGCAGAAACAGCAGAGCCTGAATGGCGTGAAAGCCAGCGCCGAACAGCGAGTCTTCGTGATGGGTCGCGTCCAGATGCGTCTGAATTTCCGCATGTAGCGCCGCATCGTCGGCCCGGATCAGCGCCAGCAGGAAAAACAATCCGTTGTAGCCCTCGAAAAACACCTTCCTCTTGCCGACGTCCTTCTTGTAGAGTTTCAGAGCAACGCGATATCCCGCGAGCGCTTCTTCATTGCGGCCTTCGAGAAACGCCACGGACGCCAGCAGAAGATGGCGGTTGTACGGCTTGGTCTCCGGCGCCTCCTCCGCCAAGCCATTAATTTTCCGCCTCGCGGCGTCGAGTTCGCCCGCCAGAATATCGACGTGCAGCAGCGCCCATTTGAATGCGGCGTAACCCGGCTCATTCTCGTGGTCGCGATAATGAGCCAGAAGGGCCGGCAGGTCGGCGCTCACCTCGCCCGTCGCAATCAGGCGCGCGAGTTTGACCCAGAACAGTCGGTACTGAAGATCGGGCGCAAGACCGGCGAGCCAGGACACGTCAAGGGTCGTATCCGCGAACAGCGCTTCCAGAATATGCGGGCCAGGGGCCAAGCGGTAGGCTTTGTCGCATTCGTCGATCACGAGGCGGAACGCCTCGGCGTCGTTCTGGTAGATCGCCAACCGCAGTCTGACGGTCGAGCCGGGATCCGTTTGGGGGGAAGACGAATAGTATAAGCGGCGATACGCCGGCGCCGGAAACAACCGGCGTACAGCCTCGGCGGCCACGCGCCCCTCCGGTGCGGCGATCATTTCGATCGCGAGCGGGTGGCGAAGCGATTCGACGCACGAAAAGTCCGGCGCCAACAGCCCTAGCGAGAGGAGACGGTTCAGGATCGGGTTGACGGAGGCGTAGCTCCACGCGCCGCCGCTTGGCGAGGCGAGGCCCGACCCGCTCAAAAGGATCAGGAAGTCGCCCTTGTTCGTCGCCACGCCGACCAGCGCCTTCAGCCTGAGAAGGCTCCGCTCGGCGGGCGTCAGCCGCGTCAGTTGCTCGCTGAGATCATCGCGCGATCGGGCGCGCCGCACCGGCGTTGCGGCGGGCTCGTTAGCCAGGCTCAATTGCGAGGAACGGGAAGGGAATTTCACGAACAAGCCCTAGCCACCATTACGTTGACGCAGGAGGGGAGGATGAACATCATAGACCGAAACGCCACAGATATTTTCGATCGAAACCTGAGATATCCACCGCAGACCTCCGGCAACGCGGGGCGGTGGATAATCTTGGGAAAATCCTTCCTACCGGTCGTCAGCCGGCACATCTTGTCCGCCCGGCCGGATACGTGAACTCACCCGCCCA
>JAYUFK010000024.1:0-2651 GCA_043739325.1 Methylocapsa sp. | reverse complement strand
GACCATGGAATCTTCGCTCGCCTGGCTGCTAACCGCTCTCGCATTCCTCATTATGCGAAGACTCGCCAGGAAATGCCAAACATGATTGAATTTCGAGTCAGGCACTGAGCCGCTTTGGGGCAATTTCGCCGCGCTGTTCCGCGCCGTGGACGCCGGCAACACGGCGCTGAACATCTGGCCTTACAATGGCGGGCTATTCGCGCACGATCCGGTCGCTGATGCGCTCGTCTTGCCCGACAACCTCGCCGGCGAGGTCGCGGGGCTCGGCAATTGGGATTACCGGCGCGAAGTGCCGGTCACGGTGCTCGGCCACATCTTCGAGCAGTCGATCACCGACCTCGAAAAGCTGCGCGCCGAAAGCCGTGGCGAGGCGCCGCCGACTGTATCGAAGCGCAAGCGCGAAGGCGTCGTCTACACGCCGGCGATGGTGACGCGCTTTCTTGTGGAAAAGACGATCCTGCGCACCCTGGGCGAGCGGTTCGACGCGGCCTGGGCCGCGCATGGCATGGGCGACGACGCGGTACCCGCCGCGCAGATCGCATTCTGGCGCGACTATCTCGAGACCTTGCGCGGCCTGACAATCGTCGATCCCGCCTGCGGCTCGGGGGCGTTTCTCGTGGCGGCGTTCGACGCGCTGACGGGCGAATATGGGCGCAGCGAGAAGGCGTTGGAGGCCTTGGGTGAAGCGCTCGATTTCGACATTTTCGACGAGATTGTCTCGAAGAACCTTTACGGCGTCGATGTCAATTCCGAGTCAGTGGAGATCACCCGGCTGTCGCTGTGGCTCAAGACAGCGCGGCGCGACCATCGCCTGCAAAACCTTGAAGCGACGATCCGCGTCGGCGACAGCCTGATCGAGGTCGCCGCCTTCACGGCGCGCCCCTTCGACTGGCGCGCGGCCTTTCCGCAGGTATTCGCGCAAGGCGGCTTCGATGTCGTAATCGGCAACCCGCCGTATGTGCGGATGGAGCTGATCAAGGCGGTGAAGCCATATCTGGAGAGGCATTACGTCGTCGCCGCCGACCGCGCCGACCTTTACGCTTATTTCTTCGAGCGCGGCGTCGGCTTGCTGAAGCCGATGGGGCGGCTCGGCTTCATCACGTCTTCGACCTTCTTCCGCACCGGGTCCGGCGAGGCGCTGCGGACATTTCTGACCGACAAGCTCTCGATCGAGTCCGTCGTCGATTTCGGCGATACGCAGGTGTTCGAGGGCGTCACGACCTATCCGGCGATTCTGACCTTGCGAAAGGGCAATGGCGCGCCCGCCGAGGTGGCGTTTCTCGCGGTGAGGGACGAGGCCCCGGAGGAACTCGGTCAGGTCTTTGGCGACGACGCGCGGAACATGCCCCTGTCGCGGCTCGGCGCCGGCACCTGGCGGTTCGAGGATGAAGAGCTGGCGCATCTGCGCGACAAGATCGCCAAGGGGCGCAGGACGCTCGGCGAGGCGTATGGCGAGCCGCTTTACGGGATCAAGACGGGCCTGAACGAAGCCTTCGTCATCGATGCGCCGACGCATGACCGCCTATTGAAAGCAGACAAGAGATCGGCCGAGATATTGAAGCCGTTCTTGCGCGGCGAGGACGTCAAGCGATGGCGCGTCGAGCCGGAGGGTCTGTGGCTCATCAATACGCCCAGGAGCAAAGTCGATATCGACAAATATCCGGCGGTCCGCGATTGGCTGGCGCCGTTCAAACCGGAATTGGAAAAGCGCGCGACGAAGCAGGAATGGTTTGAATTGCAGCAGGCGCAGTTGGCGTATCAGCCGAAGTTCGATGCTCCAAAGATTGTCTATCAAGACATAACGGCTCAAAATCCCTTTACATTCGATGCCGGCAATCACTTTCTAGCCAACACTTGCTATTTCTTGGATCGTGGCGAAGCCGAGCTTTTGTCCTACCTGAACAGTCGCTCTGCCTGGTTCTTTCTAACGTCGGTCACAAACATTGCGAGAGGAGGCTATTTTCGGCTTCGTTCCGACTTCGTCTCCCAACTCCCCATCCCCGAAATGCCCGCGCCCACCCGCGCCCGCCTCGCCGCCCTCGGCCAAGCCTGCACCGATTCCGCGCGCCAGCGCTTCGCCATCCAGTCCTCCGTCCGCCACCGCATCCTCGATCTCAGCTCCCCGGAACATTCCCAGCTCAACGGCAAGTTGCACGACTGGCACGACCTCGACTTCGCCGCCTTCCGCGCCGAGGTGAAGCGCGCGCTGCGCGCCGAAATCCCGCTCAAGGAGCGCGGCGAATGGGAGGCCTGGCTCGCCTAAAACGCCGCGCGCGTGCGATCCCTCTCCGACGAAATCCGCGCCGCCGAACGCGAGATTGACGTTATCGTCTACGGCCTGTTCGACTTGACGCCGGACGAGATCGCGCTTCTGGAGGCGTCGCTGGACGGGCAATATTAGCGTCATTGCCCACCGGGCTGGAACCGCCGTCATGGCCAGCCTTGTGTCGGCCATCCTAAGGCGATTGCGTAGCAACCGTCCGCAGCCGAGCCGTGGGTTCTTCCCTTGAAAGCCGAGCCTATGGCCCAACCGCGTAGATGGCCGGGACAAGCCCACGACTGTCCGGTACGTGTTTTGCTTGCTGCGGCGCACGACATTGATTCTACTGGTTTCCAGAGTTTTGCGACTCAACTGGACACGAAAAAGGATC
>JAYUFK010000023.1:0-19856 GCA_043739325.1 Methylocapsa sp. | reverse complement strand
GGTGCGGCGCCCGAGCAAGAGGCTGGCGTTACCCCTTGGCGCCTTCGATCACGGCGCCCCACGAGCCCCAGACGTAAATGCAGGAGAACAGGTACAGCCACACCACGTCGACGAAGTGCCAGTACCAGGCGGCGAATTCGAAGCCGAGGTGATGATCGGGCGTGAACTGGCCGATGCTGGCGCGCCACAGGCAAACCGCGAGGAAGATCGTGCCGATCAGCACATGGAAGCCATGGAAACCGGTCGCCATGAAGAACGTCGCGCCGTAGATGCTGTTGGAGAAGGCGAACGGCGCGTGGGCGTATTCCCAAGCCTGGACCGCAGTGAAGGTGGCGCCGAGCAGGATGGTCAGCAGCAGGCCGAGTTTGAGGCCGCGACGATCGCCGTGCAGCAGCGCATGATGCGCCCAGGTGACCGTCGTGCCCGAAGTCAGCAGAATCAGCGTGTTGAGCAGCGGCAGGTTCAGGGGATCGAGCACTTCCGTGCCCTTGGGCGGCCAGATGCCGCCGGTGAAGGCGACGCGGGCGGTCTGGATCGATTCGTTGGTGAACAGCGAAGCGTCGAAGAACGCCCAGAACCACGCGACGAAGAACATCACTTCCGACGCGATGAACAGGATCATGCTGTACCGGTGGCTGAGCTGCACGACAGGGGTGTGGTCGCCGGTCTCGGCCTCATGGATGACGTCGCGCCACCAGGCGGCCATGACGTAGAGAATGCCGGCGAAGCCGATACCGAACAGCGCAGGGCCGAGCTTGAGCGTGCCGATCGCCATGCCCTTCATCGCCATGATCAGACCAACGGCCGTCAGGAACGCGAAGATCGCGCCGACAAACGGCCACGGGCTCGGATTGACGAGATGGTAGTCGTGGTTGGGCTTGGCGTGGGCGTCAGCCATCAAATTCCCCTCATAGATCCGTTCCGGCCGGATATTCCAGCCGATTTGCTACGTTTGGCGCGCGCCGTCAAGGCGGCACGGCGACGATGTCATAGTCTTGGGCGCGTTGTATCGTTCAACGGCGCCGAAGCATTGATTTTACTCGAGGCCGGCGGCGCTTCGAGCGTGTAGGACAGCGTCACCGAATCAATGTTACGCATCTCGTTTTCCTGCTCCAGCGCCGGGTTGAGGAAGAACGCGACCGGCCATTCCGCGCTCTCGCCCGGACCCAGATGCTGTTCGCTGAAGCAGAAGCAGGAAATCTTGTCGAACCACACGCCAAACTGGGTGGGCGCGACATTGTAGACAGCGTTGGCGGATGTTTCCTGCATCGAGCGATTGCGCACTTTGAAATAGACGGTCGCCGTCGCGCCTGTGCGCAACCGGATCGAAGGCGTTTCCGGCTCAAAGCTCCAGGGCAGGCCTGACGCGACATTAGCGTCGAAGCGCACGGTGAAAACGCGCTGGCCCTTCATCGCGTCGGGCGGGGCTGCGACCTGCGTCGTGCCGCCGTAGCCCGTGGCGCGACAGAAAGCCGCATACAGCGGCACCGCGGCGTAGGAGGCGCCGATCATCGCGATCACTGCGCCGATGACCACTGCGGCAACACGGCGGTTATTTTTCGAAGCAGAATTGCTTTCCCGCGCGTTCATGCCCGGCTACGGTTCTGGCCGAAGAATGCCCGGCCCTATCTTGACGATAGTGATGGCGTAAAACAGCACCGCGAGAAGGCCGACCGCCAGCCCGATCGCGATATTGCGCATCCGGCGATTGCGCATCTGCTCGGGCGTGAGAACGATGCTGTTGGCAGGCGGGCGCTCCGTCATGGCGTTCCTCACAAGCCAAATCTTTCGATCAGGCCAAGGCTTTGTTCGACGACCAGCGTGGTGAACAGCGCGAAGAGATAGAGGATCGAAAACCAGAACATCTGCATCGCCGCCTTCTTGCCCGAGGCCTCATCGCGAACGCGGGTGACGCGCACCGCCAGCGCAATCATGGCCGCGCCGGCAATCACGGCCACCGCCGCGTAAATGCCGCCGGCGATGCCGATAAAGCGCGGCGCAACGCCAAGCGGCGCCAGCAAGAGCGTATAGACGAGCATTTCGCGCTTCGTGCGCTGCTCGCCTTTGACGTTCGGCATCATCGGAATGCCGGCACGGCCATAATCGCCGCACTTTACGAGAGCCAGCGCCCAAAAATGTGGCGGCGTCCACATGAAGATAATGGCGAAAAGCACGAGGCTGTCGAGCGTCACCGATCCAGTGGCGGCGGCGTAGCCGACCATTGGCGGCAGCGCGCCGGCGGCGCCGCCGATGACGATGTTCTGCGGGGTCGTGCGCTTGAGCCACATCGTGTAGATCACGAGGTAGAAGAAGATCGTAAACGCCAACAGCGCCGCGGCCAGCAAATTGGCGACGACCGCCAGCATCAGCACCGAGATGAGCGACAGCGTCAGGCCAAAGAACAACGCTTCGTTGGGCAGGATGCGCCCGGCGGGGATCGGCCGCAGCCTTGTCCGCGCCATCAACATGTCAATGTCGGCGTCCCACCACATGTTAAGCGCGCCGGACGCGCCGGCGCCAAGCGCTATCGCCAGAATCGAGGCGAAGCCGACAATCGGATGGACATGCACCGGCGCAACGAGGAGACCCGCCAGCGCCGTCAGCACGACGAGCGACATGACGCGGGGTTTCAGCAGCGCGAAATAGTCGCCGAGGCTGGCGGAATAGTCGGGGATGCCGGCGCCGAGGGCGATCCGCTCAACACTGGCCGTCTGGTTGAGACTCATTTGACGAGAAACTCTTCAATACAAATTCGCGGTGCGATGCGGGGCCGCTGAACAGCGGCCCCGCAGGCATCAATGATCGGCCCCGGTAATGCGCGGCAAGGTCTCGTACTGGTGGAACGGCGGCGGCGAGGGCAGCGTCCATTCCAGCGTATCGGCGCCGGCGCCCCACGGATTGTCGCCAGCGAGGCGTTTGGCCGCGAAGGCTTCGTAGACCGTGTAGAGGAACACGACCGTCGCCACGAACGAGATATAGGCGCCGATCGACGAGATCAGGTTCCACAGATGGTAGGCATCGGGATAGTCGATATAGCGGCGCGGCATGCCCGCCAGGCCGAGGAAGTGCTGCGGGAAGAACACGAGATTGACGCCGACGAACAGCAGCCAGAAGTGGGCGTTGCCAAGCTTCTCGTTGTACATGTAGCCCGTCATCTTCGGGAACCAGTAGTAGAATCCGGCGAAGATCGAGAACACGGCGCCAAGCGACATCGTATAGTGGAAGTGCGCGACGACGTAGTAGGTCTCGTGCAAGGCGCGATCGACGCCCGCATTGGCGAGCACGACGCCAGTGACGCCGCCCACGGTGAACAAGAAGATGAAGCCGATCGCCCACAGCATCGGCGTGCGCAGGCTGATCGAACCGCCCCACATCGTCGCGATCCAAGAGAATATCTTCACTCCTGTCGGAACCGCGATGACCATCGTCGCGAACACGAAATAGCGCTGCGTGTTGAGCGACAGGCCCACCGTATACATATGATGCGCCCAGACGACGAAGCCGACTGCGCCGATAGCCACCATCGCGTAGACCATGCCGAGATAACCGAACACCGGCTTCTTCGAGAAGGTCGCGACGATCTGGCTGACGATGCCAAAGCCCGGGAGAATCAGGATGTAGACTTCCGGATGGCCGAAGAACCAGAACAGATGCTGGAACAGGATCGGATCGCCGCCGCCAGCGGGATCGAAGAACGTCGTGTGGAAGTTGCGATCCGTCAGCAACATCGTGATCGCGCCGGCCAGAACCGGCAGCGCCAACACGAGCAGGAACGCCGTCACCAGCACCGACCAGGCGAACAGCGGCATGCGGTGCATCGTCATGCCCGGCGCGCGCATGTTGAAGATCGTCGTGATGAAATTGATCGCGCCAAGGATCGACGAGGCGCCGGCGAGATGCAGCGACAGAATGACGAAATCCATCGCCGGACCGGGCGTTCCCGCCGATGACGAAAATGGCGGGTAAAGCACCCAACCGCCGCCAAATCCGTGCATGCCCGGCGATCCCTCGACGAATAACGAAGTCAAAAGAAGCAGGAACGACGCCGGCAGCAGCCAGAACGAAATGTTGTTCATGCGCGGGAAAGCCATGTCCGGCGCGCCGATCATCAGCGGCACGAACCAGTTGCCAAAGCCGCCGATCAGCGCCGGCATGACCAGGAAGAAGATCATGATGACGCCGTGCGCGGTGGCGAACACGTTGTACATGTTCTTGGCGGCGTCGATGGAGCCGTCGCCGGCGAGGATCGCCGAGATGGTCGGGAAGATCTGAATGCCGGGATCTTGCAATTCAAGCCGCATCGCGCCGGAAAGCGCGCTGCCGATGAGGCCGGCGATGACGGCGAAGATCAGATACAGCGTGCCGATGTCTTTGTGGTTGGTCGAATACATGTAACGGCGCCATCCCGTGGGGATTGCGTGGCCGTTGTCGTGATCGTCATGTACTGCTGCGTCGGTCGCCATGGTTCAGTTCCCTACGAAATTCTCATCTGATATCGCTTGCGATATCGCTTGTCGGCTCCGCAGCCGGCTTATCGAGCATCCAGAACGGGTTCGGCATTAGCGACCGAAATCGGGCTCGCCGCCGAAGCGAACTTCTTCTTCGAATCAGCCAACCAGGCCGCGTACTTGTCCTGGCTGACGACGCGGAAAACGATCGGCATGAAAGCGTGATCCTTGCCGCAGATCTTCGAGCACTGGCCGTAATAGACGCCCTCGCGCTCAGCCTTGAACCACGTCTCGTTCAGACGGCCCGGCACCGCATCGACACGCACGCCGAAGGATTGGACAATAAACGAATGGATCACGTCAGCCGCGGTAATATGAAGGCGCACGATCTTGTTGACCGGCACGACGGCTTCGTTGTCGACCGACAGAAGGCGAATGTCGCCGGCGTCGGGCTTGAGGTCTTTCTCTTCCTTTATGTAGGAATCGAAGGAGAAGTCGCCCTGATCCTTCGGATAGGCATAGGACCAATGCCATTGCGAGCCCGTCACCTTGACGGTCACATCGGCGTTCGGGATCACCAGTTCCTTGGTGAGAAGCGGGAAGGAATAGGCGGCGATAACAACGAGAATCATCACCGGAATGACGGTCCAGGCGACTTCCAGCACTGTATTGTGGGTCGTCTTTGTGGGTACGGGATTGGCCTTATCGTTGAATTTCCACACAACATAGATCAACAGCGCCAACACGAAGAGGCTGATTACGGTGATTATCGGCATCAATATCGCGTTATGAAAAAACTGGATGTCGCGGGCGACCTCAGTCACCGGTTTCTGGAACCCGATCTGCCCCGGTTCGGCATAGCCAATGCCGTTGGCTGTGGCCGCGCCAGTCAGGACCGCCGCAATTCCGAGGCCAAGGGCCAGGGACGCGCCGCGCCGCAGATTGTTGAGTCCGGCAACCTTCATGATCTCTATGCTCCCCGATGCATCGATCGTCCCGTTCCGGTCGATGCAAATTCCCAAGCCCGACGCGGCCGAATGAATCCAGCGCGGCAAACGCCATCATAGACTTTACTCATTCGTTGAAAACCACAAAGCGCCGCCCGATGCAATGGCGCGACGCCATGTCCCACTCTGCGGCATATCCGCGCTGGGCTTTTTTCCGGGACAATGACGTCACATTGCGGGCCTCGGGCAGTGCTTGACAGACCGGGGGCTTTTGATAGGCCATGCTCGCACTCTAAATATCGGACATTTCTTGATGGCTTTGCCAGGATTCGGCGCCCGCATGCCCGCCCGGCCGCCGTTGTTGGCCGTCGTCGCAGCTTGCATGACACTATTTACTTTCGTCTCGGCGCCGACAGGCGCGCTTGCGCAGCGCTCGGCGAAGGCGCGGTACGGCGAATGGGAAATGCGCTGTGAAACGCCGCCCGGCGCCGCCAGAGAACAATGCTACCTTTCGCAAAGCATCAGTCCGGAGGAACGGCCAAACGTCACCCTGTTCGTGATCGTGCTCAAAACCGCCGATGGCAAAAGCCGGCTGCTCAGGGTCATCGCGCCGCTCGGCGTGCTGCTGTCCAAGGGTCTTGGCCTGAAATTCGATCAGGGCGAAATTGGCCACGCTCCGTTTGCCCGCTGCCTGCCCAACGGTTGCGTCGCGGAAATCGACATGGACGACAAATTGATCGAGCAACTCGCCACAAGCCAGACCGCGACCTTCGTGATTTTCCAGACCCCGGAGGAAGGCGTCGGCATTCCAATGCCGCTGGCGGGCTTCAAGGACGGCTTCGACAAGTTGCCATGACAGGGTTTCTGGCTGGCCCTGGCAAAACTGCTATAAGCGACGAACTTTACGGGCGGAGTGCATGTTGATGATGTCGTTGGTCGTTTCAAGAAGTAGCCGCTTTGCCCTGGTCGTCGCGCTCGCGACGCTGAGTTCAGCATGCAACACGCTCGAATCCTTCATCCCCGAGCGCCCGACCCCAGACAAGAACAGTCCAAAACCGCAGGGGCCCGGCAGACCGGGGGAAGCCCCGGTTGTCCTGCCCGCCGACGCGCTGGATATTGATTGTCCGACCGTCGAGGTTCAGGACGGAACGGCGGCGATGCGGGTTGGCGGCGAATCGAACGCCTCGGTGCGCTACCAGTTCGATATTACCGAAACCGCGAGGGAGTGCCGACCGCAAGGCAACCAGTTCACCGCCAAAGTCGGCGTCGCCGGTCATTTGCTCATCGGACCGGCGGGTTCGCCCGGCGCCTACTCGGCCACGTTGCGGGTTGCGATTCGCCGTGAAAGCGATCAATCGGTGGCGATGTCCAAGACCTATCGGGTGGAATCGAACACCGCGGGCGCGAACGAAGGCTCTTTCCAGTTCGTGACCGAGCCGTTTACGTTGCCCTTCCCGCATAAGCAGATGGATCAGGACTATACGATCCTCGTCGGCTTCGACAACGGTCATGGCGGGATTGCCGGGAAGCCGGTCCCCCGACATCGCCGGCGCTAATCGCGAGGCGCCGATTGACAAAGCGGCGCGCATCGGGCTTTGCTCGGTCGTCAGATCAAGACACTCAGCGGAAGAGTCCGGCGAATCGCAAGATGCCGCCGGCGCCGAAGGCGCAACCGCCCCGGAAACGCTCAGGCCAATGGACCGCTGGGTGATGACGCTCTGGAAAGCGACAAGTCTCCGCTCGGATTCTTGTCCACCGACGGGTGTAATCGCGTAAGGCCGCGGGAAATCTCTCAGGTCACGGGACAGAGGGGGCGCCGCTCGACCTTCGATCCGCTTCGGCGGAGCGCGGGGCGTAGCGTCGGCGCTGATCCTTGTCCCAGGTGGCATTATGTCCTCTTCAAAAACCTCGCGCACGCCGCTGTATGACCTGCATGTCACGCTGGGCGCCCGCATGGTCCCGTTCGCCGGATACGAAATGCCGGTGCAATATCCCACCGGGATCATCGCCGAACACCTCCATACCCGCGCCGCCGCTGGCCTGTTTGACGTCTCGCATATGGGCCAGGCGCTGCTGCGTGGCCCCGACCACGCGGTCGCGGCCCTGGCGCTTGAGGAACTCTGTCCGGCGGACTTTCTCAATCTGGAGCCGGGGCGTCAGCGCTACAGCCAGTTTCTCAACAACGGCGGAGGAATCATCGACGATTTCATGACGAGCCGTCCGCCGGGCGCCGACGGCGTCCTGATGCTTGTCGTCAACGCTTCTCGCAAAGCCGTGAACTTCGAACTGCTGCGCAACTCATTGCCAATGACGGTGAAGCTGGAGACTCGCGAAGATCGCGCGCTGCTTGCGCTGCAGGGGCCGTTGGCTGTGAGCGTTCTGGCGCGATTGGCGCCGGGCCAAAACATTGAGACTATGCCTTTCATGAGCGCCCGTCCGATGACGCTAGCGGGCAGCGAAACCTATGTCACCCGATCCGGCTATACCGGCGAGGACGGATTCGAGATCTCGTTGCCGGGCGAGGCCGCGACAAGCTTCGCCCGTCTCTTGCTCGATCAACCGGAGGTCAAGCCGATCGGCCTTGGCGCGCGCGATTTATTGCGGCTGGAGGCCGGCCTTTGCCTGTACGGCCACGAACTCGACGAAAGTATCGATCCGATCGAGGCGGGACTCAACTGGTCGATTCAAAAGCGCCGCCGTCTTGAGGGCGGATTCGCTGGCGCCGCGCGCGTTCAAGCAGCGCTCAAGGACGGCCCGGCGCGAAAGCGCGTCGGCATCCGTTTTGAAGGTCGCGCCATCGCCCGCGAGGGCGCGGAAATCGTTGACGCGTCGGGCGCGATCATTGGCAGCGTCACGTCGGGCGGATTCGGCCCGAGCGTCGGCGCGCCAATCGCGATGGGCTATGTCGCCTCAACCTATGCCGAACCGGGGACAGCAATCAGCGTCACGGTGCGCAGCAAGCCATTGGCTGCGGCGATCGCCGCCCTGCCCTTCCATCCCACCTCCTATTATCGCCCACAAATTAAAGCCTGAGGGAGCCTGCCGAATGTCGCAAACCCACTACACCAAGGATCATGAATACGTTCATGTCGATGGCGATGTTGGAATCGTCGGCATCAGCGATCACGCGCAGTCGCAGCTTGGCGACGTCGTCTTCGTCGAACTGCCAAAGGTCGGCGCCAAACTCGCCAAAGGCACTGCGGCCGCCGTCGTCGAGAGCGTCAAGGCGGCGAGCGACGTTTATACGCCCGTCTCGGGCGAGGTGCTTGAAGTCAATGCCGCGGTCGAGGCGCAGCCCGGGCTGATCAACGAGGATTCGCAAGGCAAGGGCTGGTTGATGAAAGTTCGCATCGTAAATGTCGGCGAAATCGACGGGCTGATGGACGAGGCCGCCTATAAGGCGTTTCTCGCGACAATCGCGTGAGCGCCTCAATGCGTTATTTGCCGCTCGATGCGGCCGACCGCCAAACCATGCTGACGCGCGTCGGCGCGGCGCATATCGACGATCTGTTCGCCGACATCCCGGAGCGAGCCCGGCTTTCCGGCTTACTCGCTATGCCCCCGCGCAAGAGCGAGATCGAAGTCGAACGCGCGCTGAGCGCGATGGCGGCGCGCAATATCGCGGCGGGATCGACTGCGTTTTTTCTGGGCGCCGGCGCTTATCGCCACCACGTTCCCGCCACGGTCGATCATTTGATCCAGCGCTCGGAATTCCTGACCAGTTACACGCCGTACCAGCCGGAAATCGCTCAGGGGACGCTGCAAGTTCTGTTCGAATTCCAGACCCAGGTCGCGGCCTTGACCGGTATGGAAGTCGCCAACGCTTCGATGTACGACGGCTCGACCGCCTGCGCCGAGGCGATGCTGATGGCGCACCGGCTGACCCGCCGCAAAAAGGCGATCCTGTCGGGCGGATTGCATCCGCAATATGCCGAGGTCGCAACGACGCTCGCGGCAATGGCGGAAGACAAGATCGTGCGTCTGCCGCCTGATCTGCGCGCCACCGAAGCCATCATCGCCGCGATCGATGACGAGACCAGTTGCGTCATCGTGCAAAGCCCGGATTTTTTCGGCAACCTGCGCGATCTCTCGCCGATCGCCGCCGCCGCGCACGCCAAAGGCGCGCTGCTCATCGGCGTTTTCACAGAGGCCGTGGCGCTCGGTCTTGTGCGCCCGCCGGGCGAAATGGGCGCCGATATCGCTGTCGGCGAGGGCCAGTCGATCGGCAACGCTCTAAACTTTGGCGGGCCCTATGTCGGCCTGCTCGCGACGCAGGCAAAGAACATCCGCCAGATGCCTGGAAGGCTTGCCGGCGAGACCGTCGACGCGGAGGGCACGCGCAGCTTCGTGCTGACTTTATCAACGCGCGAGCAGCACATCCGCCGCGAAAAGGCGACGAGCAACATCTGCACCAACTCGGGGCTATGCGCGCTGGCCTTCTCGATCCACATGACGCTGCTTGGCCAGACCGGCTTGCAGCGTCTCGCTCGCGTCAATCACGCCAACGCCGCGCAACTCGCGCAGCAACTTGCGGCGCTGCCCGGCGTTGAGGTACTCACCGAGAGCTTCTTCAACGAATTCACCATCCGCACGCCGCGCCGCGCCGCCGATCTGGTCGAGGCGCTGGCGCGCGAGGGTATTATTGCCGGCTTGCCGGTTTCGCGGCTGTTGCCCGGGGCGGGTCTCGACGATCTCATCATCGTTGCCAGCACCGAAACCAACACTGATGAAGACCGCGCCGACTACGTGCGCGAACTTGCGAAGCGCTTGTGAGCTTGCATCCTCGGATCAAACGGAGCGATTGAAAATGAACGTGCAGGGGCGCCCCACCCAACCCGAAACGGCCGTCGCGCCGTCGCGCGGGACTTTCACCGGAAATCGCGGGCTCGATCTTGAGGAAGCGTTGATTTTTGAAACGGGGCGGCTCGACGCGACCGGCGTCGATGTCGACGATCCTGCGCCTTTTGTCTCAAAGCTCGGGGCGCATGCACGCCAGAGTACAATTGGCCTGCCGGGTCTGTCCGAGCCCGAGGCGGTGCGCCACTACGTCCGCCTTTCGCGCAAGAA
Source organism: Methylocapsa sp. (assembly GCA_043739325.1). Lineage (GTDB taxonomy): Bacteria > Pseudomonadota > Alphaproteobacteria > Rhizobiales > Beijerinckiaceae > Roseiarcus. The sequence continues at coordinate 9,394 of JAYUFK010000023.1, read as the reverse complement.
TTATTCCATCGATACGGGCCTGTACCCGCTTGGTTCGTGCACGATGAAACACAACCCGCGCCTCAACGAGAAAATGGCGCGCCTGCCCGGCTTTGCCGACATCCATCCGTTGCAACCCGTTTCGACGGTGCAGGGCGCGCTCGAACTGATCGATGACCTCGCGGGTCGATTGATGGAAATGACCGCGATGAGCGCTGTCGCGATGACGCCGAAAGCCGGCGCGCATGGCGAGCTTTGCGGCATGATGGCGATCAAGGCGGCAATCGCGGCGCGCGGCGAAGGCGCGACGCGTAAAGTCGTGCTCGTGCCCGATTCCGCGCACGGCACAAATCCGGCAACCGCGGCGCTGATCGGCCTTACCGTTCGCGCCGTTCCTGCTGGCGAGGACGGCATCGTCAGCGTCGAAGCGGTCAAGGCCGCGCTCGGGCCGGACGTCGCGGCGATCATGCTGACCAACCCCAACACTTGCGGATTGTTCGAGCGCAACATCGCCGAAATCGCCGACGCGGTTCACGCCGCGGGCGCGTTCTTCTACTGCGACGGCGCCAATTTCAACGCGATTGTCGGCAAGGCCCGGCCCGGCGATCTCGGCGTCGACGCCATGCACATCAATCTGCACAAGACGTTCTCGACGCCGCATGGCGGCGGCGGACCCGGGGCTGGCCCGGTCGTGCTCTCCGCGCGCCTCGCGCCATTCGCTCCCGTGCCGCTATTCATGCGCAAGGACGGCGTGCGTCAGGTTATCGAACACGCCGACGGGACGCAGGCGTTTGGCCGCATGTCGGCGTTTCACGGCCAGATGGGCATGTTCGTGCGCGCGCTCGCCTTCATCATGTCCTACGGCGCCGACGGCCTGAAGCAATCGTCGGAAGACGCGGTCTTGTCGGCAAATTACATCAGGGTTTGCCTTGACGATTTGATGTCTTCGCCATTCGGCGATCGGCCCTGCATGCATGAAGCGCTGTTTGACGATCGCTGGCTCAAGCCGACAGGATTGTCGACGCTCGACTTCGCCAAGGCGATGATCGACGAGGGCTATCATCCGATGACCGTCTATTTCCCGCTCGTCGTCCATGGCGCCATGCTGATCGAGCCGACTGAATCGGAATCGAAGGCGAGCCTCGATCTGTTCATTATGACGTTGCGCGATCTGGCGCTTTCGGCATTGTCGGGCGAACGCGAGCGCTTCACCGCCGCGCCGAGAATGGCGCCGCGTCGCCGGCTCGACGAAACCCGCGCCGCGCGCCAGCCGATCCTGCGCTGGACCAGCCCCGCGCCGGCATGATTGAAACGACTGCCTTGGCGCCGACCGCATACGCCCGCATAATGCCGCGCATGTTTCGCGATTCTTACAGATAAGAAAGTTCGGCGCATGAAAGTCGTGACATTGCACAAACTTAGAGCGCTTTTGCTCAGCGCCTGTCTGTTGGCGGCTCCGGTTTTCGCCGACCTGGGCATTGCCCAGCAGGTTGCGCCCACGCCCACGACGACGCTGTCGCCCCCCGCCGCGCCAACTCCGGCGCCAGCGACGTCCCCGACCGCGCCCGCAGCAACGCCGACGCCTCCGGCGGCGCCGGAAACTCCTGCCGCGCCTGCGACGCCGCAAACTCCTGCCGCGCCTGCGACGCCGCAAACCCCCGCGGCGCCGGCGTCGCCCGAACCGGCGAAGCCGGGCGATTCATCCATGGGTCAAACAATCGACCTTGCCGCGCATCCCGCCGCTTACATGGAGGGCAAGGCGACATGGGACGAGGGATTCAGCGCGATCACCGGTTCCTTCGCCCTCATCAATGGCGAACTGACCAAGGCGGGCCTCAAGGCCGCCGGGCGACCGATCACTGTGTTTCTCGAAACCGACGACACCGGATTCAAATATCGCGCAATGCTTCCTCTCGACAACGCTCCCGAAGGCAAGCCGGGCTTTTCCGACGCGATCAAGATTGGCCAGACGCCCTCGGGAAAGGCCATGCGCTTCGAGCATCGCGGCTCATATGAAGAGATCGACGCGACTTACGAGGCGATCACCGCCTATCTCGACGAACGGGGCATCGAAGCAGGCAATTCGTTCGTCGAGGTCTATCTCAACGACGTGAAGGATCCGGCGGACCCCAATCTTCAGGTCGATATCTTTGTGCTGCTGAAGTGAGCGCGAAGCCGGCGACCATCATTTTCGATCTCGACGGCACGCTGACCGATTCGCGGCCAGGGATTTTGCGCACCACGCGGTATGCGCTCAAACAGTTAAACGCCGCGACCGGCCGTCAATTTCCGATCCCCGACGAAGCCGATCTAACGCATATTATCGGGCCGCCGCTGCGCGAAACATTCAAGGACCTTGTCGGGGCCGCGTATGTCGAACAAATGATCGGCGTGTATCGCGGACGCTACGAAAAGATCGGCCTGCTCGAAAACTCGGTCTACGACGGCGTGCGACAAGCTCTCGCCGAACTTCAAAAGCTCGGCCATCGCCTGTTCGTCGCGACCTCAAAGAACGAGACGCATGCCCGGCGCATCATCGATCACTTCGGTTTGAAAAAATATTTCGCCGAAGTCTACGGCGCCCGGGACGATGGCGGAAACGCGATAAAGAGCGAGCTGCTCACCTTCCTGCTCGGCCGCGAGCGCATCGTTGCGAAGACCTCGCGCGTCGTGATGATCGGCGATCGGAAATACGATGCACTGGGCGCGCGCGCGGTTGGCATTTCGGCGCTCGGCGCGTTGTGGGGATACGGCGAGCGCGAGGAATTGATCGAGGCCGGCGCCGATCCGCTGATCGAAACGCCGCATCAGATTCCCGCCGCGGTGGCTTGGGCGATTGGCCTGCCGCAATAGCGGTTCGACGCGATTGACCCATGCCGTCAACAAAACTACGTTTCGTTCGGCGAAATCGCGAACGATAAACCGGGGGGTCCGATGAACGGCGCAGATCGGCTTTGTGACGCGCTGCTCGCGCACGGCGTCGACGTCTGCTTCGCCAATCCCGGCACTTCCGAGATGCATTTCGTCGCGGCGCTCGATCGCAAACCCGAGATGCGCTGCATCCTCGGCTTGTTCGAGGGCGTCGTCACCGGGGCGGCCGACGGCTACGGGCGAATGACCGACAAGCCGGCGGTGACGCTGCTGCACACCGGCCCCGGCCTCGCCAACGGCCTCGCCAATTTGCACAATGCCAGACGCGCTCGCTCGCCAGTGATCAACGTCGTCGGCGATCACGCGAGCTATCATCTCAAGTTCGACGCGCCGCTGACCAGCGACATCGAGAGTCTCGCGCGGCCAATGTGCGATTACACGCGACGCATCAAGGGTCCAAATGACGTTGCGGCTGGAGTAAAGGCGGCGTGGCGCGCCGCGATGACGAATCCGGGCGTATCGACCCTTATTCTGCCTGCCGACTCCGCTTGGGGCGAAGCGAAATCCGGCCCGATTCAGAGAGCGAGTTTGGCGAAGCGAGCGCGTGTTGATGGGCGCGACATTCGCGCCATCGCCAAGGCCTTGCGCGAAGCGCGCGGGCGTGGCGGCATTCTTCTGGGCGGTCGGGCGCTTCGCGCTGATTGCGTCGAGATCGCCGATCGCCTTCGCGGCGCAGGCATCCGCATTTTTGGCGAAATGCTGATGGCGCGGATGGAGCGTGGCGGCGGCCGCGCCCATGTCGAAAGAATTCCTTACCCCGTCGAGATGGCGCTCGACCTGCTTGACGATATCGATGTGCTCGCCCTGGTTGGCGCAGCGCCGCCGGTGGCGTTTTTCGGCTACCCCGGCAAGCCGAGCGCATTAACGCGCGACGATTGCAATATCGCGTTGCTGGCGAAGCCAAGGGATGATGTCAAACGGGCGCTTGAAGCGCTGGCGGACGAGCTGGGCGTCAAACCGGGCCACAAGACTAAAGTGCAAAGCGCGTTGCCGTCCGCGCCGACGCAAGGGGCGCTTACCGACGATGCCATGACGTGCATCGTCGCGAATTTAATGCCGGAAAACGCCATCGTCTGCGACGAGGCGCTCACTTCGATGCGCGGCTTCTTCCAGCTCTCGAAGGATTCGAAGCCGCACGATTATCTGATGGTCGATACCGGCGGCGCCATCGGAGCAGGAATCCCGGCCGCTGTTGGCGCGGCAGTCGCATGCCCCGACCGCAAGGTCATCGGCCTGCAGGCGGACGGCAGCGGCATGTACACGGTGCAAGGTCTGTGGACGCAAGCGCGCGAAAATCTCGATATCGTCACGATCGTCTTCGCGAACCGGACCTACGCGATCCTGCATCTCGAAATGCGCAACGTCGGCGTCAATGATTTCGGCCGAAACGCGCGGCGTATGCTCAACCTTGACGAGCCCGCGCTCGACTGGGTCATGCTGGCGCGCGGCATGGGCGTTGAAGCCGGCCGCGCCGCGACATGTGAAGATTTCACCAAACTGCTCAGGACGGCCCTGTCGCGGCGCGGACCGTTCCTGATCGAGGCAGTGCTGTAGCGCGCCTCACGTGTGTCCGACAACCGCCTTCGGCTGATACGGTTCCTCGAGCCTGGCGATGGTTCGGGCGTCGAGCTTCAGCGCCAACGCCGCGATGGCATCGTCGATGTGATGCGGCTTTGACGCGCCGATAATCGGGGCCGTCACGTAGGGTTTCGACAGCACCCAGGCCAGCGCCACGACGGCGGGCTTAACGCCGAGTTTTTGTGCAACGTCGTCGACGCGCCGGCGGATTGCTTCGTCCTGGCGCGATCCCAAACCGAGCGCCTTGCTGTATTGGTCCGAGCGGCCGCGAACGGTCGTGGCGTTTTCGCCCAACCCACCCCCTGCGAGGTAACCGCGCGCCAACGGCGACCAGGGGATCACCGCGATCTTCTGGTCGGCGCAGAACTTCATCATTTCCCGCTCTTCCTCGCGATAGACGAGATTGTAAAAATTCTGCATGGAGACAAACTGCGCCAGATTGTTCTCGCGCGCATAGGCAATCATCCGCGCGAATTGCCACGTCCACATCGAGGAGGCCCCGACATACAGCGCCTTGCCAGCGCGCACGACGTCACCGAGCGCCTCGACGGTCTCCTCGATCGGCGTGTCATAATCGAAGCGATGGATTTGATAGAGATCGACGTAGTCCGTGCCGAGCCGGCGCAGCGAAGCGCTGATGCCTTCTATAATATGCTTGCGCGACAGTCCGCCCGCGTTGACATTCGCGCTCATCGGATTGAACACTTTTGTGGCGATGACGACATCGCTGCGCCTGGCGAAATCCTTGAGCGCGCGGCCGAGGACTTCCTCGCTTGCGCCGACAGAATACATGTCTGCGGTATCGAAGAAATTGATGCCTTTCTCAAGCGCCGTCTTGATGAACGGGCGCGACGCCTCCTCGTCCAGAACCCAGTCGCGCCATTGCGACGAGCCGTAGGTCATGCAGCCGAGGCAAAGGCGCGATACTTTCATGCCTGTGCCGCCAAAGCGCGCGTATTCCATCGTCATACTCCCGCGAAGCTTACAGGCGGCGGTTATAGACGCTGCGCGCGGCGCGTGGCAAAACACGTTTCCGCCAACAGGATCGCCCCGTGAACTCAGCCTCGCCGCGCCGTAAAGCCCCCCAATCATCGGAACGCTGGGATTTCTGGATCGATCGCGGCGGCACCTTCACCGACGTCATCGGCCGCGATCCGCGTGGACATCTGCATGCGCGCAAACTGCTGTCGGAAAGCCCGGCCTACACAGACGCGGCGGTGCAGGCGATCCGCGACCATCTCGGTCTGTCGAAAGGCGAGGCGATCCCGACCGGGCTGATCGGCGTTGTCAAAATGGGAACGACGGTCGCCACTAACGCGCTGCTGGAGCGCAAGGGCGAGCGAACCTTGCTGGTGACGACGCGAGGTTTTCGCGACGCGTTGGAGATCGGCTATCAGGCGCGGCCAAAGATATTCGCGCGCAACATCATCAAACCGGAGCAGCTCTATTCCCGCGTGTTCGAAGTCGACGAGCGCGTGCTCGCCGACGGGGCGGTCGAGGCGGCGCCGGATCTGGCGATCGTGCGCAAGGAACTGGAGACAGCGAAGAGCCAGGGATTCAGCGCCATCGCCATCGTCTTCATGCACGCCTGGCGTTATCCCGCGCACGAACGCGCTGTCGCCGAACTTGCCCGCTCCATGGGCTTTGGACAGGTTTCCGTCAGTCACGAATGCTCCGCGCTGATCAAACTCGTCGGGCGCGGCGATACGACCGTCGTCGACGCCTATCTCTCGCCGATCCTGGCGCGTTATGTCGCGCGTGTCTCTGACGAACTCGACGTCAAGCGCAGCGGCGCGCGCGTGATGTTCATGATGTCATCGGGCGGGCTTACCGCCGCGGAATTGTTTGCCGGCAAGGACGCGATCCTCTCCGGCCCAGCGGGCGGCGTGGTGGCGATGGCGCAGACTGGCCGCAGCGCCGGCTTTTCCCGCATCATCGGGTTCGACATGGGCGGAACATCGACAGACGTCGCGCATTTCGACGGCGCCTACGAGCGGGCGTTCGAGACGGAAGTCGCCGGCGTGCGCATGCGGGCGCCGATGATGATGATCCACACGGTCGCCGCTGGCGGCGGATCGATCCTGCACTACGATGGCGCGCGCTTTCGTGTCGGACCCGACTCTGCTGGCGCGAACCCCGGCCCCAAGGCCTATCGCCGCAATGGCCCGCTCGCCGTAACCGACGCCAACCTGATGACCGGCAAGCTCATCCCGGACCTATTCCCTAAGATATTTGGCGCCGGTCAGAACGAGCCGCTCGACCACGCCAGCGTCGCGAAGGCGTTCGAGGCGATGGCCGGTGAAGTCGGCGGTGGCCGCAGCGCCGAACAGGTCGCCGACGGATTCATCGCCATTGCCGTCGCCAAGATGGCTGAAGCGATCAAGAAAATATCCGTCGCGCGCGGCTATGACGTCACGCGTTATTCGCTAAATTGTTTTGGCGGCGCTGGCGGCCAGCATGCCTGCGACGTGGCGGACGCGCTGGCGATCAAGACCGTGTTGATCCATCCGCTGTCGTCGCTGCTTTCGGCGTTTGGCATGGGCCTCGCCGACATAAGCGCCAATCGCGGTCAGGGCGTCGACGAGCCGCTGCATGACGACGCGCTGGCGCGCATCGGCAAGATCGCCGCGCATCTTTCGAAGCAGGCAACCGGGGAAGTCGCGTCGCAAGGCGTCCCGCGCAATGCAATTGAAATCAAGACGACCTTGCATCTGCGCTACGCTGGCTCCGACACCGCGCTCGAAGTCAAGTCGGCGCATGCCGAGACAATGCGCCGCGCGTTCGAGAAGGCGCATAAGGCGCGGTTCGGATTTATCGACCGCGCCAAGGCGATCGTCATTGAAGCGGTCAGCGTCGAAGCCGTGGGCGGCGGCGCGCGTTTCTCCGAGCGCATCACGCGCGGCGCGCCATCCGCCGCTCCAAAGCCCGAACGCCGCACGCGCTTCTATTCCAACGGCGCATGGCGCGACGCCGATGTCTTTCTGCGTGCGGCGATGACGCCGGGCGCTGTCGCCGATGGTCCAGCGCTGGTCATCGAGCCGCATCAGACGATCGTCGTCGAGGATGGCTGGCGCGCGCAGATCACCGCGAAAAACCATGTCGTGATGAACCGCGTCAAAGCCCTGCCGCAGCGCGAGGCGATCGGCGCCAAGGCCGATCCGGTGATGCTGGAAATCTTCAATAATCTGTTCATGTCGATCGCCGAACAAATGGGCGTGACGCTGCAGAACACCGCCTATTCCGTCAACATCAAGGAGCGGCTGGATTTCTCCTGCGCGGTTTTTGATGGCGAAGCCCGGCTCGTCGCCAACGCGCCGCATATGCCGGTGCATCTTGGCTCGATGGATCGTTCGGTGGAGACGATCATCAAACTGAATGCGGGGCGCATCCGCTCCGGCGATGTCTTCGCCCTCAACGCGCCCTACAACGGCGGCACGCATCTTCCCGACATCACGGTTTGCACGCCGGTGTTCGACGAGCGCGGCAAGACCATCCGCTTCTGGGTGGCGTCGCGCGGCCATCATGCCGATGTCGGGGGACTCTCGCCCGGTTCGATGAGCCCGCGCGCGACCAGCATTCTCGAAGAGGGCGTCTATATCGACAATTTCAAGCTCGTCGATCGCGGCCGCTTTCGCGAGCGCGCGCTTTACGAATTGCTGGAAGGCGGTCCCTACCCCGCTCGCAATCCGTTGCAGAACGTCAACGATCTGAAGGCGCAGATCGCCGCCAATGAAAAGGGCGCGCAGGAATTGAAGCGCATGGTCGAGCAGTTCTCGCTCGCCACCGTCGCGGCCTATATGGGCCATGTCCAGGACAATGCCGCCGAGAGCGTGCGCCGAGTAATCGATCGCCTGAAAGACAGCGAGTTTTCGACGACGACGGATCAGGGCGCGGTGATCAAAGTGAAAATCAGCGTCGATCGCGCGAAGCGCGAGGCGACCGTCGATTTCACCGGGTCCTCGCCGCAACAGCCGACGAACTTCAACGCGCCCGAGCCGGTGACCCGCGCGGCGGTGCTCTATGTGTTTCGCGTCATGGTCGAGGACGATATCCCGATGAACGCCGGCTGCTTGCGGCCAATCAACATCATCATCCCCGAGGCCTCGATGCTTTCGCCGCGCTACCCCGCCGCCGTGGTGGCGGGCAATGTCGAGACTTCGCAAGCAGTGACCGACACGCTTTTCGGCGCCCTCGGCGCACTGGGGTCGGCGCAGGGTACGATGAACAATCTGACCTTCGGCAACGCGCAATACCAATATTACGAGACGATCTGCTCCGGCGCGCCCGCCGGGCCCGGCTTCAACGGCGCGAGTGGCGTGCATACGCACATGACCAATTCGCGCTTGACCGACCCCGAAGTGCTGGAATCGCGCTTTCCCGTCGTGCTGGAGGATTTTCACATCCGGCGCGGTTCGGGCGGCAAGGGCCGCTGGAACGCTGGCGACGGCACGCTGCGCCGCCTGCGCTTTCGCGAGCGCATGGATCTCGCGCTGCTGTCGGGCCACCGCCACGTGCCGAACTTCGGCATGGAGGGCGGCGGCGAGGGTGAGCTCGGCCGCAATAGCGTGCGCCGCGCCGACGGGCGCATTGAGGACATCGATGGATGCGCGCAGACAGTGCTCGAAGCGGGCGAGGCGATCATCGTGGTGACGCCGACCGGCGGCGGTTGGGGAAGAGAAGACAAATGATCGCGAGCGAAATCAGCGTGGCTCGCACGGGCCGGACGACCCGCCGCCGTCATATGTGGACGGCCCCGGTTGGCAAGCTGTTTTTGACGTAACCAACGATTTGGTCTGCTGCGGTCATGTGTCCGGCCTGTTGGCGCGGCGCAATGGCCGCTGGCCCTGATGATTTCCGATGGCCCTGGTCCCGATCATTGCGGCGAGCTTGATGCTCGTGACGGGCG
>JAYUFK010000022.1:0-2670 GCA_043739325.1 Methylocapsa sp. | reverse complement strand
CGCGATCGATCCGGCAAGCGTCAAGGCGCTGACGTTCGGCGGCAAACCTTCGGGCGTCATTCCGCCGGGCGCTCCGCTGATAAGCGATCCCGTCGACTTTGCCGCGAAGCCACTCTCGAGCATCGCGGTGAGCTTCTACCTTCCCAAGCGCACAGGTATCGCTTCGGTGCATTGGGACGGCACCCAAACCGGCTATGTCGCGAGCGGCGACAAGACAATGGACGCCGATCTCAAAGCCGACAGCACAAACAAGTCGCGGCTGCTGCTGAGTCGCATATTGACCAACGCCAAACCCGACTCGACGGCGATCGTGTTCTTTGGCGACTCGATCACGGACGGGGCTTGCTCAACGACCGACTCCAACAACAGATGGCCGGATCATATCGCCGAGCGGTTGCAGGCGGAGGGCCACGCCAATGTCGCCGTTGTCAATGAGGCCTATTCTGGCGATCGCGTGCTCACCAACGGCATGGGCACGAATGCGTTGAGCCGTTTCGACATGTCGGTCCTGAGCCATCCGCGCGTATCGACGGTCGTGATGATGATGGGCATCAATGACATCGGTTGGCCGGGACAAGGCGCGATAACGCCGAGCGATCCGGAGCCAACCGCCGAAGACGTGATCGCGGGCTACAAGCAAATCATCGACCGCACGCATGCGCGTGGTCTGCGCTTCGTCGGCGTGACGCTGACGCCGTTCGTCGACACGTTCAAGGGGACGCCGTTGGCGGGTTACTACACGGCGGATAAAGAAAAAATCCGCGAGGCGGTGAACGAGTGGATACGCGCCAACAAGACCGCCGACGGGCTTATCGATTTCGACAAGCTGGTCGAGGATCCAAAGAACCCTAACCACATCAACCCCGCCTACGACTGCGGCGACCACCTGCATCCGAATGACGCCGGATATCAGGCGATGGCCAAGGCGGTCGATTTGAACGTGCTTGTTCCAGGTAAGTGAGCGTGGTGCGGCGCCGCAATAATTGCGGCGCCGCTTGGCCCGCAGATTGCGCGGGCGAGGAAAATTTCGGGCGCCGTCGCGCGCATCGCGTTGCCATGCGAATTGTCCGAAGCGCTGGCGACGCGGAACGGATTCCCTGGCGTGGCGCGGCGCGCCGATGTTTTGCCTCCGTGACCCCGCGTCCGCAAAGCCCGGCCAAGACGGTGTTCCATTCGAGCGCCTGACGTTCTAGAACCCGTAGTGCAAACACTGCGGGAGCTTCAGATCTCGGCCAGGGCGGGCTTACCATTACTCCTGCAGGCCTGTTCGCTGTCGCTTGGAGCCGCGATCGCGCTGGGGTTGGCCCGTTTTTCCTACGCGTTGCTGCTTCCGCCGATGAAAGCCGACCTTGGCTGGACCTTCGCGCAGGCGGGCGCGCTGAATACCAGCAATGCGTTGTGCTATCTGGCGGGCGCGCTGGCTTTTCCGCTGCTCTCCCGGCGCGTTGCGGCAAATCGCCTGTTTCTGGTCGGTTGCGTATTGACCACGTTATTCGCGGCCGCCACGGGATACACGTTTGAATTCAATACGTTGCTTGCGCAACGCGCGGCGTGCGGCTTATTCAGCGCACTGATCTTTATTGGCGGCGGCGTTCTGGCGGCCCGACTTGCGTCCGCCAATCCGCGCCATGCCGGCCTCGTGCTCGGTCTTTACTACGGCGGCGTGGGATGGGGCATTGTTCTGTCGGCGCTGGTTGTGCCCTCGGCATTGCGCGCTGGCGACCACGGCTGGCAGGGCGCGTGGATCGCGCTTGCTGTGGTCTGCGCCGCTTTTTCGGCCTTGGCTTGGCCTGCCGCCATAAGCATCGCCACCGGCCCCACACAAAGCCCGGCCGCAAGTTCGAGCGATGTTTTGGCGCCGCCGTTGAACATCGGTCGCTTTGCGCTTCTGCTTGCAAGCTATGCGCTGTTTGGAATCGGTTACATCGGCTACATGACCTTTGTGATCGCACTGCTGCGCGGCGCCGGCATGAATACCTCGGTCATTATGGCGTTTTATATCGCGCTCGGTCTCGCAGCCGCGGCTTCGGGCAAGCTCTGGTCCGGTATCCTCAATCGCGCACGTGGCGGCGGCGCGTTTGCGTTCTTTTGCGTATTGCTGAGCACAGCCACGCTTGTGCCCGCTATCACGATCTCACCCGTCGCAGCCTTCGCATCCGGTATCCTTTTCGGCGCAACTTTCCTCGCGGTGGTCGCGTCAACCACCTCTTTCGTGCGCCACAATCTGCCCCTGGCGCATTGGTCGGCCGGCATCAGCATTTTTACTGTGGTGTTCGCGCTTGGTCAGATAATTGGCCCGGTCGTCATGGGAGCAATATCCGACGGTTCGGGCTTGTCGCGCGGGTTTCTTTATTCAGCCGGCATATTGCTTTTGGGCGCGGCAATCGCTGTCTGTCAGAAACCGCTGGCCTCTCCCGCTATGGCTTGAAATATGGTCACAGTTCGCTCTGCCGCGGACGCTCAAAACGCTTCGACCCTCGCCGGCCGTGTCGTGAATCTCGGCGGTTGGTTTCGGGGGCATTGAGGAAGGCGTAGCGCAGAAGAATCGTGACAAACATTTGCATCATATACCCTGACTCATTGAGAGGCCGAGATTTTTCTTGCCACGGATTGATTTCTGGATTCGTTTTGGGGGATGATTCGCGGCGGCTTTCTTTCACGTGAGGACCG
>JAYUFK010000021.1:0-19943 GCA_043739325.1 Methylocapsa sp. | reverse complement strand
CGATCGAGCAGCGATCCCGCGTCAGGCGAGAGCCGGCAAAGGCAAAATCCTTCTTGGCGCTCGGCCGCAAAGCCCCAGTCCGACAGGCTGCTAGGACTCGGCGGCGCAAGTCGCTACAGTGCCGGCATGTATTCATCGGTCACACGCAACATCAGAGTGACGGTCGAGCCGAAGTTTCTCGCCGACCGCTCCGAACCCTCGCAAAATCTGTATTTCTGGAGCTATACGGTGGAAATCGCCAATGCCGGCGATGGCTCCGTGCAGCTCACGCACCGGCATTGGAAGATCACCGATGGCAATGGACGGCTGGAGGAGGTGCGCGGCCCCGGCGTGATCGGCGAGCAGCCGACGCTCAAACCCGGCCAGTCATTCCGCTACACCTCGGGATGTTCGCTAACGACGCCAAGCGGCATCATGAGCGGCGAATATCGCATGGTCAGCGAAGGCGGCGAAACATTCGACATCGCCATCCCGGCGTTTTCGCTCGACAGCCCTTATGCGAAGCGCGTCCTGAACTAACGCGCCGGCACTCCGGATACAGGCGGGGCCGGGCGCCGCTTGGGCGCGGCGAGACGCCCGCCGCCCAGAATCGCCGCGAGGACGACGAGGTAAACCAGCACCTGCAACAGGCTGGGCTGGTCGGCATAGCCGATCAGCGTATGCAGAAGCCGGCCAAACAGGCTGGATTCCGTGAGATACGCCGATGTGTCCCATGCCGTCGCCCCGAGCCAATCAACGACGCCCGCCTTTTCGAGGAACGCCGTGGACTGCGCCGCCATGCCGGCCGCCAGCAAGGCGATCAGCGCGCTGGTGACCGCGAAGAGATAGCGCACCGGAATTGTCAGCAGACCGGCAAACGTCAGCAACGAGAACAGCGCGCCGGCGACAAGGCCGATCAGGCCGCCAGCCAGGAGCCCCGTCCAGCCGTTGGCGGCGGACACGGCGATGCCATACAGAAACAGCACGACTTCCGCGCCTTCGCGCAGCACCGCGACGCCGACGACAATCGCCAGCGCGATCGGCGCGCGCGCCCCGCTGGTGACCGCCGCGCCGGTCTGGCGCAATTGCGCCGCCAGTTCGCGCCCATGGCTGGCCATCCAGATGTTATGCCAGGCGAGCATGATGACCGCGAAGGCGAGGATCGCCGCATTAAACAATTCCTGACCGATTCCGGAAAACGCCCGCGAAAGCGCGCCGGTAAACGCCGCGACGAGGCACGAGCCGACGATGCCCGCGGCGACGCCGCCTGCGATCCAGCCGCGCGAACCCGGCAGGCCGCGCGTCACCGCCAACACGATGCCGACGATCAGGCCGGCTTCGATGATTTCGCGGAAGACAATGATGGCGGCTGCGAGCATGGGTTATTCTACCACAACAAATGTCTTTACGGTGTCTTCCTTGTACTCGTTGACAAGCAGGTAGCGGCCCGGTTTCTGCGCCTTGACGTGGGCGATCGATTCGTCTCCGGCGGCGACAATTTTCTCGATCTTGAGGTCTTTCGCCTCGATCTCGACGCCCGCTTTCTCCTTGTTGACCACCTTCAGCACGAAGGGCTTGTCGGCGGGAATTTTGAGGTCGGCTGGCGAAAAGGCGTCGTTCTCCAGGGTGAGAACGTAGGTGGCGACCTCGTCGGCGAGCGCGGGCGCGGCGAACGCGCCGACGGTCAGGGCAAACACTGCCGCGACCGCGAATTTGCGGAACATTCCCATGGCCTCTCTCAGGGGCGGATTGGTCGCCTCCGCCGGACGAGGCGAGGCGTTATGACAGGCTCTAGGCGAGAGAAACGATGCCTGTCAATAGATGTTTGAAACATTAAAACCATTCTAAATTGCAGTTTGTAACGATTCTATTTTCGACCGGAAAATAATTGGCAAGTATTGATCTACGTCAATCCGTATCGACTCTCACGCAATAGTGATGTCTCTGACAATAGTACTCTATGAAACAACGTTTGCGACTCTGTTTGCCCGCAAGCGTCGGCTTCTTGAGCGGAGGGAGCCGCGCCGTTCAATTCATCGCCTTGGCGATCTCCGGCCTCACCACGCTCGCCAGCGTTTCCTCCGTCATCGGCCCGATGAACTTGTAGGCAATGGTTCCATCGCCCTTGACGATGTAGGTCTCCGGCACGCCGTAAACGCCCCATTCGATGCCCGACTGGCCGTCGCGATCGAGACCGACGCGGGCATAGGGATCGCCCTTCGCGCCGAGGAAGCGGCGGGTGTTTTCGGGCTCGTCCTTTTGCGCGATGCCGATGATTTCGACGCCCTTGGCCTTCAGCGTCGGGTCTTGGGCAAGCTGCATCAGCAAGGCGTGCTCCTCGTGGCAAGGCAGGCACCACGACGCGAAGACGTTGACAATGGTCACATGCCCGGCGCGCAGGTCCGCGTCCTTCAGAGGCGGGCCGCCGCCCAGGACATCAAGATTGAGCGAAGGCGCGGGCTTGCCGATCAGCGCGGAGGGAATGCGCGAGGCGTCGCCAGCAAACAGGCGGAACAGCAGCAGCCCCGCCAGCGCCGCGAAAGCGAAGAGCGGCAGCAGGCTGAGAAGGCGATTGCGGCGCGGGGCCCCTGCGGCGTCGCCACTCATGAATTGTCGTCCCCGCCAAACTTACCTTGCAAGGCGCGCAAGCGCGCCGTCTGCTTGTAGAAATCGCGCAGCACGAACCCGATCATGCCCGCCAGAACGATCGCGGCAATCGCATAGGCGGCGATGACGAAGTTCATTCTGTCGGCGTCGCTCATCGGCTCATCGCCCCGACACCGAGGCCCGCCCCGAGGGCGTCGCCGCGTTCGGCCCCCAGCATCGTCAGACGGGCGATGCGCCGGCGCAGGATTTCGTTGCGGATCGCCATGATGTGCAGCGTCAAGAACAGCATCGTGAAGGCGAGCGCCATGATCAGCAGCGGCCACAGTAATTGCGGCGCGATCGTCGGACCGCCGAGGCGAAACACGGACGCGGGCTGATGCAGCGTATTCCACCAGTCGACGGAGAATTTGATGATCGGCAGGTTGACGCAGCCGACCAGCGTCAAAATCGCCGCCGCCCGCGCCGCGCGGCCAAAATCGTCGATCGTGCGCCACAGCGCGATCAGGCCGAGATAGATGATGAACAGCACCAGCACGGACGTCAGCCGCGCGTCCCAAACCCAGTAAGTCCCCCACATCGGCTTGCCCCACAGCGAACCCGTGGTCAGGCAGATGAAGGTGAAGCCCGCCCCGAGCGGCGCCGCCGACTTTTGCGCCGCGTCGGCGAGCGGATGGCGCCAAACCAGCGTCCCCAGCGCCGCCAACGTCATCACGCCATAGACAAATGTCGCCATCCAGGCGGCCGGGACATGCAAATACATGATCCGCACCGTCTCGCCCTGCTGGTAGTCAGGCGGCGCCTGGAAGGCGAGCGTCAGGCCGACGATGAAGAGCAACGCCGTCGCCACAGCCATCCACGGCAGCGCGCGCCGCGCGGCGGCAAGGAAGTTGGTGGGGTTGGCGAGGTTGAGCATGTCTGGGGGTTTTAGCGCGTAGGGGTGAAGGGGGCAATAACGGCGGCGGATCGACGGGGTTGCGTCAGGTCAGAGGCAGGGTCTCTATTGAGAGTTGATTGTCGGCCTCGACGCACAACTGTAGATTGCGCGTGCAAGCACGAATTCATTTCGATATCGTCGCCCGCAATGAACGGTCTTTTGTTTGTCTTGGCTCGCGCGACCAACGCTTAAGGAAGACGTCGATTAGTTCCGTAATGCGCGATCTAGCGCGCAAGAGACTACACAGACTGCTTTCTATAGCTGAAGACGAGGAGTTCTTCATGCTTATGTGGGCGATCGACGCCGTTCAATCCGGGAGGGACGGCATCAATACTCGCGTCATAATGACATATCCGCAAGAGGCAATTACAACTGACAAACGGTCGCGCTATTTTGTTCATAAGTGGAAGATAGAAACGCTGCTGAACGAGCTCGTCGTGACACCCAAGCAGTTGCCGCGTACCCAAAAGATTGATCGTCGCCTAAATTGCAGAAACTTCGACGGAGCAGTCGGCTGCCTACAAGCGCTCGGCAAGCTTGAAAATGCCGACGACAAACTAGCGCGGGGCCGAGTCACTGCTTTCCGCGAGGTCCATCGGATCACCCAGAAGCAATTTGAGTGGCAGCGCGGGTTTTACAGTGAGGCACAGCTTTACAGATCAGTTTTCATATTCGGTTATGCACTTGGTGCCGCGTATTTCGAGCGTAATTACGGCCTGACTATTCAGAATTTCTTGTATTTTGGATTCGTTTTGTACGCTATTTTTAACGACGGCGTCGAAATGTCAGCCAATAGAGAGTTTGATGATTTTGGAGTATCCAATGCCATTAGGGATGCGGGGTTAAAAAGGCTGTGCGCGACCATCGCCACAATACGCGACGAGGCGGGTGAAATACGACAAAACCGTTCGGCGCACATAGGGTAACAACCCAGCATATTTCGAACGTTTCCCTGCGTCGCCTTTGGCGGGCGAGGAGAGCGCATTTGTGCGCCCTTACCTTCGCTAATTTTATGGAGGACGACTGCCGGTTTGTACTACGATATTGTTAAGGCCGGATCGGAGGTCCCTAACGAAATTGGACATCGATTTGAGCGATATGCGACTGAATTACTTCGGGCACTATTGCGGTCGCACTCCCTCCAGCCTAGTTACAAATACCACTATAGCGGCAATCAAATTGATACGCCCGACATCTTCATAAAGAAAGACGGCGAGGTCCTTTTCGCCGTCGAGTGCAAATCAAAGAAAATGACGTTCGAGGCGAAATTCGCGGAATTTCCGATTGAAGAGGAGAAAATCGGATACGATGAGATCAGCAAAGGCGTTTTTCAAATATGGCGCTTTTTTTCTCACTATCGCCGTGGCCTAATACCAAGGTTAGAGGTGCGGTTGGACGCTGTTGGTATTGTCCTCACGCTGGACACATGGCTCCAGATGTCGGTGCCATTGCGCGAAGAGGTTATGGCGGCCGCGAAGGTGCTGGCGGACCGACCCGGCCAAGAGATCATTGAAGAAGATCGCAGACCCGTCGTTTTCTGCTCCATTGACGACCTAGAACGCGTGCTTGGTTTCGCTTCGGAATCCAAATTTGTTGACGCCGTTCAGGCAGCGGCAACGCCGAAATACCTAGGTTGGATTCTGCCCAACGTGCATCGAGACCTATCCGGCGAGCGAATTGGGAACCATTATCCCTTTGCCGAGCAACTGCGAGAAGTCCTACCGTGGCTGAAGGGAATGAATGGATTTGATAGCGGCGCGCCCGCAGCCCAGATTTGACCACTATGACCCTGGAGCCAAATCTGAACCGGAGCGAACGAAGAGAAAGAAATACGTCAATAATTTCAATCACAAATGGAAATTTCTTTCTGATTTTCGCAATCAGTGTTAGTGTTTGACCAATGCCGCTGACAGGGAAGGTTTCCGCAGTATTGCCGGCTCTCGGTCGACGATATGGAGGAAACGTCACAACCCGCAACACACAAAATCCGCGCTACGGCGGAAAAACGCATCGCAGCTTATTGATATCGTTCAATCGCCCACGCAAAACCGCCTCGCCGCCGCGCTAATCCCGCGCCAGCCGCAGCGCCCCCGCCGGCGCGCCGGCCAGGGCCGCCAGCGATAGCGCGCAGAGCGCTAGGAAGGGCGGCCAGAAGGGCGCGCGGCCGCCGCTCGCCGCCGAGCCCGCCGCGACGCCGAAGATCAGCACCGGGATCGCCAGCGGCAATATTAGCACCGCCATCAGCACCCCGCCCCGCCGCAGCGAGACCGTCAGCGCCGCGCCGATCGCGCCGAGCAAGGTCAGCGCCGGCGTGCCCGCCAGCAGGCTCAGCGCCACCAGCCCGAGCGCGTTTCGATCAATCCCAAGCATCAACCCGAACAGCGGGCTGACGAGCGCCAGCGGCAGCGCGCTCGCCGCCCAATGCGCAGATCAGGCCTAGCAAAAAGGCTTTAGCAACGGTTCGTTTGATTTTCGTCATGGGTCACTCTCGCGCCCTGCGTCCCCGATCAATGCGGACCGCGAACAGGCGCGAATCGACTTTCGATCTTGTGTCTGGGCAGGCTAAACCGCTTGCACGACGCGGTTGAGCTTTTCTGCGACCTCGCGGGCAATCCCCTCGAGAGCGGCGTTGCCGATCTTCGCCATCGCCGCCATCGGATCGATAGCGGCGATCTCGATCTTTCCGGGCTCCAGTTCCTGCACGATGACGTTGCACGGCAGCATCACGCCGACTTTATCCTCGGCGGTCAGGGCTCTGTGAGCAAGCAGCGGATTGCAGGCGCCGAGAATGCGATATTTGCGGAAGTCGACCCCGAGCTTTTGTTTCAACGTGTTCGATACATCGATTTCGGTCAGCACGCCAAAGCCCTCTTGCTTGAGCGCGTCGACAACTTTCTCGACCGTCTTGTCAAAGCCGCCGCTGATTGTGCGGGCAATGTAGTAACTCATAATTGCATCTCCTTTTCCTGGCTTGCAGGCGTTACGACGCCTTCAGCTTGTTGACGCCGAGCATTTTCATGACGATCCGCTCGTAGCCGGGCTCGCTCGACCCCTTGCGCACCTTGCGCAAGAAATATTTCTCGAAGCCGACTTTCGCCAGATGCACCCAATACCCCTGGCTGGACCAGTTGACATTGCGGGGCGGTATCTGAGGCAGCGCAACGAAGGCGACGCCGTTGTCGCCAAAATCCGCCAGGCACACGGCATTCCATGTCGCCACATGCGATGGCGGCTTTCCCTCGACGAGCTCGGCGATGTTGTGCGCCGTCGCGGTCACCATCGACTCGATCATATAGCCGGTCTTCGGCACGCCAACGGGAACTGGCGTCGCCTCGTAAGGCGGAATCGCGGTGCAGACGCCGACGGCAAAGATGTTTGGAAATTGCGGATTGCGCTGGTGCTGGTCGATGAGGACAAATCCGCGCGGATTGGTCAGGCCGGCGATCCACTTGCCATCATCGTCGCGAAGGCAGTCCACGCCGCGAAAGCCCGGAATGAACATCGAGAATTTCGAGGGGAGTTTGTGGGTCTTCTTGACCGAGCCGTCCTCATTGACTTCGGTCGCGTCGACGCCTTCCTCCGTCACGCGATCGATCTTCGCGTTGGTGATCCACTTGACGTCGCGATCCCTGAGGATCGATTCGAGCATGCCCTTGGTGTCGCCGACGCCGCCCAGTCCGAGATGCCCGATGTAGGGCTCGGAAGTGACGAAAGTGATCGGCGCGCGATCTCTGATCTTGCGCTTGCGCAGGTCGGTCACCAACGTCAGCGCATATTCGTAGGCCGGCCCGAAACACGAAGCGCCCTGCACCGCGCCAACGACAATCGGGCCAGGGTTTCTGCAAAACTCTTCCCAACTCGCGGCGGTTTTGCCGGCGTCGTCGACATGGCATATCGACTTTGTATTGGCCTGAGGGCCGAGCCCCTCAATCTCGTCGAACGCCAGTTTTGGGCCGGTCGCAATGACGAGATAGTCGTAGGAAATCCGGCGTCCGTCGTTGAGAAGAATTTCGTTGAGCTTGGGCAGGAGTTGCTTGGCGCCGGCCGCGGTAAAGCCAATGCCGAGCTTGGCGAACACCTCGGGAAGATGGACTTTGATATCCTTGGGCTTGCGCCAATTGACGGCGACCCATGGATTTGAAGGAACGAATTGAAACCACTCGGAATCGGAGACGACCTCGATCTCCGCGGTGCGCCCAAGCCGTTCGCGCAATTCGAAGGCCATCGGCACGCCGCCGACGCCTGCGCCCAGTACAACTACTCTAGCCATTCAAACCTCCCCCATTTCGCCGCGCGCTGCCGCGCGTTCGGCGACGGTTGAGCGCCAAATGCGCCGCAGGACTACTGAAACGTCAGCCACGAGAGGCGGCTCAGGCGCGCGAGCAGGTGGAAACGCCGATCAAGCTGTAGAGCGGGCAGCTCCCGACGAACGCCGTCAGCAAGGGCACGACGCCGATCCAGCCGACCCAGTTCCAGCCTGTATGGGGGAAGCCGAGCGGAATCGCGTAGGCGATCAGGACGATCCCAACAATGATGCGTAAAATCCTGTCCGTTGAACCGATATTCTTGGCCATTTCATTCCCTTTCCTCAGCTCGACGCGATGATTAGTGAAATGCCGCCCCTGACGAACATCCCAGTTTCTTGAACACGATCGCCGCGGGGCAGAACCCGGTGAATGAAGCCTGAATTAGGTTGAGGCCGACAAACGCCGTCAGCAGCAGCCAGTAAGGGCTATAAAATTGCGCGAGCGCCAGACTAAGAAGCGTCATAAATCCAGCAAAAGCCATAACTGCGCGATCAATCGTCACGAGTGTTTTCTCCGAGTTTTTGCAACTGCCGCCGTTCCGCATTCCGGGGCGCAGTAGAGCCGGTAGAGCAAGTTGATCAGTTCTCTCACGTTGTCGCTGGCCAGCGTGTAGTGAATCGTCTGCGACTCCCGCCGCGTTGTGACCAGTTTGTCCGCGCGTAGCCGCGCCAGATGCTGCGACAGCGCCGACTGGCTGAGCTGAATCGCTTGCCGTAACTGGGTCACTGAGACTTCGCCCTGCAAAAGCTCGCACAAAATGATCAGCCGGTTCTTGTTGGCGACCGCCTTGAGCAGCGCCTCCGCCGCGCCAGCCTTTGATTTCAATTCCTCTAAATTCATACTTGCTAATTTAGATAGCACTGATATATTTGTCAAGCTGCAATTTAGGGAATGCTCAATGCGCTTAATCCATTTCATCGCCTTCGCCCTTGCGCTACCTCAATGCGCGCTCGCCGATGGACTCCTGACAATTCACACAACTGAGATCGCGGATCAGAAATCCGTCATCGCCACGGTCGAACCCGTCCATCAGCTCGTCGCGCGGGCCCGCATCGGCGGCACCATCGTTTCGCTGAAGGCGAGGGAGGGCGAGAGCGCGGCGGCGGGGGCCGAACTGGCGAGCGTCGCGGACCAGAAGATCCTGCTGCAGATGCAAGCCCTCGATTCGCGCATCCAGTCCCTTCAGTCGCAGGCCGAGAAGGCAAAAAGCGATTATGATCGAACTGCGGAGTTGCAGCGGCGCGGCGTCAGCACGCAGGTCCAGGTTGACGCTGCTAAGACCGCGCTAGACGTCGCCAATCGGACGCTTGACGCCATGCGGTCGGATCGCAGCGTCATCGCCCAACAAATGAACGAGGGCGCAGTGCTTGCCCCCGCCGCCGGCCGCATTCTCAGCGTTCCCGTGTCGGAAGGGCGTGTCGTGTTGCCCGGCGAGACCATCGCGACGCTTGCCGAGGACCGCTACATCCTGCGCCTCCAATTGCCGGAACGACACGCCCAATTCATCCGCGCTGGCGACAAGGTCCTCATCGGCTCGCGAGGACTCGGCGAGGGACCTGACCAGAAAAAGCGCGAGGGGCGCGTTCGGATCGTCTATCCCGAGATTCAGGGCGGCCGGGTCATCGCCGACGTCGATGTCGAAGGTCTTGGCGACTATTTCGTTGGCGAGAGAACGCGCGTGTATGTGAGCGCCGGGCTGCGCCGCGCGATCGTCATTCCGCAATCCTATGTCTTTCGGCGCGCCGGCGTTAACTACGTGAAAACAGCCAAAGGCGACGAAGTCGTTGTCCAGCCTGGCGCTACGCATGACGACGGCGTTGAAATTCTGTCCGGCCTAACGGACGGCGATGCGCTGGTCGCGCCATGAAGCTGGGCCTATCTGGCGTTTTAACACGCAGCTTCATCAATTCGCCGCTCACGCCGCTTCTGTTGCTGGCTGCGCTGGTCGCCGGCGCCATCGCGCTGGTTTCATTGCCGCGTGAGGAAGAACCGCAAATCAGCGTGCCAATGGTCGATCTTATGGTCCAGACCAATGGCTACAAAGCGGATGATGCAGTCGAGCTGGTGACGCGTCCGCTTGAAGACATCATCAAGGGCATCACTGGCGTCGAGCACGTCTATTCGCAGACTCAGGATGATCAAGTTCTTGTCACCGCCCGCTTCTTCGTGGGAACAGACGAAGACACGGCGGTGTTGCGCATTCACGAGAAAATCCGCGCCAACATCCTTGGCCTGCCCAAGGGCATTCCGGAGCCGGTGATTATCGGCCGAGGCATCAACGATGTCGCGATCGTCAATCTCACGCTCTCCGCCGATCCTGCCCATGCCAGCGCCTGGACGGACAACGCGCTGTATCAAGTTGGCGAAGAACTTCAACACGAATTGGCCAAGGTCGATAATGTCGGGGGGACGTATATCGTCGGGGGAAGCCCCAATCAGATCCGGATGGAGCCGGATCCGGAGCGCCTTTCGCTCTATGGCGTTACGCTCAATCAACTCATCGACAAGCTCACAAACGCCAACCGCTCGTTTGTCGTAGGCTCCCTCCGCGAGAATGGGCGATCCCTGCCGGCCGTGGCCGGGCAGACGTTGCAAGGCGTGCCCGATATCGGCCTGCTGCTGCTGACCTCGCGCGACGGGCGCCCGGTCTATGTGAAGGATGTCGCCAACGTCATTGTCGGCGCGGCGGAGCCCGAACATCGGGCGTGGACGATGACGCGCCTCACGAGTGGCGAATTGCAGCGCCGTCCCGCACTGACCATCGCCATCGCCAAGCGCAAGGGCGCCAACGCGGTGACCGTGGCCGACGATGTGCTGCGCCGCCTCGATATCGTGAAGGGCCGCATCGTTCCCGCCGGCCTCGACATCGCCGTCACCCGTAACTACGGCGCGACGGCGACCGAAAAGGCCAATGAGTTGCTGTTCCATCTCGGCCTCGCGACGCTCTCCATCGTCATACTCATCACCTTCGCCATCGGATGGCGCGAGGGCTTTGTCGTCCTGATCATCATACCCACGACGATCCTGCTGACGCTGTTCGCGTCGTGGCTGATAGGCTACACGATCAATCGCGTCAGCCTGTTCGCGCTCATCTTCTCGATCGGCATTCTCGTCGACGACGCCATCGTGGTGGTCGAAAACATTGCGCGCCACTGGTCGATGCGAGGCCGGCGCAGCCTTGTGGAAACGGCGATCGAGGCGGTCTCGGAAGTTGGCAACCCCACCATCATCGCGACCCTGACCATTGTCGCCGCCCTGCTGCCGATGATGTTCGTCAGCGGCTTGATGGGCCCCTACATGAGCCCGATTCCCGCCAACGCCTCGATCGCCATGCTGTTCTCGTTTGGGGTCGCGGTGACGGTCACGCCATGGCTCTTATTGCGCCTGGCGCGCCGACGCTCGGGCGAGGCTGCCGGTTCTTCTGAACATTCGCATGACATTGGCGCCATGGGGCGGTTCTATATCCGGATTGCAAGTCCGCTTCTGACGGGCCGCATCCGCTCGAAACTGTTTCTGCTGATCGTCGGCGCGGCGACCATCGCGGCCTGCGCGCTATTCGCAACCAAGGATGTCCGCGTTAAACTGCTCCCCTTTGACAACAAGTCGGAAATCGCGGTCGTTCTCGACTTGCCTCAGGGAACAACGCTTGAAGATACTGACCGAGAGCTGATGGCGGCAGCCGAGCGGCTGAAAGATCTTCCCGAGCTTACGTCGATTCAGGCCTATGCCGGCACAGCGGCGCCATTCAACTTCAACGGTCTCGTGCGCCATTACTACCTGCGCGACAATGCGCGGCAGGGCGATCTCGCCATCAATCTCGTCGACAAGAGCGAGCGCAAGCGCGCCAGCCATGCGATCGCGCTCGACATTCGCCAGCGTCTCGCCGATCTGCCTTTGCCCGAAGGGTCGGCGCTAAAGGTCGTCGAGGTTCCGCCCGGGCCGCCCGTGCTTTCGACCGTTCTGGCGGAGATTTACGGTCCCGACGCCGCTAGCCGGCGCGCGATCGCCAGCAAAGTGCGCAAGGCGTTCGAGGCGGTCGATTTCGTTGTCGATGTCGACGACAGCTTCCCCAAGCCGGCCGAGCGTTTGCGCTTTTCAATCGATCAGGAGGCGCTGGAATTCCATGGCGTTGACGAACGGGCTGTCTACGACACGATCGGCGCACTGTTGGGCGGCGTGCAGGTTGGCTTTTCCCAGCGCGGCGATGGCTTGAAGCCGATCGACATATCCGTCGCGTTGACGCGCGCCGCCCGCACGCCGGACGAAAGCATTCTGTCGACACCGTTGCCCGCTGGCGGAACTATGCGACAGGGCGCTAATGTCGAACTCGGCGACGTCGTGAAGCTCACGCGAGAACCCGCATCCTACCCGATCTTTCGGCATAATGGCCGCTTCGCAGAGATGGTGACGGCGGAGGCCGCGGGGCGCTTCGAAGCGCCGGTCTATGCGATGTTCGCGATTGAAGACAAAATCGCGGGAATGGATTGGGGCCCGGCCGGTCCGCCCATCATCAAGTATCATGGCCAGCCGGAGAATGATTCCAAGCCGACCTTGCTGTGGGACGGCGAATGGGAAGTCACCTACGTCACCTTCCGCGACATGGGCGCGGCGTTCATGGTCGCGATCCTCGGGATCTACCTGCTTGTCGTCGCGCAGTTCGGCTCATTCAAGCTGCCACTGGTTATTCTAACGCCGGTTCCGCTGACGCTGATCGGCATCATGATTGGTCACTGGCTGCTCGGCGCCGCGTTCACCGCGACCTCGATGATCGGTTTCATCGCGCTGGCGGGCATCATCGTGCGCAATTCGATCCTGCTCGTCGACTTCATCAAGCATCGTCAGGCCGCCGGCGACAATCTGCGCACCGCGCTGATCGAAGCCGGCGCGACGCGCTTCAAGCCGATTTTTTTGACCGCCGCCGCCGCAATGATCGGATCGGCGTTCATCCTCACCGACCCGATCTTTCAGGGGTTGGCGATCTCGCTGGTGTTCGGCCTCGCCTCTTCGACCGCGCTCACCTTGCTCGTCATCCCGGCGATCTATGTGTGGCTGCGCGACGACGGGCAAGCGCTGGCGCCAAAATCCGTTGAACCAACGATCCATGGCTAACCCGAAGGAGAATACCATGACCAAGACCGACTGGCCCG
Organism: Methylocapsa sp.; assembly: GCA_043739325.1. Lineage (GTDB taxonomy): Bacteria > Pseudomonadota > Alphaproteobacteria > Rhizobiales > Beijerinckiaceae > Roseiarcus. The sequence continues at coordinate 6,969 of JAYUFK010000021.1, read as the reverse complement.
CGACCGCGCGAGAGCTTAGCGCCGAACTCAGGAACCTGCGCGGCGGCGCCGGCGAGGTGATGAAGCATTTCTCCGCCATCGCCCAAGCGGCGCTCGCCCCAAACGCGCTCGACGCAAAGACCAAGGAATTGATTGCGCTGGCGATCTCTGTCGCGGTCCGCTGCGACGATTGCATCGCCTTTCACACCAAGGCGGCCGTCGAACACGGGGCGTCGCGCGAGGAGGTGCTTGAGACGCTTGGCATGGCCATCTACATGGGCGCCGGGCCCGCGGTCATGTACGCGAGCCATGCGCTCGGCGCGTTCACTCAGTTTGAAGCCAAAAGAGCCGGCTCAGTGAAAGAAGTGAGAGGTGCGTTGTGATATTCTCGGGACTATTTGCAAAAGCAGATGCGAAAAATCCAGCAGGCGAGATCAGCTATGAAGAGCTGATGCAAGCAGTGGAGAACAAGGCTTGCGCTGTCGTCGATGTGCGCGAACCGCACGAATATTCCGGCGGCCATATTCCAGGCGCGATCAACCGACCCTTGTCGCGTTTTGACCCCGGCAGTTTGCCCAGCGGCAATCCAGTTGTTCTCATCTGTTTATCTGGCGCGCGTTCGGCCGCGGCGTTGACCCAAGCGCGGAAAGCCGGAACGCCCGATGCCCGCCATTATCCTGCGGGGATGAAAGGCTGGCGGGCCAATGGCGGCGGGATCGAGAGATAGCTCTCAAGGATAGGAGAACTGACTTGCAGCGTAACGAGGATGGAAAAAACCCGACAATTGTCTGCTCGCATTGCGGCGCCGTGAACCGGGTGCCGCGGGCTCGCCTCGACGCCGGGGTAAAGCCGTCGTGCGGGAAATGTCACGAGCCATTGTTTGACGGCCACCCGACCAAATTAACGACGGCAAGCGCGTTCGATCGTCTTGTCGAGCGCACGCAAATCCCCGTGCTGGTCGACTTCTGGGCCGACTGGCGCGGCCCGTGCAAGGCGATCGCCCCGCAATTCGATACCGCCGCGCGGGCGCTTGAGCCGAATGTGCGCTTCGCCAAACTGGATACGGAAGCCGCCCCAGACGTGGCTCAGCGTTTCCAGATTCGAGGAATACCGACAATCGTCCTGCTTTCCAGCGGGCAGGAGATCGCGCGCCGAAGCGGCTTCATGCGCAAAGATGAAATCATCGCCTTTGTGGAGAGCAATCTTCGAAGTCGGCCCGATCAGTAAAAATGTGCCCCAGCGCGATCGAACAATTGCCGAAAGATCATTGGCGTCTCCCAAGTCGCCGCCTGTCGACGCGGGGGCTCCGGCGCTCGCCGCGAAAGCGCTCGGCGATTGGCTGAACAGGAATGTCCAATTACGCGGCTAAGTGAAACCGGCGTCATCGCAAGAGCTGGATGACCTCCAAGGCCCAAGCCGCGCCTCAGTGTCGGTGACGGCTTCGATGACCAGCGCAGTTCAGGGACGTCGGAACCCCAGAACGAAAGCCGCCGGACATTGCCGGCGGCTCCAGTCTTGTCACGAAAAGAAAATCCGGCGTTCGTCAGGCCGCAGGCTTGATCGCCGTGACATCCATCTTGTCGCCGGTCTTGGTATAGCTCACCGTGACTTTCTCCCCGACCTTGAAGTCAGAGAGCTTGACGCTCTTGGGAGCCATGTAGGTTGAGCCGTTGTCCAAAGTGATCATATCCTTGGTCATATCCAGGCTCTTGATGGCGCCGGTCGCATCGGCTGCGTAGGCCGCGGATATCACTCCCAACAAAGCGGTCGCCAGGACGGCAGTTGAAATCATTCGCATCGATTATCTCCATTGATTAATGAAAGCGCGAGTGCGCCAAATGGCATTGACTCGATGGCGTGCGCACACCGGGAAACAAGTGAAGCACATCCCTCCTGACGTCGCGGTGGCCAAACAATTAAGGTTTGGTCATGGTCGCGCATGGCGATCTGACAGCGACAGGCAGGCGTTCTTCCAACAGCGTTGGTTTCTGCTTTCGCGCCATCCCTTTCGCGATGGCCGCGCTTGTATGATTCTCCCGAATTGATCGACTTCGCGATCCGCCGTCCTTCATTGAAAGAGTTTAATAAGCCGGCCAGCTTCCGGATATTTCCGTGGTCGCATGTTGCCGCCCCGGATCGCTCGATGCGGTCACTCGTTAACAGAGACAGAATACGCCATGTCACGCTTCAGCATGAACAATGTTCGATTCAACCGCAGCCGCATGTTTGCTTCCGCCGCTGTCGTCGCGCTCGTCGCGTCCGGCGCGTTTGGCGAAATGGTTATGTCCGCGTCGACGCCCGCCCACGCGGGCGCCGTTGTAACTTCCGATTTGCCGACTCAGTCGATGCCCTCGTTCGCCTCGGTCGTCGATCGCGTGAAGCCGGCTGTCGTATCGGTAAAGGTCAAAATCGAGAATGCCTCGGTGGGCGCGAATGATATATCAGGTCAGATGGACAATCTTCCCCCGCAGATCCAACAGTTCTTTAAACGGTTCGGCGACCAGAACGGCGCCCTTCCGGGCACGCAATCGCGCCCGGTGATCGGGCAGGGCTCTGGCTTTTTCATTTCGGCCGCCGGCTATGTCGTCACCAACAACCACGTCGTGGAGAACGCCAAGACCGTCACCGTGACGATGGACGACGGCAGGACCTTGGACGCCAAGGTGATCGGAACCGATCCGAAGACGGACCTGGCTCTTCTAAAGGTCAGCGAGAAGGGCGAGTACCCCTTCGTATCCCTGGCCAAGGACGCGCCCAAGGTCGGCGACTGGGTCGTTGCGATCGGCAATCCCTTCGGACTCGGCGGAACTATGACGGCCGGCATCATTTCGGCTGAAGGCCGCGATATTGGCGAGGGTCCCTATGACAGCTTCCTGCAGATCGACGCGCCGATCAACAAGGGCAATTCGGGCGGCCCAACCGTCAACCTGAAGGGCGAAGTCGTCGGTGTGAACACGGCTATCTTCTCGCCGTCGGGCGGCAGCGTCGGTCTCGGCTTTGCGATTCCCGCGAGCACGGTCGATAGCGTGGTCACCTCACTGGAACACGGCGGCGTTGTCTCGCGGGGATATCTTGGCGTTGTGATTCAGCCGGTGAGCCAGGATATCGCCGATAGCCTTGGGCTCAAGGCGGCGGCGGGCGCGCTGGTTGATCAAACGACACCCGGTACGCCCGCCGCCGAAGCGGGCCTGCTGTCTGGCGATGTCATCACCAAGCTGAACGGACAGCCGGTCAAGGACGCGGCGGATCTGACGCGGCGCATCGGATCGCTCAAGCCGGGCGACAAGGTGGAGCTTTCCTTCCTGCGCGCCGGCGCCGAGAAGACCGCCAATGTAACGCTCGCCCCTCAAAAAGATGAGAAGGTCGCCAAGGCGGACGCGATGCAGAACGAGGCGCGCTGGTGCTCGGCGTCCAACTCGCGCCCGCTGGTCAGGCGCCGGGGGCCGGCGACAAGGGCGTGGCCATCGTCAATGTCGATCCGAACGGCGCCGCCGCGAGCAAAGGTCTTGTTGATGGCGACATCATCCTCCGGGTCTCCGGCAAGCCGGTGTCCAATCCTGCTGAAGTAAAATCGGAAATCGCCGCCGCGAAGAAAGACGGCAAAGCAGCCGTGCTGATGCAAATCCAGACCGCGGACGGCGCCCACTTCGTGGCGTTCGCGTTTCCGAAGGCCTGACAGGCCAGTTGGCGCGGCGAAAGCGAGTAAGCCATGCTTAGTCTTTCGTCACGCCGGCGGGAGCGGCGGGTTGGAGGGAGGAGCCAATCCGCTGCTTCTCCCTGCGAAAATGGTCCCAGCCGGCAATCATCTGTTGGGGCTTTGCCGAGGACGCGAAGCTCCGCGCAGGGTCGTCAAATTTATCGATCTACAGTTCACCGCAATGCCCACGCGCATCGAAAAAGGCGCAATTTTGCTCCAAACTGGCCGGACAAGCCGGACCGAGGCAGGTCCGTTCTGAACTGGTGACTAACCGGAAGATGGAGACTCAATGTCCAAGGACTCGTCTTTGTCGGACGACACTTCCTCGCAAGCCGAGCCGACGCGCCGTGATTTCCTTTACATCATGACCGCGTCGGTCGGCGCGGTTGGCGTCGGCGCGACGATATGGCCCCTCATCGACCAGATGAATCCAGATGCCGCGACATTGGCGGCAAGCGGGCCGATCGACATCGACATCAGCCAGATGCAGCCAGGACAACAGATCGTCGTATTGTGGAGCGCGAGGCCTGTGTTCATCGTCAACCGGACCAAGGCGGCGCTCGACGGGCTGCGCGATCCCAAGCTCATCGCCCGTCTGCGCGACCCCGACTCGCGGGAACCACAGCAACCGTCTTATACCGCGAATTGGCATCGTTCGATCAGACCCGAATACCTGGTGCTGGTCGGCATCTGCACGCATCTTGGGTGCATCCCGAAATTCATGCCCAAACCCGATCCTAGCGATCCAGCGCCCAATTGGCCGGGCGGCTTCTTTTGTCCCTGCCACGGCTCGAAATATGACCTCGGCGGCCGCGTGTTCGCGGGCGTCCCAGCGCCGTACAACCTGCCTGTGCCGCCGAACTATTTTCCCAACGACAAGACATTGCGCGTCGGCGAAAATCCGCCAGGGGCCAATTTCGACTTCAACTCGATCTTGCAGGTATAAGCTGCTTCCGTTTGATGCTATGCGACGGCGACTTTGTGCAGACCTCGGTGACGCAGCCTTGCGAAAACCCCGCGACATTCGAAAATTCCATCGGAGATGTCGGAATGGCGGCAAAACAACATTTCGTGCGGATTAGTTTCCCTGCGTCGAATTGGACGGGACGCCCAACCTGTCCGCGGACGCTTTGACCGTCGGCACGCTCGCCGTCCGAGAATTCGGCAAGCGCCGCCGATGTCGGCCAGCAGAACGGGCTGACGAGCGATGAAGTCCGCGGTCGGCTGGACAAGTTCGGCCCAAACGCAATGCCCGATACGAGCGCGCACCCGCTTCGCAGGGCGCTCGAAAAATTCTGGGCGCCCGTCCCGTGGATGCTCGAAGCAGCGATTGTGCTCGAATTAGCGCTCGGTAAGTATGTCGAGGCCGCGATCATTGCCGCGCTCCTGGTATTCAATGCCGCGCTCGGGCTATTCCAGGAGAGCCGCGCCCAGGCAACCCTCGCGGCGCTGAAATCGCGGCTCGCGCTGAACGCGTCCGTCCGGCGAGACGGGGTGTGGAAGATCGTCCCCGCCGTAGAACTGGTTCCGGGCGACGTGGTGAAGCTCTCGCTCGGCGCCGTGGTCGCCGCGCATGCGCGCCTTACCGGGGGTGAGGTGCTGCTCGACCAATCCATGCTCACTGGTGAATCGGTCCCGATTGAAGCCGGCGCGGGCGTGCAGACCTATGCGGGAGCGCTGGTGCGACGTGGCGAGGCGGTGGCGGAGATCACGGCGACCGGAGCGCGCACCAAGTTCGGCCGCGCCGCGGAGCTCGTCCGCACCGCCCATGTCGTCAGTTCCCAGCAGAAGGCGGTGTTGCGCGTGGTGCGCAATCTCTCCGCGTTCAACGGCGTCGTCATCGTCCTGCTCGTGACCTATGCCTACTTCATCAAGATGCCGCTCGCCGAGATCATCCCCCTCGTCCTGACGGCGGTTCTCGCATCGATCCCGGTCGCGCTTCCAGCAACCTTCACACTTGCGTCAGCCCTCGGGGCGCGGGCGCTGGCGAAGCTTGGCGTCCTTCCCACGCGTCTTTCCGCGGTGGATGAAGCGGCGACGATGACCGTCTTGTGCGCCGACAAAACAGGCGCCCTGACCCAGAACGCGCTGACGGTGACCACCGTTCGCGCCCTGACGGGCTTCGACGAGGCGCATGTTCTGGCGCTGGCGGCGCTCGCCAGCTCGGATGGCGGGCGGGGCCGGGGGTGAGGGTCTATCCGATCGTATTCGAAAGATAATTCTTTCTCGCGTTCAGCGCGACGCTTGCGCTCCGGGCGGGATTTCATCGCCCTCCGCCGCTGCTTCGTTAGCGGCACTATGAAGAAACGGCAGCATATCTTCCGGCCGCGCGTCTTTGGCGCGCTGCTTCTGGAAGGTCGCCGCGGTTTCAACTGCCCCGATGTTTGCGGCGGCGGCGACACAAATCGATTGATTGAGCGACACGCCATCCTCGCGCGCCAACAGCCGCGCCGCTCCCTTCACCGAAACGGGAATCTTCAGGGGGTAAGAAGTCTTGCTCATCGTGCCATCCAGCCATCGCGGCCAAAACCCGGCCTAATTGTCGATACCTGAAGAGGCGGTCCCTGCTTGTGTATAGAAATCTCTTCGCCACACGAATTGCACTTAAACCGATCGAGGCGGACGCCACTGAGTGTTTGTTGGAAATGGGATTTCTTTCCGGCAGCGAAACAATTTGCACAAAGATAATGAGGAGCTTGGCGGTCTTGGATGTCTTTCTTCTCCGCGAAGGCTACGACATTCGGCGCCAGCGCCACCATCTCATACCTCTGCTTCACTCCCTCCCAACTTTTTAGGTCTGCCACTTCTCTTTCGAGCTCTCCTCTGCGCTGAATTAGCGCCGATTGCTGCTCTTGAGCGGCGAGGATTTGACTTTGCAATTCGATCACGGCGCCATTTCGAATGGCAGCGTCGTTCATGTCCTTTAACGCTTTCGCAGCGTCGTACATGGATTTGAAAGCGCCAATTCCTGCAAGAATATCAACGGCCATAGAGGTCTCCCGCATTGGACGAATCGACTGCAACGCTATTCTGTCGGTTAGGCGAAGGCGACTCGCGAAGTCACGCGGGCCGATGCTTCTACAAGTGGCGGAACAGAATCCGGCGGTCGTCGTCTTGCCAGTCGTGGAAAAGCGTGGACGATGATACCCGACGAGTCTCGCTTTGGGGCCACCCTCGGGCGTGATCGGCGAGGACAATTTATATCAATGATTTCAATGGAAATCAGAAATCCATTTCGAATTTTCACAATCTGTGTTATGTTTAAACAATGGCTCTGGCGGACGGATTTTTGC
>JAYUFK010000020.1:0-7447 GCA_043739325.1 Methylocapsa sp. | reverse complement strand
TTGAGGCGCGCTTGCTGACGATTAGTTTTTGAGACCCGTTTCAAGTTTCCATTTAGACGGCGCAAGGACAGGACGAAATGTTCGGCAGGCGTGCAAGTCAGGGAGGCAGCCCTCCAAAGAGCGAGCCGGTCAGCTCCCCGGTCGCCGCGTCGGCAAAAGCCGACCCGCGCCTGGACGCTGTCCCGACAGGGGCGGTCGGCAGCGCGCCGGCGGAGCGGCGCTCCGACAGCTACTACCAGACAAAGAGCATGATCTTTGGCGCGCTGATCGAAGCCATCGATCTCTCCGCGCTGTCGAAGCTCGATCCGGATAGCGCTCGCGAAGAAATTCGCGACATCGTCCACGAAATCATCACGATCAAGAACCTCGTGCTATCGATATCCGAGCAGGAAGACCTGCTCGACGATATCTGCAACGACGTGCTCGGCTACGGCCCGCTTGAGCCGCTGCTGGCGCGCGACGACATCGCCGACATCATGGTCAACGGGCCAGGCAAGTGCTTCATCGAAGTCAACGGTAAAATCCAGCTCACCAACGTGCGCTTTCGCGACAACGCGCAGTTGATGAACATCTGCCAACGCATCGTCAGCCAGGTCGGTCGTCGCGTCGACGAATCCTCGCCCATCTGCGACGCGCGCCTTCTCGATGGCTCGCGCGTCAACGTCATTGCTCCGCCATTAGCGATCGACGGCGCCGCGCTCACCATTCGTAAGTTCAAAAAGGACAAACTGACGCTCGATCAGTTGACCAAGTTTGGTTCGATTTCGCCAGCCGGCGCGGAAATTCTCAAAATCATCGGCCGCGTTCGCTGCAACGTCGTCATTTCCGGCGGCACCGGCTCGGGCAAGACGACCTTGCTGAACTGCCTGACCAATTACATCGATCCCGACGAGCGCGTCATCACCTGCGAAGACGCAGCGGAACTTCAACTGCAGCAGGCGCATGTCGTGCGTCTCGAAACGCGCCCGCCCAATCTGGAGGGCGTTGGCCAGGTGACGATGCGCGATCTCGTCAAGAACTGCCTGCGTATGCGTCCCGAGCGGATCATCGTCGGCGAAGTGCGCGGACCCGAAGCCTTCGATCTCCTGCAGGCGATGAACACCGGCCACGACGGTTCGATGGGAACGCTGCACGCCAACACGCCGCGCGAATGCCTCAGCCGTATTGAATCGATGATCACGATGGGCGGCTATTCGCTGCCCTCGCGCACAATTCGCGAGATGGTGACAACCTCGGTGGACGTCATCATCCAGGCGGCCCGTCTGCGCGACGGCTCGCGCCGCATCACCCACATTACCGAAGTGATGGGCATGGAAGGCGACGTCATCATCACCCAGGATCTGTTTGTTTACGAAATCCTGGGAGAGGACGCGCAAGGCAAGTTGAAGGGTCGTCATCGCTCGACCGGGATCGGGCGCCCGCGGTTTTGGGATCGCGCCCGCTACTACGGCGAGGAGCAGCGGCTTGCCGCCGCGCTCGATGCTTCGGAAGTGAAGGCGACGAACTAGTTTTGACGGCTTGAGGAGACCCGGCGATGACGAATAATCCGATGCTCGTGGCGGGACTGGTCGCGGTCGCGGTCGGCGGGTTGGCGTTCGTGTTTCTGGGTGGCGATTCCCTCGCCAAGAAGCGCCAGGAAGCGTTGCAGTCGGCCAGCGTCAAGAACCGCGACAACAATGCCGACAAGAATGCGCGAAAGAAGCAAATCGCCGACAGCTTGAAGGATATTGACAGAAAGCGCGGCAACAAGCGCATTGACGTTCAGACCAAGTTGCAGCAGGCGGGGCTTACGGCGACGGCGCGGCAATACTGGATGGTCGCGGCCGCCTGCGGCGTTGTGATCGGGTTGCTCACCTACTTCAAGACCGGCAGCTACATTATCGCGCCGATGACCGCGCTGATTGGAACCTTCGGCCTGCCGAACTTTGTCCTCAACCAGATACGCAAGCGGCGGATCAAGAAGTTCGTCGATCTCTTTCCCAACGCGATGGACATCATCGTTCGCGGCATCAAGGCGGGCTTGCCGCTTGGCGATTGTTTGCGCGTGATCGCCAGCGACACGCAGGAGCCGGTGCGCTCCGAATTCAGGATCATCATCGAGACGCAGCAACTCGGTCTGCCGATCTCTGAAGCGGTCGAGCGCCTGCCGCAGCGCGTGCCGATTTCCGAAGCCAACTTCTTCGCCATCGTCATCTCGATTCAGGCCAAGGCTGGCGGCAATCTCTCCGAAGCGCTCGGCAATCTCTCGCGAGTGCTGCGCGAACGCAAGAAGATGCGCGGCAAGATCGGCGCGATGGCGATGGAAGCCAAGGCCTCCGCCGTCATCATCGGCATCGTCCCGTTCATGGTGACGTTCCTGCTTTACCTGTCCGCTCCTAATTATATCTCTCTGTTGTGGACCACGATGCATGGCAAGATCATTACCGCCATCGCGCTATCCTGGATGAGTATCGGGATGGCGATGATGAAGAAGATGATCGCCTTCGACTTCTAGAAATAAGTGGTGCTGCGATGCTTGATCTGCTGATTGCGAAAATGAGCGACGGCCATTTCATGGCCACCATCCTGGTCTCGATCGGGTGCGCGGCGACCGTGCTGACAGCGGCGATGCCCTACCTCCAGTCGGACGATCTGGGCCGGCGCATCAAGGCGGTGGGGTCCGAGCGCGACAGAATCCGCATGCGCGAGCGCGAGCGCCTTGCGGCGAGCCAGGCCAAAACGCCGCTGCGCGTACAGCCCAAGAGGCTGCTGAAAAACGTCGTCGACCAGCTCAACCTGTCGCAATGGCTTGGCACTGAAAAGGCCAAGGGCCAGTTGGCGATGGCGGGCTATCGCGGCGCGGGCGCGGAATACGCTTTCCTGTTGTTCCGGCTGATCACGCCGGTCTTCCTGTTCTTCGCGACGCTGGTCTATGTCTTCGGGATCATCGTCTGGAACCAGCCGTTTTTCGTGAAATTCGGCGTCGCGATCGTTGCGACTTATGTCGGCATCAAGGCGCCAGAACTGTTCTTGCGCAATACGATCGGCAAGCGTCAGAAGGGCATGGAGCGCGCCTATCCCAATACGCTCGACCTGATGCTGATCTGCGTCGAATCCGGCATGTCGCTGGAACACGCGTTTCGCAAGGTCAGTCTGGAAATCGGCTCCGAAAGTATCGCGATGGCCGAGGAACTGACGCTGCTCGCGGCGGAAATGTCCTATCTGCCGGATCGCCGCGTGGCGTTCGAGAATTTCGGCGCCCGCACCGGCCTTGAATCCTTCCGGGCGCTGGTTACCGTGCTGATCCAGGCGGAGCGCTACGGTACGCCGCTGGGCGTCGCGCTGCGCGTTCTCTCGCAGGAAAGCCGCGATCATCGTATGACGCTGGCCGAAAAGAAGGCGGCGGCGCTGCCTCCGACCCTGACCGTGCCGATGATCCTGTTCTTCCTGCCCGCCCTTTTCGCGGCGATTCTGACCCCGGCGATTATCCAGATCAAGGACTGGCATTAGCCGCGAAATCCTCGTCCTTCGAGACGCCGCTTCGCGGCTCCTCAGGATGAGGATTTCTTTGATTTTCCAATGCTATAACCTTCATCCTAAGGAGCCGCGAAGCGGCGTCTCGAAGGATCGCCTTGCCTCCGGTCGACAATTGGCGTTGCGCTGCCCACATTAGGGACGCATGATTCGCCCGTAGTCGAGAGGCCCCAGGATTGTCCGGCCAGAATAATTCATCGTCTCGCGACGCGTTCGACCCGGCGCCCGAGCGCGAGCCCGCCGGGCTCAGCATTTCCGCGCGGGCTCGCGCCGGGGGCGCGCCGCGCTATCTCGAGCAGCTCAACGCGGCGCAGCGCGAGGCCGTGGAGGCGCTGGACGGTCCGGTGCTGGTCCTGGCCGGCGCCGGCGTTGGCAAGACGCGCGTGCTGACGACCCGCATCGCCCATCTCATCGCCACGGGCCGCGCCCGGCCGCACGAGATTCTCGCCGTCACCTTCACCAACAAGGCGTCGCGCGAAATGCGCGAGCGGGTCGGCGGCCTCGCCGGTCTGGTCGAGGGCATGCCGTGGATGGGCACGTTCCATTCGATCAGCGCGAAAATCCTGCGCATCCACGCCGAGCTCGTCGATCTCAAGCCCAACTTCACCATTCTCGACACCGACGATCAGATCCGCCTCATCAAGCAGGTGCTGCAAGCCGCCAACATCGACGAAAAACAATGGCCGGCCCGCGCGCTCGCCGGGCGCATCGACGGCTGGAAGAACCGCGGGCTCGATCCCGCGCATGTGCCCGCCGTCGACGCTGCGACGTTCGCCAACGGCCGCGGCGCGGAACTCTACGGCGCCTATCAGGAGCGGCTGAAGGCGCTCAACGCCGTCGATTTTGGCGATCTGCTGCTCGAGAGTCTGCGGTTGTTTCGCGAGCGCCCCGAAATTCTCCAGCGCTATCAACAGCGCCTGCCGTATATCCTCGTCGACGAATATCAGGACACCAACGTCGTGCAATATCTGTGGCTGCGTCTGCTGGCGCAGGCGCGGCGCAATCTGTGCTGCGTCGGCGACGACGATCAGTCGATCTATGGCTGGCGCGGCGCCGATGTCGATAACATCCTGCGCTTCGAACAGGATTTTCCCGGCGCCAAGGTCATCCGTCTCGAGCGCAATTATCGCTCCACCGGCCACATCCTCAGCGTCGCCGCTGGCCTCATCGCGCACAACCGCAATCGCCTAGGCAAGACGCTGTTCACCGACGCGGACGCCGGCGAAAAGCCCACCGTCTCCGGCGTCTGGGACAGCCAGGAGGAGGCGCGCGTCGTCGGCGATGCGATCGAGGATGCGCAGCGGCGCGGTGTGTCGCTCGATGAAATTGCGATCCTGGTCCGCGCGTCGTTCCAGATGCGCGAATTCGAGGAGCGCTTCATCACGCTCGGCCTGCCCTACAAGGTGATCGGCGGCCCGCGCTTCTATGAGCGCGCCGAAGTGCGCGACGCGCTGGCGTATCTGCGCTGCGTCGCGCAGCCCGACGACGACCTCGCGTTCGAGCGCATCTTCAATCAACCGCGCCGCGGCCTTGGCGATTCGACGCTTGCCCTGCTGCACGACTACGGCCGCCGCGCCAAGGTTTCGTTAATGCGCGCGGCGCAAGTGCTGATCGAAACCGAAGAGCTGAAGTCGCGCCCGCGCCAGATCATCCGGACGCTGCTGGATAGTTTTTCGCGCTGGGCCGCGTCGGTCGATCGCATGCCGCAAGAAGAACTGGCGCAGACCATTCTGGAGGAAAGCGGCTACATCGACATGTGGAAGGCCGAGCGCACCGCCGACGCCGCCGGCCGCCTCGAAAACCTCAAAGAACTGACGCGCTCGATGAGCGAGTTCCCGACGCTGGGCGCGTTTCTCGAACATGTCTCGCTGGTGACGGATGTGGAGAGCGCCGACGTTGGGCCGCGCGTTTCGATCATGACGCTGCATGCGGCCAAGGGGCTGGAATTCGACATCGTGTTTTTGCCGGGCTGGGAAGAGGGGCTGTTTCCGCATCAGCGCTCGCTCGATGAAAACGGGCGCGCCGGCCTCGAGGAAGAGCGGCGGCTGGCCTATGTCGGCATCACCCGCGCGCGGCGCGAGGCGAAGATTTATTTCGCCGCCAACCGGCGCATTCGCGGCTTGTGGCAATCGACGGCGCCCTCGCGCTTCATCGACGAATTGCCCACGGATCATGTCGAGGCGATCGAGGCGGCGGGATCGGCCAACTACGGCGGCTACAGCGTTTCGCGTTTCGACAAGGCCGCGCCCTTCGCGTCCGGCTACGAAACGCCCGGCTGGCGGCGCGCCAAAGCGCGCGACCGCGACGAAGCCGCCAGCCGCGCCCCGCAGATCGAAGCGAAGGCTTTATCGCGCAGTGATGGCGAGGCCAGCTTCGCCAAGGGCGCGCGGGTGTTCCACATCAAGTTCGGGCCGGGCGAAGTCGTCGGCGTAGATGGGGTGAAGCTGACGGTGGATTTCGACAAGGCGGGGCGGAAGATGGTGCTGGAGAGTTATTTGCAGAAGGCGGGCTAGTACCCACTCTCACTGGAGCGCGAGTCGTTCCGGACTGCTGATGCTGGCTCCCGATCGCAAGGGATCGACGCATGCCATGTGTCGCGCTTCAACGATTCTGGGTACTAGGGGGAACGTGAACAGGGAAGAGTGAAGCGGCACGGCAAATCCGCCGAAGCGTTTTGTGGGACTGCCGCTGTATGTTACCCTCGCGCTTGTGCCAACGTACAAGCCTCGACCATTAATGTCAGGTGACACGCATGTGTGGCGTTACCTGGCCTTGGATGCGGTTCTTCAAACCATCAAGACGCGAACCCTTCGGCTGACTCGCGTCGATAGATTCGACGATAAGTTCGAGGGGTCCGTACCCAAAGCGGACATTGACAACCAAATTCTACTTTTCAACGGCGCTGAATCCCAGCGAAGGATGATGAACAATTTAGTGCCTCATTTCCCAGGAATGGCAACGACACCGCCGCCAGACGAAGACCGCTGGACCCGAATAACGCGACTGCGGCGCGCACGAACTCGCTCGGCGCACGCGAGTTGCTGGTCGATTGGCGATGAGTCTGAGGCGCTGTGGCGGCTATACAGCGGTGACTGCAGCCACAAAGGGATCGGCGTAGCCCTGCGGACGACCCTGGCTCGTCTTGAGGCGTCGGTGGCTGCTCACGATCTTTACGTCAGTCCAATCATATATCGCCGCTATCACGACGGGCCGGCATTTACGGACGAGATGGACCCGCTACTACATAAGCGCGACGGCTTTCGAGCCGAAAAGGAGCTGCGCCTCTTGAAGTTCGACGTAGCGCAATATAACGCACTCGGTCCGAAGAACGAATCGGTGCCCAACTTACCCGACCACAGATGTGTAAAATGGGTGCTCGGCGACGTGATCGAGGAGATTGTCATAGGCCCGGAAGCCGACACGAATTATGAGGACTCGGTGCGCCGCGCCATAGATTCAGCGGATGCGAATCTCGCGGATCGCGTTGTGCTGTCGGTACTGCACGAGCGCCGGTATTCGCCCAACTTCTGATCTCGATGGCGCGATCAGAGGGCGATGCCGAACCGGAAACATCGCCTCCTCCGCGTCACACACCGCGCCGTCGATCTCATGGTGAGCAAAACTTCCGAAGCTTCGAGCCTGTCAAGGGTCTGCGATCGCCGGAGCCGACGCGCCCATAGGGCGGCCGGAAGGACGCCCGTCGCAAGCAAGGGCTATGGGCGCGCCCTTGACAGGCTCGAAGCTTCGGAAACAAGACCCCGCCATGAGGTCGACGGCGCTCCCTGCCGCGTTTGGCGCCAGTGCAATTTCCGATGGTCTCGAACCGCCGTCTTGCCCGGGCTTGTCCCACGACTGTCCGGTTCATGTCATTGCCAAGTTTAGTTGGAGTTGTCGAGAGTCGAAGGGCGGGGGCGGAGCGTTTTGGCGCAGGCGA
>JAYUFK010000019.1:0-2690 GCA_043739325.1 Methylocapsa sp. | reverse complement strand
CGCAATAACGTGCGCCGATCCAGCCTCATTCGCCCCACCCCATTGACCCGGGCGCTTCATCCGCCCTTGAATTCTGAATTCAAACGCTATAGACATTTTTCGCCGCCGCCGCAACTGGCGCGGTTAAGAAATTTAACGGATAGGAAGGGCGGGAATGCGTGCCTTGTCGGCGCAGCCGAGCCTCGTGCAACGGGCGTGCGAGGCGATCGTGTCGGAGATAGTCGCAGGTCGTCTGCCGGCGGGCATGCGTTTGATTCAGGACGATCTCGCCCGCGCGCTCGGCGTCTCGCGCCAACCGGTGCAGCAGGCGCTGCTGTTGTTGCGCAATCAGGGCATTGTGAGGGAAGCCTCCGGCCGCGGCCTGATCGTTGCGCCGTTGGTGGCGAACGAAGTGCGCGATCTCTATCAGCTTCGCGCCGCCATGGAGGCGCTGGCGGCCCGGCTCGCGGCGTCGAACGGCGCGGGATCGCTTAAGGGGGAAGGTCCGGCGTTGATCGCGAGAGGTCGCGCGGCGCTGCAACCCGGCTCGCTCGAAGACCAGATTGTCGTCGACATCGATTTCCATGTATTGCTTGCGCGGGCCTCCGGCAACGCGCTGCTCAACGAGACCATGGCGCCGCACTGGCCGAAATTCCGGCGCATCATGGCCGAGGTTCTGCGCGAGGGCGAACAGGATTCGCGCCGCATCTGGGACGAGCATGAGGCGATCCTCGCCGCCGTCGCATCGGGAGACGGCGCGCGTTCCGAGCAATTGTGTCGGGAACATTTGACGAAAGCGTCAGATATGGTGGTTGATCGCATCGCCGCGCGCGAGCGCGAGTGGGCGCAGAAAAAGGAGCCGGCGTTCGTTTGAGGGAACCGCCGCGGCGGCGTGGAATTGACGGCGGCCGGAGGCCGCCGCGGGCAAACAAGATATTCGGGGCAGACGAAAGCGTCTGCAACCAACGGCATGTGCGGAGGAGCATCGCTTCGGTGGACATTCGACAACTACGTTACTTCGTGGCGATCGCCGACCAGCACTCAATGTCGCTCGCCTCGGGAAAACTCGGCGTCGCGCAACCCTCGCTGAGCCATCACGTCATGCGGCTCGAAGAGGAGCTCGGCGTGCAATTGCTGGTTCGCTCGACACGCGGCGTCACCTTGACGGAAAGCGGCGAGCGCCTCTACGCCCATGCGCTTGCGGTCATAAAGGCGGTTGAAACCGCCGTCTCCGATCTGCGCGATCAATCCTCCGAGCTTTCGGGCCCGGTGAGCTTCGCCTGCCCCAGTTCGGTCAGCAACGTCCTGACCGTGCCTCTCTCGGAAACGATCCGCAACGAATTTCCCAAGATCGTATTGCGTGCGATGGACGCCACGAGCGGCCAGGTGCAGGCCTGGCTGACGGAAGGCGTCATCGACTTCGGCATTCTCTACGACGTCAGCTGCGCGCCGCATCTCGATCTGCGTCCGCTGCTGGTCGAAGATCTGTTTCTCGTCGCCGCCAGCGATTCGTGGAAAGGCGAAATCGGCAAGAATGGTATTGCGAAGGAGCCGGTCTCGCTACGCGAGTGCAGTGACCTTGGTCTCATTCTGCCGCATCGCGCGCACGGTCTGCGCGAAATGGTGGAACGCGTGGCGGACGCCCATTCGCTGCATCTCGACGTCGTGATGGAGATGGATTCGCTAAGCCGCATCAAGACGCTGGTCTCGCGCGGTTCCGGCTATTCACTGCTCTCCCACGCCGCGGTGCATGAAGAGTTGGAGCGGGGCGAACTGGTGCTGGCGCCTATTCGCGATCCGGCGATGCGGCGCACTGTCTATCTCGCCAGCAACCCCGCGCGGCCGATCAAGCGCGCGGCCCGCGAAGTCGAACGGCTGGCTGTCTCCATCGTCGCGGAACTCGTGCGCAAAGGCTATTGGTTGGGCGAACTCGCGGCCCCGCCGATTGTCCCCGCCAAGGTCGCCCCCGTCGCCGTCGCCGCTCGGGTGCGAAAGGCCGCGGAATAGGGTCTAAAACGCAAGCTGCGTCGCAAGCGCCGCGATCAGCGCCGGAGACATGACTGCCGCGCCGAGTTTGAGGAACCGCCACGCCCCGATCTCGAACCCGTCGCGGCGCAGCGCGTGCAGCCAAAGGATCGTCGCCAGCGAGCCCGTCATCGACAGGTTGGGGCCCAGATCGACGCCAATCAACATCGCGCCCTTGATGTCCTGCGAGACCTGCGCGCTCTGCGCCGTCGCCGCGGCGATCAGCCCGGCCGGCGGATTGTTCATCAAATTGCAGGCCAATCCCAGCAGAACGCCGGCCTCCGAGGCCGTCGCCGTCGGCGCTTCCGCTGCCTGGCGGCGCAGTATGTCGGCAAGGCGGCGGCGGCGGGCACCGCCGGCGTCAGCACCAAGCGGTGGCGTCGTTCGACAGCAACGCGGTAACCAGCACGCCGACGCCGTAGATCAGCGCGAACTGCCGCGTCGGCGAGCCCTTTGCAAAGGGATTTATATACTTGACTCCCTGGCCGAGACGACAAGTTTTTATTGTGGTCTTGTGCCTATAACGATCCTTATCTGCGCTTCTGTAGGACCAGGTGAAGTCGGCCCATTTAACATCCCTCCGAATTGGGTAATTGCTCAGGCCGTGAGGGGCAGCGGGATATCGGCGAGAGTTAGGCGGATTGCCTGTAGGGCGTGGACGCCTCGGCGTCTGGCGGTTTCGATGA
>JAYUFK010000018.1:0-2697 GCA_043739325.1 Methylocapsa sp. | reverse complement strand
CCTCGTGCTCGCGATGGCATTCCTTATTATTGTTCGCGATATCGATCTGTCTGTCGCCGCAATTATTGCTCTTGCGTCATTGGCAATGGGTTTAGCCGCGCAAGCCGGCGCCCCAACCCCCGTTCTCATACTGACTGGGCTTGGCGTGGGCGTCCACTGCGGCGCGTTCAATGGCGCCCTTGTGACACTATTCTCGCTTCCGTCGATCATAGTGGCGATTGGCACAATGTCGCTGTTTCGCGGCTTGGCGCAAGTCGTACTTGGTGACCAAGCCCTGACCAAGTACCCGGCCTCTTTTCAGGCGATTGGCCAAGGGTACATATCGGAGGCCGCGCCAATTCCTATATCATTTGTGCTGTTCCTGGCTCTCAGCTCCTTGTTCGTTGTCGTGCTTCACCGCACGACAACGGGGCGAAGATTGTTCGCAATGGGTGCTAACCCGACAGCGGCGCTGTTCTCGGGTATCTCGGTCAACCGCGTACGCTTCTGGCTGTTCGTCCTAACGGGTTTTATGGCGGGGATCGCGGCCATCTTGCTGACAGGGAGGATTGGCTCGACGCGCCCGAACATTGCCCTCGGGTTTGAGCTTGAGGTTGTCACAATGGTTGTGCTTGGGGGCGTCTCGATTGCCGGCGGATCTGGCTCGATCATTGGAGTCGTTTTGGCTGTTTTTATCCTGGGCCTCACAACCTTCGGGCTTTCACTCGTCAACGTGCCGGGAATAGTGATCAGCATTTTCAACGGAATGTTGCTGATCGCATCAATCGGCGCGCCAGTCGTGATGAACCGGCTTCTTGGTCGCAGAGCCTGACGACGTCGTAGGTCCGTTTCATGACACTTGTCGATTTTGGCGATAGTACGTCCATTGAAATAGGCGCCGTCGAGCTCTGGCGCGGGAGAGAAAACTCGCGGCGCGCGCCGACGTGTTGGTCGAAACATCCTAGACTTTACGAGAACCGGTTCGGGAGAACACGATGAGCGGCTCGGTCGCGGTTCTGGACGTTGGCAAGACCAATGTTAAACTTGCGGTGTTCGACGCGAGCGGCGCGCTATTGTGGGAGCGCGCGACCCCGAACGAAATACTGCCGAGCCCGCCTTACCCGCACGCCAATGTTGAGGCAATCTGGAATTTCTTCATTCGCGCCTTGCGTGATGCGAAACTGGTGCACACCATCGATGCGGTCGTTCCTACTACGCATGGCTGCGCGGCGGCGCTCGTAGATGATTCTGGTCTGGTCCTGCCAGTTCTTGACTACGAGTTTGCCGGCGTCGATGAGATCGAAGCGTTGTACGTAAACCTGCGTCCGCCGTATTCCCAATCGCTTTCTCCAAGGCTGCCTGGCGGCCTAAATCTCGGGCGCCAACTCGCGTGGCAGAAACAGCGGTTCCCACAGGATTTCGCGAAGGCGAAATTTGTTTTAACCTACCCACAGTATTGGGCGTGGCGTTTGTCGGGTGTTGCGGCGTCCGAAATGACGATGCTGGGCGCCCATTCCGACTTATGGTTTCCGCGTGAACGGCATGTTTCGACGCTGGCCGATGCGCTCGGAGTGAGCCGGCTGATGCCGCCGTTTCAGCCGGCCTGGAAAGTTCTTGGAAAGGTCAAGCCGGAGATCGCCGCGGTTACCGGTTTGCTTCCTGATACCGTCATCTTGTGCGGCGTTCATGATTCCAACGCGTCGCTGACTCCGCATCTTGCGTCGCGTGAACCGCCCTTTACGATCATTTCAACCGGAACATGGGTTATCGCAATGTCTGTTGGGCTCGGCCTCGACAGCCTGAAGGAAGCCGACGACATGCTCGCCAATGTTGATATCGAGGGCAGACCAACGGCTTGCGCCCGATTCATGGGCGGGCGCGAGTTCAGCGCAATTACCGCAGGCGCCACTGCGAGTCCGGATGAAGCGGCGATCGCAAGAGTTATCGATTCGGGCGCACTGGCGTTGCCTTGTTTTGCCCCGCAGGGTGGTCCGTTCGCAATGCGTAGCAGCGAGATTCGCGGAATTGTCGTGCCGGACGACCGTCCCGCCCTTGCAACGCTTTACGTCGCGCTCATGACTGATCTCATTTTGAACCGGCTTGGCGCCAATGCGGGCGATTTGATCGTAGAAGGTAGCTTTGCGGCCAACGCAAGCTTTTGCGCGCTGCTCGCGGCGTTGCGACCTAGACAACGGGTCCTTTCAGGAGGCGATTCGTCGGGCACCGCGAGGGGTGCGGCGTTGTTGGCGCAGTGGCAGGCGCGCAATTTCCGGTTGCGCGAATGTGTCGCTAATAGGCCCATGATTCTGCGCGGCTTGGGTGCGTATCGACACGCGTGGACGAGCGCTATTTGCTAGTCATGTTGGGACCGCAAGCTCGCCTTTCCATTTATGCGGCGCGAGGTCGATAAGCTATCGAAAGAGTTATGCTGCGATTCCATCTGTCCAGCCGACATTCGGAGGATCGAAGCGAAACCGCCGCTCAATGCTGCACGCATTGGCCGAACTCACGGCCGCGGCCGGACTCGATCACCCCAAGGACTTTCATCCCGCGCATTTTTCTCGTCGCGTCAACGTTCGCGACGTTCTCTCATTTGCCGAACTCTACCCGGCGAAGCAACTAGTGTCCTGACTCTCAATTGCCGCCCAATAACTCATGCCGCCACTTCCCTGTCGAGCGCCGCGCGGGCGCGCTTGATTTTGGCGAGTATCTTCGCGC
>JAYUFK010000017.1:0-20082 GCA_043739325.1 Methylocapsa sp. | reverse complement strand
CGTCGCCGAATTTGGGGTGTTGCAAACGGTTCAAGCGTCCCTGGCATTGGAAGGGCTGAATCGGTGATCCCCCCAAATTCAGCGACTCTACCGACTAGGACTCAAGCTCGGCCAGATGGCGAAGGATCATCCTGAGTATGTGGGCGTGGTGCTCGGTGGTCACGGGCTGTTCATATGGGCGGATACGGCAAAGAAATGTTATCAAACCACCCTACAAACTATTAGCGACGCCGTAACCTGGCTCGCGGCGCATGAGGTCTCGTCGGCGTTTGGCGGCGGGCATATCGCGCCGGCCAATGCCGAGCGCAGGCGCGCCGTGGCGGCACAGTTGATGCCGCTCGTTCGAGGAAAGATCTCCGCCGAAGAGCGCAAAGTTGGACATTTCAACGATGCTGCGGAGGTCCTTGAATTCGTCAATTCACGCGCGCTCTCCCTGCTTGCGCCATTAGGGACATCGTGCCCGGACCATTTCCTTCGCACGAAGATACGCCCCCTAATTTTCCCCTATGACCCGAAGGACGACAATCTGGAGGCGATTATCGCCTTGCTCGACGAAAGGCTCGCCGCCTACCGAAGCGAGTACACCAGCTACTACGAGCGTTGCAAAAGGCCGAACTCACCGGCGATGCGCGATGCCAACGCCGTAATCTATCTCATTCCAGGCGTTGGCATGTTGTCCTTCGCCAAGGACAAGGCGACCGCGCGTATCGCCTCCGAATTCTATGTCAATGCCATCAATGTGATGCGAGGCGCATCTGGAGTGTCAACCTACGTAGGCCTCCCCGAGCAAGAAGCGTTTGGCATCGAATATTGGCTGCTAGAAGAAGCCAAGTTGCAGCGCATGCCAAAGGCCAAATCGCTTGCGGGTCGCGTCGCATACATTACAGGTGGAGCGGGCGGCATCGGCAGCGCGACGGCGCTGCAATTGCTGAGCGAAGGCGCCTGCGTCGTCCTCGCCAATATCGACCAGTCGGCGCTTAAAGCGCGCGTCGACGCGCTAACGAAAATATACGGCGGAGACAGCGCAATCGGTATCAGGCTGGACGTTACCGACGAAGCCCGCGTCATCGAGAGCTTTCATGAATCGGTGATGGCTTATGGCGGCATCGACATCGTCGTTTCCAACGCCGGCATCGCGTCCGCATCGGCGCTCGAATATACTTCTCTGGCGCTGTGGCAAAAGAACATGGATGTGCTCTCGACCGGCTACTTCCTCATTGCGCGCGAGGCCTTCCGCCTGATGAAGCGCCAACAGTGCGGCGGCGCAATTGTATTTGTGGCATCCAAGAACGGCCTCGCGGCGTCGGCTGGAGCTTCCGCGTACTGCGCCGCGAAAGCATCCGAGATTCACCTTGCTCGTTGTCTCGCGCTCGAAGGCGCTCCCCACGGTATCCGAGTCAACACAGTCAACCCGGATGCCGTGTTACAGGGCTCAAAAATATGGGCAGGCGAATGGCGCCAGCAGCGCGCGGCCTTAAACAATGTGAGCGAGGACAAGCTCGAGGAAGTCTACCGCCAGCGCTCAATGTTGAAGCTTTCAGTCTTTCCCGAAGACATAGCGGAAGGCATCTATTTCTTCGCTTCCGACCGCTCCGCGAAATCGACAGGAAACATTCTGAATGTCGACGCGGGCAACGCTCAGGCGTTTACCCGCTAGTCAATGCTGTTCCGCGATACAGCCTGCTTACCGACACAGATTGAATGACCGGATTGCAAAAAGCTATTCCGTAAAAACGAGACAGGCTATGCCATTTCGAATCGCAGACGAATTCATCGCCGATCACAACCGATCGCAGTTGTCGGCGCTAGCCGAGGACTATGCGGCGCTCGGACGTCAACTTGAGCGTCGGGGTATCGAGATTGACTCTGTCACTAAGGCCGTCATGGAATTTGGCGTCGCCATCCCAACTTGGGGCGTGGGAACCGGCGGAACGCGCTTTGCGCGATTTCCAGGTCGCGGTGAGCCGCGGAATATTTTTGACAAGCTCGATGACGGCGCGACCGTCAACCAACTCGTGCGCGCGACGCCGACAATCTCTCCGCATTTTCCATGGGATGCGACAAAGGATTACGCGGCGCTTCGTGAAACCGCGAAAGCGCGCGGCTTAGCCTTCGACGCCATTAACTCCAACACGTTTCAGGATCAGGTCGGTCAACGCCACTCCTATAAATTTGGATCATTGAGCCACATCGACGCGCGCGTGCGCGATCAGGCAATTGCACACAACATCGACTGCATCGCGATAGGCGCCAGCTTGGCTCAAGGGCTTTGACGGTCTGGGTCGGCGATGGGTCGAATTTCGCTGGTCAAACGAATATGGCGCAAGCGCTCGACCGATATATCGCGTCGATGCGTGTCGTGACGGGCGCCCTGCCCGACGATTGGCGCGTGTTTATTGAATACAAGCTGTATGAGCCGGCGTTTTACTCGACAGTAATCTCCGACTGGGGAACCAGCTTTGCTGTCGCCCAAGAACTTGGCGCCAAGGCACAATGTCTCGTCGACCTCGGACACCACGCCCCTAATGTAAACATCGAACAAATTGTCGCGCGTCTTGCACGATTTGGTAAACTCGGCGGCTTCCATTTCAACGATTCAAAATATGGCGACGATGATCTCGATACTGGGTCGGTGGAGCCGTTCCGTCTGTTTCTGGTTTTCAATGAGCTTATCGATATCCGGGCTCGCCAGATGATGACCCATGCGCCCGCTTACATGCTCGATCAATCGCACAATGTCACGGATCCGATCGAAAGCTTGATGCAGTCCGCAATCGAACTGCAACGCGCCTACGCGCAATCGCTGATCGTCGACCGCGCGGCGCTTCAGGCCGCTCAGGATGCGATCGACGCGCTTGTCGCACACTTGGAGCTTGCGCGCCTTCATTGCGGATGTTTCTCCGATCCTGGCCACAGCGCGCCAGCGTGTCGGAGGCGCCATTGCCCCCATCGAAGCCTATCGGGCCTCGAACTATCGAGACCGCAAGGCCGAGGAAAGGCCCGCTGTGTCCGGCGCCTCTGCGGGTATCGTTTAATTCCGGGAATATGCTGGACTTGGGCAAAGTAATTCGCCGCCTGGAGACAGTCGGCTACGTCGGCATTCGATCGTTCGACCCCTCGCACAGCTGAAACGGCGCCAAGACATCGCGCCGGTCCCCCCTTGGCGATCGATAAGGCTTCCCTGTATCTTTTATGTTTCCGGATCCACGGCGGGGATCAGCTTACCAGGACGACGCAATTCTGACGACTGCATTTACCATGGGCGCGATCCGGTGGCGGCACATCGACGAAACTTTTGATTTTTCAGACGCTTTGTGATAAACAGGCGATTAACGGGTTAAGCTTCGAAATTTTTGTTCGATCAGAAACGTGTTGCGCTATTGGGCACGGAGACTGTTTCGAATGCGACAATGGAATTGTTATTCGTAGGCTTATATCTCGGCAGAAATAGAGTCACTTGGTTCCTTGGAGAGTTCGGAAGATGGCGACCGTTCGGAAAAAGACAAAAAAGGCAGTAAGTCGCTCTGCAACGAAGGTAAAGCCGGCAAAGAAAACTTCGAATGCTCCCAAGAGCAAGCGCTTGAAGTCTTCCATCAATAAGAAACCGTCGGGCGAAAAATTACGCAAGACTTCAGTTGTAGAAAATACAGAAAAAAGTCGTAAGAAGGCGAGCGCGAAGACTTTGCAGGAACAAAAGAAGAAGACCTCGAAGCAACAAAAGACTCTGTCAAATCGGACTGCACAACCAGCAAGCGCCGCAAAGAAATCGGTCGCGCGTAAGCCAGTTTCGCGCCAAAAGGCAGCGCGTTCGTACTCACAGAGCGCCGTGACCAAGGCTTCTGCTGTTGCGACTGAAGTTTCGGGTATCGAAGTCTCTCTTCCCCAAAGAGGCTCGACCAAGACCAAGTTCGGAGAGATAGCCAAGGCGGGTCCTGTTCTGCCGGGCGCGTCTGTCAACGATTCCTCGCACGCAAGGGCGGAAACTGCGACGGCGAGTAAAATTAGCGACGCTCAAGGGCCTGCAACAATCGAGCAGGCCGGAGGCCCGGCAACCAAACAGCTGAAATCGAGCGGTTCGACCAAGGCTGTAAATTCATCAGAACCTGAAGAAAGCGGATTCAAATTGGCCAAGAATTCAATGCATCGCCAAGGCTTCAAGACCAATGAGTTCGTGGTTTACCCGGCACATGGCGTCGGTCAGATTGTTTCTATTGAAGAGCAGGAAGTCGCCGGATTTACGCTGGAACTTTTTGTTATTAATTTTGCCAAGGATAAGATGACTTTACGCGTCCCGACTGCCAAAGTTTCTGGAGTCGGAATGCGGAAGCTGTCCGATGCCGATTCTGCGCGGAAGTCTTTGGAAATCTTGACGGGACGCCCGCGTATCAAGCGCACTATGTGGTCGCGGCGCGCGCAAGAATACGAAACAAAGATAAATTCAGGCGATATCGATTCAATCGCTGAAGTCGTGCGCGATCTCTACAGGTCGGAAGCGCAGCCCGAACAGTCCTATTCGGAACGGCAACTTTATGAAGCCGCATTGGACCGCATGGCGCGAGAAATAGCGGTTGTACAGAAACTGGATGAAAGCGAAGCGTTAAAAGTGATTGTGGCTCAGCTACAGAAGGGTCAGAAACGCGGCGGAAAGCCGGAAAACCCGGCACTTATGTCGACGACCGAGTCCAATGTGGACGAAGCTGCGTAGGCCGGGCTAACGGAACTATTCCCGCATTGGCGGCGTCTAACTGCGGTTTAAGATGCTCATTGGAACGTACCAGAATGCTCCTGACAGCATGCGCCTTAGGTTGGCATGGCAACGGTAAAGCCGAGAGAGGCGCCTTGGGCGTAGCGCCAATGTTCAGGCGCCGCGTCAAGTCGCCTCGCGCGTTCTGTTATACGAAATCCGCCTGAACAATACGTCCGGACCAGTCCGTGCTCGAAAGAACGGAGATTCGATTACAAGTCGTGGATCAGCCAAACGGCTTCATAATAACATATAATTTATGTGTTATTAGAACCAGCGGGAACCGCCGCACTTGCGAGTGCGCGGAAAAATCGCACTCATCGCCCTGATTTCGTTGAAAACCCCGCGCGGATTGACCGCCGGAAGCGGTCAGTCAGCCTACGCGACGCGCAACCGCCTTCATACGATGTCCCGTTGATCATAGCGCCGCTCTCGGCCCACCGACAAATCGGCCGAACGATTGAGCCGGAGCCCGTATCATTCAAGGGTAGGAAGAAAGGGCGAATTCTCAGACCGCCCCGAGCCGCAGCAAATCGTGAAAATGAAGTATCCCAAGAGCTTTTTTCCCATCGTCGACGACAAAAAGCGCGGAAATGTTGTGGCTGATTATTTCTAGTGCCTCTGCGACAAGGGTTTCGGGAGAAATCGTCCGGGGCGATTGAGTCATCACCTCCTCGACTCGCGCGTCCAAGAGTCGGGTCGACTTAAGGTGACGTCGCAGATCGCCGTCCGTTATGATTCCTACCAGGCGCTCATCGCGGTCGACTATTCCGACGCAGCCAAACCCCTTGCCGGACATTTCGATAATGGCTTCGTCCATTTTGGCGCCCAATTGGACGCGGGGAATTCGATCGCCTGTGTGCATGACGTCACGCACGAAAGTGAGCTTGGCGCCGAGCTTCCCGCCCGGGTGGAATTTCTTGAAGTCTTGAGCAGTGAATCCCTTGCCTTCAAGCAATGCCACGGCGAGGGCATCTCCCAAGACAAGCTGCATCGTCGTTGATGTTGTCGGCGCGTCAATTCCGTTCGGGCAAGCTTCCTCCGCGAGAGGAAGAACCAGGCAGATGTCCGCTTCGCGTCCGAGCGCGCTATTTCGGTTCGACGTCATGGCGACGAGCGGGATCGCATACCGCTTCGCATATGTGATCATTGCGGCCAGTTCAGGGGTCTCACCGGACCATGAAAGGCCGACAACGACATCGTCGTCCTGGACCATACCAAGATCGCCGTGACTCGCTTCGGCCGGATGCACAAACAGGGCCGGCCTGCCGGTTGACGCGAGAGTCGCTGCGATCTTGCGGGCGACGTGGCCCGATTTCCCCATGCCCGTGACAATCACTCGCCCGGATGACTTCGCAATGCGCGCGACTGCCGCCTGAAACGCAGCGCCTAGGCTGTCTGGCGCCGTTTCCGCCAAAGCGGACTCCAGTTGCGAAAGGCCGTCACGCTGGATTTTGATAGCGCGTAAGCCAGAACTTAGAGAGGTCAGAGGATGCGATTTCATCGACACTCCCTATCATTCACGGGCTGAGAAAGCATCATGATCAGGGCTTTCGAGCACGCTTGATTGTCGAGGCGGCGGCCAACTCAGAGGGCTTAATGTCACATTAACCATAGCGGCCTAACGCTCGATATGGATGCGCGTCTGCGCGGAGTGATGCTCGTCAAGGCTCGCCATTGTCACAGTGCATGCTGCGAAATCGTTTTCTCCTGCGACGAGCCCTGTTTGCGGCCGCGCCCGCGGTTACACTCGGCGTGGCTTCGGCACTTGCACAGAATGCGCCGCTCGGGCTGAGAAACACGGATACGCTTGTGACCCAACCGACCCCTGAGGTCAGTACGCTCGATCCATCGGCGAGCGCGGCGAAAGCGGCGAAGAAAAAGACGGTTCGGCGAAATGGACCCCCCGTCGCAAATGGAGACACTCTACCGCCCGTGATCGCCTACCCAGGCGCTGAGCGGATCGGTCTGCGAGGGGGCGTCAGTCCTCTTGGCGCCCAATTGCCGCCTCCCCCAACGATCGCGGTTGTTCCCGCGATCGACTCCAAGCGCCGACCGCCGCTCGACGACAAGCCTTACGATCCGACCGGCGTTTCGTTCGCCGGGCTGCGCTTGAAACCGTATCTGGAAGAGGATTTCGGTTACGCTTCCAACCCATCGTTCGCGCCGTCAAGGGCCAAAGGATCAGCATTCGAGAATACCGAGGCCGGACTGACCTTCCAGTCGGATTGGGTGCGAAACGAAATACATGGATCATTGCGCGGCGGATACAGCGACTATTTTGCCGATTCTTCCGCAAACGCTCCGTATGGAAGTGGCTCGGCGGCGGGTCGCTTGGATGTGTCAAGGTCCTTTTCGCTCGACTCCGAGGCGCACTTTAGCGTTCTCACCCAAACACCTGGCTCTGTGACACTTCCCTCCGGGGCGGTGTTATCGTCCGGTCGGCGTCCGCTCGTCGACACTTATGGCGGTTCGGCAGGCGGCACTGCAAAACTCGGTAATCTTGCGTTGTCCGTCCACGGAGCGTTCGACCGGACTGCGTACGACAACACAACGTTGAGCAACGGCGTCGTCGACCAGCTTTCGAGCGATGACTCGAATGACTGGGGCTTACGCGGTCGTATTGCCTATCAGATCAGCCCAATTGTAACGCCATTCTTGGAGGCGAGCGTCGATAAGCGAATTTACGACAAAGGAGCCGACGCCATCGGTTTTCAACGCGATTCAACAGGCGAGTCTTCAGTCGGCGGGGTAACTCTCGCCTGGACGAATCAGCTTACCGGTGAATTCAGCGCAGGATACGGCAATAGAACATATCAGGACGCTCGACTGCCTGACTTGCGAGACCCACTTGTTAACGGTTCGCTTGCTTGGTCGGTTACCCCCTTGACGACTTTATCCGTAAAGGCGGGAACAAGCTTGGCGGACACAACGACTCCAGGCGCCTCCGGTGCAGCCTCACACAACTATACGATCGGCATATCGCACGCGCTGTTGAGAAATCTGACTTTGTCCGCCACTGCCGGCTATGCGACAGACGTCTACTCCGGTCTTGCAATTCATGACGAAACGACGACGCTTGGCGTAGGTGCGGAATATAACGTCTCGCGTGAATTGATAATAAAATCAACGGTGACGCGGACCCAATTTAGCTCAAGTCTT
The DNA here is from genome assembly GCA_043739325.1 of Methylocapsa sp. Classification (GTDB taxonomy): domain Bacteria; phylum Pseudomonadota; class Alphaproteobacteria; order Rhizobiales; family Beijerinckiaceae; genus Roseiarcus. Next base: position 12,176 of record JAYUFK010000017.1, on the reverse strand, counting down.
CCCAACTCAAGTTACATCGCAACCGTATTTATGCTCGGCCTGCGGCTTCAGCGATAATCGATGTTCACGCAGGCCGGCGCCCATTCGGTTGGAGCTCCTAAATGCCGAGCTTTTTCATTTCGGCCCGCAGAGACGGTCCGAGATCTGCGCGAGAAAGAGCGAATGCGATATTGGCCGTCAAGAACCCGATTTTCGAGCCGCAGTCGTATGTGCGCCCATCAAACCGAACGCCGTGAAATTTCTGTGTCTTTGCCAATTCAATCATCCCGTCGGTCAACTGAATTTCACCCCCTGCTCCCCGTTCAACGATCGAGAGAATCTTAAATATTTCCGGCTGCAGAATGTATCTGCCCGATATGATTAGGTTCGAAGGCTCTGTTCCCGCCTTCGGCTTTTCAACCATGCCGTTAATCTCGAAAGAGTGCCCGTGATCCGAGCCAATTCCAACCACGCCGTACTGGTGAGCTTCGGAATGAGGAACTTCTTCCACGGCGATGATATTTCCGCCATGCTTCCGATAGGCCTCGATGCATTGCGCGAGACACCGCGTTTTGCGCTCTCCGCCCATTGTCACCATATCCGGCAGCAAGACGGCGAAGGGTTCGTCACCGATGATATCACGCGCGCACCAAATCGCGTGGCCAAGTCCTAAAGGAGCTTGTTGTCGCGTAAAGCTTGTGCAGCCAGCGGCCGGAAGATCAGCAGCCAACGCGTCGAGCTCCTTTTGTTTGCCGCGTCTTCTCAAAATGTCGTCGAGTTCGTACGCGACGTCGAAATGGTCCTCTATGACCGACTTGTTGCGTCCCGTGACGAAGATAAAATGCTCGATTCCTGCGGCCCTAGCTTCATCAACGACATGTTGGAGGACGGGACGATCGACGATGGTCAACATTTCCTTCGGGATCGCTTTGGTTGCCGGCAGAAATCGCGTTCCTAGACCGGCGACAGGAAGAACTGCTTTCCGAATTGGCTTATTCATTTCGTAATCTCGCCTTTCTAAGTAACGGAAATCGAGCCGCCCGGGCTGAGTGCCGCCGCGTGGCCAAAGCCCACTTTTTGAACTCAGATCGCTTGTCGCCGGAAGCGAAGGGATGCGGTATGTAAACACACTGAATGCGGCAATTTGGTTAAGATGTTCTGCTGCGAAAAATTGTGAGGTCTATTGATGGCTGTGTTGCTGACGGGCGGAGCCGGTTATATCGGTGGCCACATGGTCCTGGCGCTCTTGGATCGTGGGGATGAAGTTATCGTCGTCGATAACCTGTCGACCGGGTTTGCCTGGGCGGTCCCCGCTGCAGCGCGGCTCATCGTCGGCGATTTTGGCGATATGGGCCTGATCTCCAGCTTGATAGATCAATATTCGATCGATTCGATTGCGCATTTCGCAGCCAAAATCGTCGTTCCGGAGTCTGTTTCAGACCCCCTCGCCTACTACCTTAACAACACGTCCAAGTCGCGAAATTTGATCGAGTGCGCTGTTGAGCGCGGCGTGCGGAACTTCATCTTTTCATCTACAGCAGCAGTTTACGGCGAGACTACCGACAAGCCCGTCACTGAGGACGCGCCCTTGCGTCCGATGTCGCCATACGGCCGATCCAAGCTCATGGTCGAATGGATGCTGGAAGATACCGCGCGGGCGAAAACTTTTCACTATTTCGCCTTGCGCTACTTCAACGTCGCCGGAGCCGACCCGCAGGGGCGGTTGGGTCAGTCAACGCCTAATGCCACGCATCTGATCAAACGCGCCGCTCAAACAGCGCTGGGCCGACACGCTGGTATGGACATTTACGGCGACGACTATCCCACTCCAGATGGCACGTGCATCCGCGACTATATTCAGGTGAGCGATTTGATTGACGCCCATTTGGCGGCACTTGATCACCTGCGCGGCGGCGGCGAGAGCCTTGTCTGCAATTGTGGATACGGGCGGGGATATTCCGTCCGGGAGGTAATTGACGTGGTAAAGCGTGTATCGGGTGTCGACTTCGAGGTCCGCCAACAGGCCCGTCGCGCTGGCGATCCCGCAATGATTGTCGCCCAAAGCGATCGGATCCGAAATAGACTCGGCTGGTCCCCAAGAAACGACAATCTCGAACTAATCGTGCGGCAGGCGCTCGATTGGGAGCGCCGCCTGCACAATCGCACGCCGTGATTTCCGAGTGCAATTTCTAAAGCTGGTCTTAAAATGCGTCCGGTTACGTGGACAGATTCGAGTCATTTCCGAAAACCGTCTAGCCTGCTTGCGCGGTGTCCTGATGTCGTGTCTTGATAGTTGCGCATCAAAAATACTTGCGAGAGGAGGAATCTAGAATGTCAGAAGGGGCCGGGAATGATGACGGGTGATATCATCCTCAGCACGGAAGGCCTTTCGAGGAGATTCGCAGGTTTTTCAGCGGTTACGGATGTCAATCTCAACGTCAAACGCGGATCCATTCACGCGCTGATCGGGCCCAACGGCGCCGGCAAGACAACATGTTTCAATATGTTGACCAAATTCATCAACCCTAGCGCGGGGCGGATACTCTACGAAGGCCGTGATATAACGTCCATGAAGCCTGCCGACGTTGCACGTCTCGGGCTCGTCCGTTCTTTCCAGATTTCCGCCGTTTTCCCTCATCTGTCTGCAATGGAGAACGTTCGCGTCGCTCTGCAGCGCAAGCGCGGCGATTCATTCGACTTCTGGCGTTCCAAGAGAGTCTTGAACTCGTTAAATGATCGCGCCATGGAATTGCTTGCCGAGGTCGGTCTGGAGGAATTGGCGTCGATACCGGCGGCGGAAATATCGTATGGAAGAAAGCGTGCGCTTGAAATCGCGACGACCCTTGCGCTTGATCCGAAATTACTTCTCCTTGACGAGCCGATGGCAGGAATGGGCCATGAGGACATCGATCGCGTTGCCGATCTTATCAAGCGCATTTCAGTGAGCCGAACGATCCTGATGGTCGAACACAATTTGAAAATCGTGGCGAACCTCTCCGATACAATAACAGTCCTTACGCGCGGACGCATATTGGCGGAAGGAGATTACGCCTCTGTATCGAACAACCCCGAAGTGCGACAAGCGTATTTGGGAGCGGGTCATGGATGACACACCAACCGCTTCCATCGCAAACGCAATTGCCTCGGGTGCGCCACTCCTCGACGTTAGAGGGCTCGAAGCCTGGTACAATGAGTCACACATACTTCATGGCGTCGATTTTGACGTGCGCGAAGGTGAAGTAGTTACGATGCTTGGACGCAACGGGGCCGGCAAGACAACGACTTTGAAATCCATCATGGGAATGGTCGGTCGGCGCGCAGGCTCGATCAAATTTCGCGGCGAGGAGACTATTGAGCTGACCTCCGACCGAATTGCACGTCGTGGCATCGCCTTGTGCCCCGAGGAGCGCGGCATCTTCTCCAGCCTCAACGTCGAGGAAAACCTGTTGTTGCCGCCCCGCATCGACAAATCCGGCGGCCTGTCTCTTGAAACCATATTTGACCTGTTTCCGAACTTGCGCGAGCGCCTCAAAAGCGGCGGCACGCGGCTTTCTGGCGGCGAGCAACAAATGCTGGCTATCGCGCGAATTTTGAGAACCGGCGCACGTCTCTTGTTGTTGGACGAGCCGACTGAAGGGCTCGCTCCCGTCATTATCGAGCAGATTGGGCGAACGATCCAACGGTTGAAGAAGCAAGGATTCACGATGCTGCTCGTTGAACAAAATTTTCGTTTCGCGGCCACAGTTGCTGATCGCTATTTCGTGATGGAACACGGCCGTGTATTGGACAGCTTTGCCAACGCCGAACTGGAGAGAAATCTCAACAAGCTTCACGAATACCTTGGTGTCTAAAATGACCTGGTTGACTTGAACGATTTATGGGAGGTTTTTAATGAATGTCTTGGGCTCTTCCGCGCTCATCGCTGGTTTGCTGCTGTCGTCCGCTGTGATTGCAGACGATAAGATTGTGAAGATTGGCAATCTTGGAGACCAGTCGAGCTTATATGCCGATGCGGGAGGTCCCGGTTCGTCAGTCGCCGCTCAACTGGCGATCGAAGACAGCGGTCTGACGAAGAAGGGTTGGACGATCGATCTGGTAGCAGCCGATCATCAGAACAAGCCTGATGTTGGCGCCAATCTGGCGCGTCAGTGGTTCGATGTTGACAAACTCGACGCCATTATTGACGTTCAAAATTCTGGCGTCGCGCTCGCGGTTTCGGGCGTCGCAAAAGACAAAAACGGGATACTTCTCGACTCCGGCGCCGCGAGTTCCGATTTGACCGGCAAGGCCTGCAACGCAAATACCATCCATTGGGCCTATGACACCTACGCTCTCGCCAATGGCACGGGTAGGGCTATCGTCAAAGAGGGTGGCGACACCTGGTTCTTCGTTACGGCGGATTACGCCTTCGGGCATGCGCTGCAGCGTGACACGACGGCGGTTATCGAAGCGAACGGCGGCAAGGTGCTGGGAAGCGCCAACGTTCCGCTCAATGCTCCGGACTTTTCTTCGTTCTTGTTGCAAGCGCAGGCATCAAAAGCCAAAGTTATCGGCTTGGCGAATGCCGGCGGCGACACAACGAACTCGATCAAACAGGCGTCGGAATTTGGCATTGTAGCGGGCGGACAAAAGCTTGCCGCGTTGTTGCTTTTCATCTCTGACGTCAACGCGATGGGGCTCGACGTCGCCCAAGGGCTCACCTTCACATCCGCATTCTATTGGGATGCAAACGACGGCGCTCGCGCTTTTGCCAAACGTTTCTCTGAACGCATGAAAACCCACGCCATGCCGACTATGGTGCAGGCCGGCGACTATTCCTCAACCTTGCATTATTTGAAGGCGCTGGAAGCCTTGGGTGGCAACCCGCACGACGGCGCCAAAGTTGTCGCTCAGATGAAGAAGATGCCTACCGACGACCCGTTATTCGGAAAGGGGTACGTGCGAGAAGATGGACGAAAGATTCACCCAGTCTTCTTGTTCGAGGTCAAAAAGCCGTCGGAGTCCAAGTATCCTTGGGATTATTACAAACTGATCGCAACAATCCCGGCCGAAGAGGCGTTCAGGCCGCTTGCACAAAGCGAATGCCCACTCGTTAAGAAGTAGCGCGTTTGCCAGCCGTTCGCCGCCATTTGCGAGCGGCCTGCAAATAGGGTGCGGAGCAATTCTGAATGCTGTTTCACGTTTCGATCACCTCGCAACAGTTGTTTGGGCAACTTCTTGTTGGCCTGATTAACGGCTCTTTCTACGCTTTACTAAGCCTCGGCCTTGCCGTTATTTTCGGTATGTTGAATATCGTGAATTTCGCCCATGGTGCGCTCTATATGTTGGGGGCATACGTTGCGCTATTTCTGCTGAAGGAATTTTCTCTGAATTATTGGGTAGCTCTGGTCGTCGCACCGCTTTCAGTTGGGGCGTTTGGCGCTCTGTTGCAAAGAACATTATTGCAACGACTTGCGGGCCTCGATCCCTTATACGGACTTCTCTTGACGTTTGGCGTCGCGTTGGTCATTCAGGGCGTCTTCGAGAATTTTTTTGGCGCATCGGGATCCCCTTACGCGATACCCCCACAGCTTGCAGGGGCGCAAAACCTTGGCTTCATGATCCTGCCGAACTATCGACTATGGGTGATTGCACTTTCACTTGTCGTTTGTCTGTCTACCTGGCTCGCTATCGAGCAAACAAAGCTGGGCGCTTATTTGCGGGCAGCCACAGAGAACCCGAGCCTCGTCCGCGCCTTCGGCATCAATGTCCCGCGAATGATCACGCTGACCTATGCGTTCGGGGCTGCTTTGGCGGCGCTTGCTGGAGTTCTCGCCGCGCCAATATATCAGGTCCGCCCTGGAATGGGGGTCGATCTGGTCAGTGTCGTCTTCGCGGTCGTGGTCATTGGCGGCATGGGATCGATCCTCGGGTCAATTATCACCGGCTTCGCACTGGGCCTCGTCGAAGGGCTTACGAAGGTATTTTATCCAGAAGCATCGAGCACGGTCGTCTTCATGATTATGGCGCTTGTTCTCCTAATTAAGCCGGCCGGGCTATTTGGAAAGACTGCTTAAATGTATTCACACGAACCTTCAGTGGTTAAGGCGGACATTATCAGATCCAATTTCGGTGCAATTGTTGCGATTGTTATCGCATTCTTATTGTTAGTCCTGGCTCCGCTGGCCATTTACTCTGTGTTTCTCATGCAGGCACTATGCATTGCATTGTTTGCGTGTGCATTTAATCTCTTGGTCGGTTATGCAGGCCTGCTTTCGTTTGGTCATGCGATGTTTCTCGGCTCTGCCGGTTATGTTTGCGCTCATGCGATCAAGGTTTGGGGCGTCGAGCCTCTGACGGCGATTCTGATGGGGGCAATCGCCGCTGCCACAATTGGATTGTTTACCGGCGCGTTGGCGGTACGCCGTCAAGGGATATACTTTGCGATGATCACAGTAGCATTCTCGCAAATGATCTACTTTTACTGCCTACAAGCCCCATTCACGCACGGAGAGGATGGAATTACGAGTGTCGATCCCGGCAAATTGTTGGGCCTTGTTTCCCTTTCGAATTCGACTGTAATGTATTACTTCGTTCTAGCGATCTGCGTTTCCGGATTCTTGCTAATCTACCGAACGATCAACTCCCCTTTCGGGGATGTTCTAAAGGCAATTCGCGAAAACGAACCGCGTGCGATTTCGTTGGGATACCGTGTTGACCAATACAAACTCGCCGCCTTCGTCCTGTCCGCTGCATTGGCGGGCCTCGCAGGCGCAACCAAGGCGCTAGTCACCCAGAACGCGTCTCTAACGGACGTGAGTTTCTCGACTTCTGGCGAGGTCGTTCTAATGACGCTTCTCGGTGGAATGGGCACACTGATCGGACCCGTCGTGGGCGCTTTTTTGATTGTGTTTATGAAGTTCTATTTGTCGGGTTACGGCCAGTGGGTGACGGTCATCCAGGGTCTTATATTTGTTGCTTGCGTACTATTGTTTCGTCGCGGCATTGTCGGTGAACTCGCCCGACTGACAAAACGGTCGTTGTAGGTGCGGCAGGCGGCATTGGCGACAACGTCAATACGTTGGTCAAACAGCAGCCTAAATCGGATCTGCGGGTCCGCGATGAAAGCGCGTTTCTGAAGTTTAGTTCGGACGCAATCCACAAAGCACTCATGTCAACTTACTCGCAAATTTTGTCGCCTCAAAACAATAAGTGGATTCCAGGTGGGAGTTGTCGCAACATCTTGGTGCCGAGCTTAGATGCGAGTCGAATTGCTCGGAGTGGTTTGGCGACGCAAAGTTATAGAACATTGAACTGGCTTATTTTGAGATATTTCAACGAGACTTCGCTAGAGTTTGAACCACCGACGGCCCACGTCAGAAAGTCCCTGTCCGGAAGATCTAAAATCCGATTGGTTCACGTTCCCCAATCTTCTGACTTGATCCAAGGAGTCCTCGCGCGCGAACAGCGATCGACCAAACGGAGCCGTCTCGTTGCAGGCGGACCAGATGATAGGCTGCCCGTTGGTTTAAGTCTTTCGACGTTGATGACGCGGACTGTACGCCAATGATCGGAATCCGGCCACCCATGGTTTGTGCGGCGTCCGATTTGAGCGAGCGGATCAAACGCTTGTGATTATGACCGTGCAAAACAAGCTCGGCGCCCCAGCGCTGAATGGTTCGTTCGAATTCGCGGGCGTCGGTTAAACTCCGCATTGAGTTTGCGCGAGCGAACAAGGGTGGGTGGTGAATCATAATAACGCGAGCCAGTCCGTGTCGCTTCGTTTCCTGCAAAAGCGCCGCAAGTCCCGACAACTGCGCCTTGCCGAGGCGTCCCGTCGCCATCAGCGGACCAGTCGGGATGCCGGAGCAAAGACCAATCAGGGCAACATTGTTCCGGATACGAAGGAATGGAAAATTCTTCGAATGCTCCGTTTCTTTATCGCTGCTGGTCCAAGGGGCAAACATTGACGTCAGATGCGGCAACGCGCCGCGCACGTAAGCGTCGTGATTGCCGGGCGTGAAACTCACATCTTCTGGCGCCCCCAAACTACGCATCCACTTCACTGCTCGCTGGAATTCGGCTGGCAGCCCGATGTTCACGACATCGCCCGTCATCGCGACGTGATCAGGACCCTGCGCCCGCAAGTCCGCAACCAAGTTCGCTAACATTGCCATATCGTTTAGGCGCTCGCGGCCGCGTTTCCAATTTACGAACCCCATGAGCCGCTTTGTTGTCCACTCGTTCAACGTCGGCAACGGCACCGGCCCCAAATGTGGGTCAGATAGGTGGGCGATAGTGAAACTCATCGGCAAAGCCTTGCTTGTCCAAGCGCCAGCGTTGTGAAGCTTTTGCTTGCGCGGTCAAGGACGGAATGAGCGCTCTCGAATAAATTCCCTTTGGCGCAAAATGCGTTAGGCGGGACCGATGCCCATTCAATCGGCAGTGCACGGTTCCGCAGCGAACCGCTCGAAGCGATGAAGCGCGTTTTACGCGTGCTATGAATGGTCGAATAGTCTGTGATTCGACGGGGCAGCGCGTTTGAAAACATCGAGCCGTGCGAATTTGATTAAGCGGCGGTCGATCGGACTGGCCATTGCCGCAGCGCCCCCGACTCCAGGATTAAGCGCGCGCACAATCGCGGCCCAGATCCTGGGCGAGATTCTCGCGCAGGGTCGCCCCCTCGAGGGGCGATTTGTTGGACCTTCAGCCCATCCCAGGCTGACTGAGCTCGACGCGCGGGATCGAGCGTTCGCACGCTCAATTACCACGGTCTCACTTCGCCGATTGGGGACAATCCGCCACGCGATTGCCGGTTTCCTGGAAAAGGGCGTACCACGAAAATCCGGCGGGTTAGAATTGATCCTTATCATCGCTGCTGCGCAGATATTGTTCCTCGATGCGCCTGATCATGCCGCCGTCAACTTGGCCGTCCAAGCATCAAAGTTAGACCCGTCGGCGGCTCCATACGCACGACTGGTCAACGCGGTCCTACGCAAAATTGCCTCGGCGAAGCAACAAATTCTGGAGACCTCGGATGGCCTCACTGTCGACACGCCAGCTTGGCTCGCGGCAAGGTGGAAAGCAAATTACGGCGAATCTACCGCTCGTGCGATCGCCCGTGCAAACCAACAAGAACCAACGCTGGACCTGAGTGTAAAAGGCGACGCTGCGACCTGGGCGCGGCGACTTGGCGGCATCCTCCTGCCCACCGGATCTGTTCGGCTTGAGACGCATACGCCGATACCGGAGCTCGACGGTTTCGCAGATGGCGAATGGTGGGTACAAGATGCCGCGGCCGCGCTGCCTGCCCGCCTCTTGCGCGCCGGACCCGGGATGCGTGTCGCGGATCTGTGCGCAGCGCCGGGCGGAAAGAGCGCGGAAATGGCGATGACAGGCGCAAGCGTCACTGCCGTCGATCGCTCCGCAGAACGGCTCAAGCGCCTCGCGATGAACCTGGAACGGCTTAAGCTGCGAGCCGAGGTCGCTGTGAAGGATTTGCTGTCCTTCAGTGCTCCGCCGTTCGACGCAGTGCTGCTCGACGCTCCGTGCAGCGCCACGGGAACGATTCGACGTCATCCCGATGTCGCTTGGTCGAAACGACCTGGGGACGTCTCCGCTTTGGCGGCAATGCAGGCGTTGTTCCTCGACAAGGCGGTTTCGCTGACCAAGGCTGGCGGCACACTCGTGTACTGCACCTGTTCCCTCGAACCAGAGGAGGGCGAAATCCTGATCACCGCGCTGTTGCGTCGCAATCCTGACGTTAAGCGCGTCCCGATAGATGTCGACGAAGTTGGCGGACTCGATGAATGCATCACTAGTACCGGCGATCTGCGAACTTTGCCCTGTCATTTGAGCGGACCTTCGCCGCGCCTGTCAGGCCTTGATGGATTCTTCGCGTCGCGTCTTGAGATCAGAAAGTAGTCAGAACTTCAGTCTTCGGATCGCAAGCTTCGCGACAAGTTTTCAATCGGTCCGAAAAGTGCTACCGGCGTCAAATGCAGCCGAAAGACTTTGCCCCGCGAGACGATGCAATTGACGCAAATCGATCATCGAACTGGACGCACAAACGTGGAATGCCGTGATGGCTGATGTCCCGGCCCGCATTGCGCGCGCTCTTATTTCCGTTTCCGATAGGTCCGGCCTTCTCGATCTCGCACGCGCACTCGATGAGCGCGGGGTCGAAATAGTTTCTACGGGCGGGACTGGGCAATTCCTCAAAGCCGCCGGCCTAAGGATCGTGGACGCCTCCGACCTGACCGGATTCCCCGAGATGATGGACGGTCGGGTGAAGACGCTCCATCCGGCAATTCATGGCGGTTTGCTGGCGGTGCGGCGCGACCCCACGCATCTGGCGGCAATGCTGGCGCACGATATTCTGCCGATCGATCTGCTTATCGTGAACCTCTATCCGTTTGAGGAAACGCTGCGGCGGAATGCGGCTCTGGACGAGATGATCGAAAACATTGATGTCGGTGGTCCCGCGATGATACGCGGCGCTGCGAAGAATCATGCCGACGTCGTGGTTATTGTTGAACCTTCGGACTACGCCCCCTTTCTCGCCGAATTCGAAAGCAACCAAGGCGCTACGCTCCTTCCGTTCCGACGCAGGATGGCCCAGAAGGCCTACGCGCGAACCGCTGTTTACGACGCCGCAATTTCAAATTGGCTGGCGCGCGAGATAGGAGAGGAAGCTCCCGATTGGCGCGCTTTCGGCGGTAAGCTCGCAATGACTCTGCGATACGGTGAGAACCCGCATCAGTCGGCCGGCTTCTATGTCGGAGGGGAGGCTCGACCTGGTGTCGCCACTTCGCGTCAACTGCAAGGCAAGGAGCTCTCGTTCAATAATTTGAACGATACCGACGCGGCATACGAATTGGTTGCTGAATTCGATCCTCAAGTTACCGCGGCTGTCGCCATCATAAAGCACGCCAATCCGTGCGGCGTAGCCCAGGCGCCAACGCTTCTCGACGCATACGAGAAGGCGCTAGCGTGTGACCCAGTTTCGGCTTTCGGTGGAATCGTCGCTCTAAACCGGCGTCTTGATGCCGCGGTCGCCAAACGCATCGTCGAGATCTTTACCGAAGTCATCATTGCCCCCGACGCCGACGAAGACGCGATTGCGATCATCGCGAGTAAGAAGAACCTGCGATTGCTCCTCGCAGGTGCGTTACCGGACCCCAGGGCGCCGTCCATCACAGTGCGATCAGTTGCAGGCGGGATGCTCACGCAAGGGCGCGACAACGCGGTGATCGACGATATTGAGCTGAAGTCGGTAACAAGGCGAAAGGCAAGCCCAGCCGAGTTAGATGATTTGAAGTTCGCCTGGCGCGTCGCAAAGCACGTGAAGTCAAATGCTATTGTCTACGCGAAAGATTGCGCAACGATCGGGATCGGCGCTGGGCAAATGTCGCGCGTCGATTCGTCTCGCCTTGCTGCGCAGAAGGCTGGCGAGAGTGCCGCCGCCGCGGGGCGCCCGAATCCGACTGCTTCAGGTTTTGTCGTTGCATCCGACGCGTTCTTCCCTTTTGCGGACGGCCTGCTTGCGGCCGTAGCGGCTGGGGCGACCGCTGTAATCCAGCCGGGGGGTTCAGTGCGAGATGAAGAGGTCATCTCGGCGGCCGACGCTAAGGGATTGGTGATGATTTTCACTGGCGTTCGGCACTTCAAGCATTGAAGCTCACGGTTACGTCCATCCGCTCGGTGGGTCACGGGTTCGAGAAGAAACGCACCATAAGGCGAGAAGCGTCCAGCCCGACACAGTGGTTATAAGGGCAGTGTCAAGGAAACGGCGGGTTTCCAACTTTTGGCACAGCGTGCCCAAGCCCAAGCAGCGATTAGGCCGCGATAGCGCGCCACTCGGCCAGCGCGGCGGAGCGTCTTTGTTTATAGACTTCGCGAGTGACGAGATGGCGCTCCTGATTGAAATGGTTGTGGACCTGGGCGTGAACCGAGCTGAACTTTTGCAGCGTCTTCTTGCTCCGAAACCGTTGCATGGCGCGCTCTCGTCGCCGAAACGGCTGATGCGAATTCTCCGCGCGATTGTTGAGTCTGCCGCCAACCTCGTGACGATCGGAACTGCCGATTTCGCTCATTGCGGCGGAATAGGAGCTAAGTCCGTCGGTGATGATGCTCTCCGCACAGCCGTATTTCCGCATGATGCGCTTAATGAATTTCAGCGCTGCGGCCTTGTCTCGCTTCGCCGTGACCACGGTCTC
>JAYUFK010000016.1:0-20167 GCA_043739325.1 Methylocapsa sp. | reverse complement strand
AACCCGCCTACGTCATCGCATGGTCGCTTTGGCGCCGAGCGCATCAAGCCGCAGCGCAAAAAGCGCACTTCAAAATGAAATCACGACTGTAATGCTAGGGCTCCAGCTCGCTGTCCCAGTAGAGATAGTCCATCCAACTGCGATGGAGGTAGTTGGGCGGGAACAGCCGACCGTTCTGATGCAGATCGTGGACCGTCGGCTGGTGCGGCGCGCGCGCTGGCCACATGCGCGCCACCGCGGGCAGCATGTCGGCCTTGCGCAGATTGCAGGTCGAGCAGGCGGCGACGACGTTTTCCCAGCTCGTGAACCCGCCCTTCGAGCGCGGCACCACGTGGTCGAAGGTCAGATCGTCTCGATCGCCACAATATTGGCAGGTGAACCGGTCGCGCAGGAAGACATTGAACCGCGTGAACGCGGGATGACGCGACGGCTTTACGTAGCTTTTGAGCGAGACCACCGACGGCAGCTTCATCTCGAAAGACGGGCTGCGCACAACCATATCGTAGTGCGAGACGATGTTGACGCGATCGAGGAATACCGCCTTGATCGTATCCTGCCAGCACCAGATCGAGAGAGGGTAATAACTCAACGGGCGAAAATCCGCGTTGAGCACCAAGGCCGGACAGGTCTCCGGCGAAACCGCATGCACATGAACCGTCAACCCGACGCTCCGTTCCCGTGCCAACCCTTCACCGGCTCCGAATCCGGTTGTCACAATAGTCTACAGGCAGGATGACAGGCTTGTGAAGAGCGCTGCAAAAAGCGGCATTTTCAAGCCGCGGCGGCCTCGATGGCGTCGATGTCGTCGTCCGACAGGCCGAAATGGTGGCCGATTTCATGAACGAGCACATGCGTGACGACGGCGCCCAAAGTGTCTTCGCCTTCGCACCAGAAGTCGAGCAAAGGCCGTCGATACAGCCAGATCATGTTGGGCGGCGCGCCGGTTTCGCGGACCGCCGATTGATGCGCGAGGCCCTGGCCGCGGAACAGGCCGAGCAGGTCGAATTCGCTCTCGGCGTTCATCTCGTTGAGCGTCTCTTCGTCGGGAAAATCGACGACGTGGACGACCAGCCCATCGCAAAGGCGTCTGAAATCTTCCGGCAATTGCGCGAACGCAGCTTCGGCGAGATGCTCTATTTCGGCCAGCGTCGGCGATCCCGATGTCGCCCAGTTCCCGGATGGCGAAGGCTCGGCCAATCGACTGCACCCCCAAGAAAAGCTACTCACGCGAAAGCCGCACTCTTCATTTTATGGTCAATATTGCGTGAACAAGGCGCGGCGTTCGCAACCGATAGCCATATCAGACCGTATCTATCCGGCAAAATCGGAGGCGACGATGGCAAACGCGCACTTCTTTGGTGAAGATACCTTGGAACTCGGCTTCGAAGCTGGTGGCGCGCCGAACCTCGCCCGGCGTCAATTCATTTTTTCCCTGATCGTCGGTGGTATGCTCCTGGCGGCGGCGGCGATTGTCGGCGCGCGCCCGCTTGTAACTGACACCCGCAATGCTAGGCATCGAGTCAACTTCGTTGCGCCCGAGGTCACCCAAACTATCGCTTTGCCGAGCGCGCCGTCTCGGTCAACGTGATAAGTCCGCGTCGCGCGTTCAAACGAGCGCTCGAACGCGCAAGGCCTCCAGTTCCTTGATCAGCGTCCTCGTGCTGCCCGCCATGCGCGCTTGCAGTTTTGCGGCTTCTTTGGGGAACTCGCCTAGCACCCGCTGAAACACCGAGCGCGTGATGCGCAGGACCCGGGCCTTTTCGGTCGCGCGGGCCGAGGCTGGACGTTTGAGTTCTGTCAGCAGGGCGGCCTCGCCGATCACAGAACCGGCGCGAGCGATATGCGTGCGCTCCTTGCCTTCACCCGGCACAGTCAAAGTGATTGCCCCGGACAGCACGAAATATCCGGCTTCGGCCACATCGCCTCGTTCAAAAAGAATATCGCCCACCTCCAGTTTGCGCTCCTCAGCCGAAAACGCCACGAGTTGCAGCGCGTCGCGCGGCAGGGCGTCGAACGGACGGGTCTTCGAGAGTTGGGCGATTGTGGCGTCGAGCGACATTTCGCGGATTCCTGTTGGCCGTCAGGGCAGCAGCTTGTACCCGCCTGCATCCGTCACCAGCAAGCGCGCGTCAGCGGGATCCACTTCGATTTTCTGCCGCAAACGGTAGATGTGGGTTTCCAGCGTATGCGTGGTGACGTTCGAATTATAGCCCCAGACTTCTTTCAGCAGCACGTCGCGCGAGACGACTTGCCGGTCGGCGCGATGCAGGAAGCGCAAGATCGCCGCTTCTTTCTCGGTCAGCCGGAGTTTGCCGCCTTTGGCGTCGATCAGGCTTTTTGAGGCTGGTCGGAAACTGTAGGGGCCGATAGCGAATTCAGCGTCGTCGCTGGCCTCGTGCTGGCGCAGTTGCACGCGAATGCGCGCCAGCAACACGGCGAAGCGGAAGGGCTTGGCGACATAATCGTTGGCGCCCGCCTCAAGGCCGATCACTGTGTCGGCGTCCGAGTCATGCGCGGTGAGCATGATGACGGGCCGACGGAAGCCTGCGCGGCGCATCTGCTTCACCGCCTCGCGGCCGTCCATGTCGGGCAATCCGACATCCATGACGATCAGGTCAGGCGGCGCGTGCTGCACAGCGGCGATCGCGGCGCCTGCGGTGCCATGCTCTGCCACCGCGAATTCTTCGAGCAGCCCAAGCTGTTCGGCCAGGGCCTGACGCAGATCGGCGTCATCGTCGACGACCATGATGCGGCGGGTTTGGCTCATGTACGATTCTCGCGTTTGTCTTAGCCGGATGATAACCGGTTTGTGGCGGATAAGCCTAGTCGCTTGCTGATACGACCCCGATTGCGCCGCAAATCGTTCATTCTTCAGTCATTCGGAAAGTGATTACTAGTGCGGCGCGGGGGCGCAAACGATGGTTCGATTCGATGGCAACGCTGACTCCGCATTTGCTCACCGCTTTCAACCGATTTGGGCTTGGCCCAAAGCTTGGCGATTTCGCCAGGACAACTAATCCGCGCGAGGCGCTGCTGGCGGAACTCGCCGCTCCGCAGGGCGCTGTCATCGACGACCCGGCGCTCATACGCACCCCCGAAATCCTGCAGGCGGTCTATGCGGATCAGGATCTCAAGAAGATGCGGCGCGAGCGCGCCGATCTTGAAAACCTGGCGCGCCGCGCGATGCCCGCGCCGAATGTCGCGGCCCTGACGATTACGCAAGTTTCGGCGCCCAGCCCGGCTCCGGCGGCGGGCCAGATGATGAACCCCGGCGCGCCGCCGCCGATGATGACGCCGGACATCGCGCCCGAGCAAAAATACTTCCGCGCCGAGGCCACGGCGCGGATCGCCAAGGCAGTCGCGGCGCAAATCGGCTTCGTCGAGCGGCTTGTGGCGTTCTGGTCGAACCATTTCGCCGTCTCGGTCGCCAAGAGCAACATTGGGCGCGCGGCGGCAGGCGCGTTCGAACGCGAAGCCATCCGCCCTTATGTCACTGGCCGCTTCGCCGACATGGTGCGGGCGGTCGAGCAACATCCGGTGATGCTCAATTTCCTCGACAACGCGCAGTCGATTGGCCCCAATTCCAAGGCCGGACGCAATCGCAAGGCCGGCCTCAACGAGAACCTGGCGCGCGAGATCCTTGAACTGCATACGATGGGCGTCGGCTCGGGCTACACCCAGAACGACGTCACCGAACTCGCCAAGGTCATCACCGGATGGACGATCGTCGGGCGCGAAGGCAAACTCGGCGAGCCCGGCGCTTTCGCTTTTAATCCGAACGCACATGAGCCGGGCCCGGCGACCGTGCTGGGGCGCGTCTATGATCAGGGCGGCGTGGCGCAGGGCGAGGCGGCCCTGGCGGACATTGCGCGCCAAGGCGCCGTCGCAACCCATGTCGCGCGCAAATTAGCCAAGCACTTTGTCGCCGACAATCCCGACCCGGCGTTGGTCACGCGCCTTGCCAAGGCGTTTCATGATAGCGATGGCGATCTTGGCGCGCTGGCGCGGACTTTGGTTACGGACGATGCCGCGTGGAATGCGCCAGCGACGAAACTGCGCAATCCCTGGGAAGTCGCCATCGCGGCGTATCGCGCTTTCAATCGCCCGGCGACCGATTTCGGACCGGTCGTCAACGCGATGAACCTTATGGGCATGCCGATCTGGCAGCCCGGCGGGCCGAATGGCTTCTCCGACGATTCCGCCACCTGGGCCTCGCCCGAGGGCATGAAGATGCGCCTCGAACTGTCCGCCCAGTTCGCGCGCCAGACTAAGGATGCGCCACCTCCAGCGCAGATGATCGACGAAATCCTCGGCCCGACTGTCTCGACGCCGACGCGCGAGGCCGTGACGCGCGCGGAATCGCGTGAGCAGGCCTTTGCCCTGCTGATCATGTCGCCTGAATTTCAACGGAGGTAGGTCATGCTGCTGTGTGAAAAACCCAGCCTTTCGCGCCGCGCCCTCCTCACCGCCAGCGGCGCGCTGTTTGCTTCGGCGACCATTCCGGCGTTCGCCCGCGCCGCTGACGCGCGCGATCCGCGCTTTGTCGTGATGATCCTGCGCGGCGCGATGGATGGCCTCTCGGCCGTCGCGCCGATCGGCGATCCGGACTATGCCGGCCTGCATGGCGAACTGGCGCTGCAATGGGACGGCCCGCATCCGGCTGTGAAAATCGACCCGTTCTTCGGCCTCAATCCGGCGATGCCGAACTTCGCCCGGCTGTATGGGGCCAAGCAGGCCATCGCCATCCACGCCTGCGCCACGAACTACCGCGAGCGCTCGCATTTCGACGGGCAGGACGTGCTGGAAAGCGGCATGCAGGGGCCGGGCCAGGTGCAGAGCGGCTGGCTCAACCGGGCCGTCGCGGCGCTGCCCAAGGGCGAGAAAGTCGTCAAGACCGGCGGCCTCGCGGTGGGAACGACGCCGCCGCTGGTGATGCGCGGCCCAGCGCCTATCCTCGGCTGGGCGCCCTCTGGCCTGGCGGCGCCGACAGACGACCTGACGGCTCGCTTGCTCGATCTCTATACCCACACCGACCCGATGCTCGGCAGGGCGTTACAGGCCGGCATCGACGCCGACCATATGGCGACCAAGAACGGGATGGATGCGTTGAAACCCGGCGGCGATGTCGCGCAGGCGATGATCAAATCGGCGCAGGGCGCGGCGCGCCTGATGGCCGCCGACGACGGCCCACGCATCGCCGCGCTGGCTTTCGACGGCTGGGATACGCACGCCAACGAGGGCGGCGCGACCGGCCGTCTGGCGCAATTGCTCGGTGGCCTCGACGGGGCTTTCGCGGCGTTCGAGAAGGAGCTGGGCGCGAGCTGGAAGGACACGGCGATCATCGCCGTCACCGAGTTCGGCCGCACCGTCCATATCAACGGCACCACGGGCACCGACCACGGAACCGCCACCGTGGCGTTCCTCACCGGGGGCGCTCTGGCGGGCGGGCGGATGATCGCCGACTGGCCCGGCCTGAAGGCGGCGGACCTGTACGAAGCGCGCGACCTCAAGCCGACGACGGACCTGCGCGCCGTGCTCAAGGGGCTGCTCGCCGATCAGTTCGGCCTGTCGCCGGCGGTGCTTGGAAACGCCGTGTTTCCGGGGACTTCGGCGGTGGCGCCGATGAAGGGGTTGATCGTCTGAGGGGTTTGTGGCCGCGGACCGCACTGTGGTCGGCATGTGAATGACTTCAGGCGCTTAAGCGCTGTTTCGCGCACACATTTCATTTGAGCGCCAATTGACGCGATCACATCGGCTTGCACCAGTTTGGGCGATACAGGTATGGGGCCAAAACAGCGCAATCCTAAGACGGTTGACACGCATGTGCGCGTTGCGAAAGTTTTCAAAGCTTTAAACGCCTATTCTTGTCTCGATATGTCGACGACTCTCGCACGCAATTTAACAATAATGGATGTAATTATGCGCATCGACTTTTAGGAACATATCATGAACAAGCCTCAACCGCAAACATTTTCGCGATCGCTCCACGGCGCCGCGTGGATGGCCGGGAAAAGCCCCGTCAAGACGGTGATCTCCGATAAAATGTTCCAATAATTCAATTTCATCAAACAAAAAACGAAGAAATCGAAACAAAGCCATTAATGCGCGCGCCGCTCAGGCTTCGATGCCCATCGCCCCGTTCCGCTGCAATTTGAAGGGTGCTGAATCCCATTCAGGTGCTATCAAGTTCCGCTGCTTGATTAGCGCGCCGACGAGGTTGCCTTGAATAACGCCAGAGCCTTCGCGGTCACAGCCCTCCTCGCTCTGACGCTTGCCGGCTGCGCCGGTCGGCCGATGGGAAACCTCATCGTGACATCCGCCACCGCGCCGGGCGCAAGCACCGTTGAAATGCTGGTGGCGACGACGCGCCAGGATGCTCTGTCGCCGCCCGGCGTGCTGTTCAATGGCGAGCGCCGCACCGGGCTCGCCTTTGCCGATATCGCGGTATCCATACCGCCAGACGCCGTCCGCAAGGCCGGAGAGGTGCAATGGCCGTCCTCGCCGCCGGGCGATCCAGCGCGCGATTTTGTCACCCTGCGCGCCGACCGGCTGGACCTGAAGCAGGCGGTGGCGGCGTTCAACACGCGCGTGCGCAAGTCGCCAACCCGGCACGTGCTGCTCTTCGTGCATGGCTACAACACGCGCTTCGAGGAGGCGGTGTACCGCTTTGCCCAGATCGTGCATGACGCGGGCGCGCCGGTCGTGCCGGTGCTCTTCACCTGGCCATCGCGCGGCAGATTGTTCGACTATGCTTACGATCGCGACAGCGCGATGTTTTCGCGTGACGCGCTCGAAGCGATGCTTCAGGCGATGGTCGACGACCCGAATATCGGTTCGGTGTCCATCCTGGCGCATTCGATGGGCAATTTTGTCACCGTCGAGGCGCTGCGCCAGATGACGATCCGCAAGCGGATGCTGTCGCCCAAGATCAGGGACATCATGCTGGCTTCGCCCGATATCGACTTCGACGTTTTTCGCCGCGAGGTCGCGGAAATCGAAATTTCGGACAAGAGCCCGCCGATAACCCTGTTCATTTCGAAGGACGATCGCGCGTTGAGCGCCTCCAGCCTGCTGGCGGGCAGCGAGCCGCGCCTCGGCGCCGTCGACGCGCATGCGGAGCCTTATCGGACCGTGCTGGAGAAGGCCCGGATCAACGTGATCGACCTCACCGCGGTCAATTCCGAAGATCCCTTGAACCACGGGAAATTTGCTTCGAGCGACGTCGTCAAGGCGATCGGGCAGCGTCTGGCGAATGGGCAGACCTTGAACGACGCAAAATTGACGCTGGGCGAGCGCCTAGGCGGCGTCGCGCAAGGGGCGGCCGGCGCGGTCGGCAAGGCGGCGACGCTGGCGATCTCAGCGCCGGCCGCCCTCATCGACCCGAACACGCGAGAAACCCTGGAGGATCAGGCGCTTTTGTTTGGCGCATCGGCGCGCAGCGCGATCGCGGCGCCGGTGGATGCGGTTGCACAGTGAAGCCTCGCGGCCGATCGTCGCGACGCATTTTATGAAATTGATAGAATAATGGCGCGAGTTTTTCGGATAAAGGGCAGCCTAATATGTAGAATAGGGAGACAATGATTGACGATCGGTTCGGTTATCTGGCCGTATAGCTTAATGCACATCCGGTCTGCGGCATGCTGCCAATTCGTTCAAGGTTTATGTTCATAATTTACTGTCTTTTGCCAGAATAGCCTTATACTGCCCGTCATCTTGTCTCGTTTACGATGAGTCGGCAAACCCCAGTGAGAGAGAGTCGCAAATGCCAAAAGCCAAGCAAAATTCGGGCCTTATTATCGTTCTGACAGGTATGTGCCTTTCCCTCGCGCCGTCCATTTCCAGCAATCTGGAATTCCTCGCGTACGGCCAGGCGATCGCCGCCCCTGGCAACAGTCACGGCAATGGCGGCGGCAATGGCAATGGAAATAGCAATGGAAATAGCAATAATCATGGCGCGACAGCCAGTGGCATGGGCGCGCTGAACGCGGGACACGCTTCCGCGCAGGCTTTCGCGCACGCCAATCCGAATTCGCGGGTCGGCAAGATTGCCGCTTACAAAGCGGCAAATACCGCGTTCCAGACGGCGGTTCTCACGGCGTGCAACGCTTCATCGAGTTGCTTGGCCGCCCTTACCGCAGGCCAGGCGGCGAAGGCTGACCTGGCCGCCGCGCAGGCGGCCTATGCCGCCAATCCGACGCAAGCCAACCTTGACGCCCTGAACGCGGCGAAGGCGGCGCTCGCCACTGCGCAAAGCAGCCTGACGGCGCAGCAAAAAGCGCTCGTTCAGGCGTCGGCGTCACTGCAGCAGCTTCAGCAGGCAGCCATCACCGCGCTGAACGCCGCAGCCAACAAGACGCCGGTCAGCGCCTCGATCCGCGCCGCCCTCAACGCCTTGATCGCTAACAAATAGCCCGGCGCAGCCGATCGTACCGGCGCCGCTCGCGGGTCTTCCTCGACCCGCGAGCGCCGGCGGCATTCAGCTCGTTGCTCGATCAAGCGTAAACCCAAAATCCCCATCGATCCACGTATCCTTGTCGCGCACGATGGCGTGGACGGGCAGGGCCGGCGTCTTGACCGCCATGCCGACCGTCTTCTTCACCGCCGTGCCGATCGCCAAAAACTCGACCAGACCTGAGCCGATCTCGGCGATGAATGTCTTGACGCCGACAACCTCTTCCGCGCCGAGCTGGTCGGCTTCGCTTTTGAGCCTGTCGATGGCGATCTCGCGCGCGTCATGGATCAGGCTGGTCAATTCATTGATCTCGCCCTTGCGGAACGACTTGAACGCCGCCAGAAATCCCTGAGCAAATCCAAGCGAGTAGATCGATGTCGAGATCAGCAACTTCACCGGCGCATAGCCAAGCGTCGTCATCGCCCATAATTCCTCGCCGGTGAGATCGCTGGTGACAGGCGCCTGGAACGTCGCGGTCGGCAGCGCCGAATTGATCGCGGCGGTTCCCGACATCATCATTTCATGCGTGCCCGCCCACGGGCAGATCGTCGTGCGGATGCCCACAACCGCATTGGCGCGGCTCTCCTTCGCCTGATTGACGACGCGGCTCAGCGCGGCGTGGCGGGTCTGGTTGAAGACGTCGCTGTATTCGCGGATTTCGCCGCGCGCCAGCGTCTTGAGCTTTCCCAGCAGTCCGCCGCCGACGCCGACGGAATAGGCGACATTGCCGAACACATGGCTGATCGGATCGTAGCCGGCGTCCATGTGGCAGTAGAGTTCCTGCGCGTCGCCGGCGCTGGTGAAGAAGCCGTCGCTCGCGCCCTTGGCGTGCACGCACGAGCCGACGAACAGGAACTCCGTCGAGCCGCTGAATGAGCGCAATTCGCCGGTGACGCCCGCGACGCCGGAAGCGCCCTGCGCCTCGGCCTCCTTGGTCATCCGGGCGAAGGCGGCGGCGCGGCCCGCATGAATGGCCTCCGTCACCTGCGGCACTTCGCCGCCGAGCAGATTGCTGAAGCCGGCGCCGAGCGAACCGAGAAACCCCATCGAGATGACGCTGTTGCCAACGACGATCTCGCCGGCGGCATATTGCTTCAGCGCGAGGCAGTAGATTTCATTGCCGGAAAGTCCGGTGACTTTGGCCATGGTTGGGGTCTCGACGAAGGGGCGGTGAATCTGGAGATTGATCGTAGCGCGGAAGCGTTGCGAAAGTGCAAACGATCAGGACTCGCAGGGAGCGACATTGAGATTGCCGCTGTTCTATGACGGCGCAGTCAGCAACGCCATCGTTGCCAGCGACGACTGCGCGGCAATCTTGCCGCTTGAGGAGCGTCGTCGAAAAGCGCACGCAAACTCTAGCCGGCGGCGGGCCCGTGGGATCAAGACCGGTCGAGGTCCCGCTCACCGGGTCAGGCCGGCAGCCGCGCCCAAATCGCTCGGGCGCGGATGCCATGCGCCGCCTAGTTTTTAATGACTTTCGAACGGTTGCTTTCAATGATGCCCATGAACTCTTCTGTTTCTGGCCGCGGCACGCCGAGCTGATACAGCGTATTTCTGATCTCATGCGCCGTCACGTCAAACTCGTAGTCGGTAAGCCCCAGATTCTTGTGCGACTCAAACATGTCTCGTCCGGGATAGCATTTGGGACCGCCGGCAGCCTCGATGCTCCAGGCTGTGACCATAAACTTATATCCGGCCTTGTACTGGCTTGAATGAAAATCCCTGACTTTGCCGTTCGCCTTGTTCAACGTCTCGTTGGTATGCAGCCTGTCGACCAGATAATCGACCGCCGAGGCGATCGCATAGGCGCCGCCCAGGCGCTCATAGAGTGATGCTTCAGTCATCGCGTTTCCTTCCTTTTGCTGTTTTGCCACCCGCTCTGGGGCGTTTTTTTTCGACGGGCCTCCGTCACAGATTGCCCGATCGTCGTGCCGGAGCTACCGGCTGTCCTCCAAGACTGGCTCGGGGATTTCCATTGCGGCAACCAACGCGCGCAGCGTTTCGCGCAGTGCGCCGAGCGCGTCAGATTGCAGTTGAGTTTCGCAAACGACCGAATGCTGGGCCTGTGCCGCCTCTTCTTCCAGCGCGAGACCGCTCAGCGTTAGATGGATATGGATCATCCGGCGATCGTTCGCATCGCGCTGGCGGACCAAAAAGCCAGCGAGCTCCAGTCGATCAAGCAGCGGGGTAATTCCGTTGGGCGGCAGCTTGAGGCGATTGGCGATTTGTTTGATTGTGCGCGAACCGTCCTGCCACAGAACAAGCAGCACCAGATATTGCGGATAGGTAACCCCGAATTTCGCCAGCTTGGGTTTGTAGGCGCGGGTTACCGTGTTGGTGGCGGCGTACAGGGCAAAGCACAGCTGATCATCGAGACGAAGCTTTTGGGATGGCATGATGCCGGTCCAAGAGGATACACTTCATAGATAATTAACTCACGCATGCGGCAAAAAGTCAATTTCTGGATTCGCGTTGGCGAGGCGACGAACAGCTATCGTGGCGTCCTTTCGGCTTTCGAAGTATTATTTCAACATGGTCTGCATCCCCGACTTCGCCGACATCCCCTTTTCTGCGCCGACATCGCCGCGTCCGCCCGCCGCGAGCGACGCAGTGTGGCTTACGCCTGAAGGGATCGCGGTCAAATCCTCCTATGGCCCTGAAGACATCGCCGGGCTCGATTTTCTCGACACCTGGCCGGGCGCGCCGCCGTTTCTGCGCGGGCCGTATCCGACGATGTATGTCAACCAGCCGTGGACGATCCGCCAGTACGCCGGGTTTTCTACCGCCGAGGAATCCAACGCGTTCTATCGCGCCAATCTGGCGGGCGGGCAGAAGGGGCTTTCGGTCGCCTTCGATCTGGCGACGCATCGCGGCTATGATTCCGACCATCCACGCGTCGCCGGCGATGTCGGCATGGCGGGCGTGGCGATCGATTCGATCTACGACATGCGCACGCTGTTTTCCGGCATTCCGCTCGGCGAGATGAGCGTTTCGATGACGATGAACGGCGCCGTGCTGCCGGTTCTCGCGCTGTTCGTCGTCGCGGCGGAAGAGCAGGGCGTCCCGATGGCGGCGCTGTCGGGGACAATCCAGAACGACATCCTCAAAGAGTTCATGGTCCGCAACACCTACATCTATCCGCCCGGACCCTCGATGCGCATCGTCGCCGATATCTTTGCGTTCACTTCAGCGAATATGCCGAAATTCAATTCGATTTCGATCTCCGGCTATCACATGCAGGAAGCGGGCGCGACGCAAGACCTCGAACTCGCCTACACGCTCGCCGACGGCCTCGAATATCTGCGCGCCGGCATCGCGGCGGGCCTGCCGGTCGATCAGTTCGCGCCGCGGCTGTCGTTTTTCTGGGCGATCGGCATGAACTTCTTCATGGAGATCGCCAAGCTGCGCGCCGCGCGCCTGCTGTGGGCGAATATCGTGCGTCCGTTCAATCCAAAGTCGGAGAAATCGCTGGCCTTGCGCGCCCATAGCCAGACTTCCGGCTGGTCGCTGACGGCGCAGGACCCGTTCAACAATATCGTGCGCACGCAGATCGAGGCGATGGCGGCGACGCAGGGGCATACGCAATCGCTGCACACCAACGCGCTCGATGAAGCGTTTGCGCTGCCGACGGAATTTTCCGCCCGCATCGCCCGCAACACGCAAATCTTTTTGCAGCAGGAAAGCGGCACGACGCACATCATCGATCCGTGGGGCGGCTCGTACTACGTCGAGAGCTTGACGGCGCAGTTGGCCGAAAAGGCGCTGGCCCATATGGCGGAGATCGAAGCGCTCGGCGGCATGGCCAAAGCCATCGAGGCCGGCGTGCCCAAGCAGCGCATCGAGGCGGCGGCGGCGCGCACCCAGGCGCGCATCGATCTGGGCCAGCAGACCGTCGTCGGCGTCAACAAATATCGTCCGGATGTCGAACGCGAGCTCAGCGTGCGCACAGTCGACAACACCCGCGTGCGGGCCGAGCAGATCGAGAAATTGCGAGAACTGCGCGCCGAGCGCGATGAAGCCAAAACGCAGGCCGCGCTGGAGGCGCTGACCAACGGCGCGCGCGGCAATGCCAATCTGCTGTCGCTCAGCATCGAGGCGGCGCGGGCCAAGGCCACGGTCGGCGAAATTTCATTGGCGATGGAAAAGGCATTCGGCCGGCATGTCGCGGAGATCAGGACGGCGGGCGGCGTCTACTTGCGCGAGGCCGGGCCTGGCGCCGATTCCGTCAACCGCGTTATCGCGATGACGCAGGCGTTCAAGGAGAACGCAGGGCGGCGGCCGCGCATTCTTGTCGCCAAGATCGGCCAGGACGGACACGACCGCGGCCAGAAGATCGTCGCCTCGGCCTTCGCCGATCTCGGTTTTGAAGTTGAAATCGGCCCGTTGTTCGCGACGCCGGAGGATGTCGCCGCGCTCGCCGTCGCGCGCGATGTGCATATCGTCGGCGTGTCCTCGCTGGCGGCGGGGCATCTGACGCTCGTCCCTGAGTTAAAGAGCGCGCTGGTCAAGGCGGGCAGAGGCGCGATTACGATCGCGGTGGGCGGCGTTATTCCGCCGCAGGACTTTAGTAACTTGCGCAAAGCTGGCGCCGATGCGATTTTTCCGCCCGGCACTGTCATTCCCGAGGCGGCGCTAAGTTTGCTGGAGCAGCTCAACCTGCGTCTGGGTTACGCACAGAAGCAGGTTGAGTCCGCCTGAAGCGGTTGCATAAATTTATTTCACCGTCCGATTTTCGGGCGTCGAACTGATTAATTTTTCAATCTGGCGCAGGCGCCGCTGGGGCGCCCGCGCAAGAACCGTCTCTGATCCGGACATAACCAGCTTTACGTAAACGGCAGGCGGATTGCGGTTTGAAGCGAGGGGTTGATCGCGCCGCGCCTGGGAAGCCGGTTTCAACGAAGGCTGTCAATGACCGATCGTATCGAAACATTTGTCGAAAAAGCAATTCGCTACACGCAGGAGATTCTCGTAACGCATACTGCCTCCTGGCGCGTCGCGCGCGTCGGTCTTTTGAAAATGGCGACCAATATTGAGGACATTTCGCCGACTCATCCAGCGCTGGTAACATTACACCGATTCATCGTGGAATTAGATGCTGCACACGATCGGAATGCGCTTCCGAACTAGATCTCTCGCGCGTGCGGAAAACCACGAAGGGGCGAGGATCACCGGCCTTTTCCGGCGGTTTCCTACGAGATCGCAGAAAGCGAATTCACATTGGTGTTGCTGAAACATCGCAGGCAGAATTCGCTTGAGAGTTTTTGACATATTCCAGACGCTGTCGACTGGACAGCGCAATCACAATTCCGTTACTTCGCGATCACAAGATTAATTCAGACGAATAGAAAAATGCTTCGGGGGAGATTTCATGGTGATTGCCAAGGCGCGTCGCGGTCTCGGAATTATCTGTGCCGCGCTGGCAGTCAGCGCCATCTCGATGTCCGCGCAGCGCGCTGGCGCCGGCGAGCTTTCGCTTTCCGGTTCATCGATCACGATATCCGGTTCGATCAATCCGGGCGACGAATATAAGTTTAAGGAATTTCTCAAGAGCGCCGGCCCCGTGACCACCGTTCATCTTGACAGCGGCGGCGGCAATATTTTCGCGGCTGGCGTCATGGCCCACTTGATCCGCAGCCAGGGCTTGACCACTGTGGTAGACGCGTCACGCCAGAAATGCGCCAGCGCCTGCACGATCCTGTTCGCCGCGGGCGTGCGCCGCTACTATCTCAACTCCGCGAGTCTGGCTGGCGGCGTCGTCGCCTGCCAGGGCTTTAGAGGTCTCGGCTTCCATCAGGGCGCCAGCCCTGGCCTCAGCGGCGTCGGCC
Source organism: Methylocapsa sp. (assembly GCA_043739325.1). Taxonomy (GTDB): domain Bacteria; phylum Pseudomonadota; class Alphaproteobacteria; order Rhizobiales; family Beijerinckiaceae; genus Roseiarcus. The sequence continues at coordinate 5,890 of JAYUFK010000016.1, read as the reverse complement.
GCTACAGCGGCGAAGGCACCGCCGAGATGATCGGCCTGTTGTATGAATTCGGCGCTTCGAGCGCGGCGGGCCTGATCGACAATTCCTCGCCGGAGTCCGTTTATCGTCCGTCTGAGCAACGTGCGCTACAACTCGGCATCGCCACGAATATTCGCGGTTCCTGAGGCGCTCCGTCTTCGCATGAAACTATCTGCTGGCGCCAATAATCGGCGCGGTATCCGCTGCGGGCGTCGCGTCGGCGGTGGCGTCGATGATCGAGACGGCGTTGACCTCTTGCGCTCTTGGTGTAGCGAGCTGGGCGCCGATGGCGTGAATCACATCGGGCGCATCGGCATAGATCGTATGACCGACGAAGCCGCCGGAGAAACCAGACAAATCATAAACCTTTGCGCCGAGCTTTTCGAGCGTCGCGCGATCTTCCGGCTTGGACGCGTCGATCGCGCCGACGCGCTGGCGCGCCTGTGCGATGACGCTGGACAGGGACAACGCGCGGTCGTTTGCCGTGGCGAACACGGTCACCGCCGCCGGCTGGATCTTCGTCATCTGCTTGGCGAAGACGTCCATGTCGATGTCGGGCGAGGCGAGCATCACTTCGCCGAGCCGGCCGGAGAGACCGTGATTTCCGCCAATCGCGCTCTGGCGCAACGCCTCCATCGCCAGCCAGCCGCCCATCGAATGCGCGAGAATATGGACCTTGCCGATTCCCGGCGTCTTCGCCAGGTCTTCGAGCAGCTCCTGCAACGCATCGCGCGAGGCGGTGGCGCTGTCCTTGTCCGAGGCATAGCCGAGAAGCTCGTTCTTCGAGGGCCAGGTGAAGAGAATCGGGACGCCGCCAAAACGGCTGTCGGCGGCGATCTGCGCGGTGCGAAGACGCGCTTCCTCAAAACCGTTCTTGTAGCCGTGGACGAAGACGAGGATGTCGCGGTTGACGCCGATGCGTCCCGATATATGCGAGGCGAGTTCGGCATGAAATTCATCCGGGTCGAGCTCGCGCCGGCCGGTGACGACGATATGATTGCGCGCGTTGGACGAGCCCCACATCGGTTCTTCGATCGACCCGGCGCGATGTCCGGGCGGGATCGTCAGGGTCGCCAGCGAATAATGCGCGCCGTCGCTCGCCGCCTGCTGCGCGGCCGCGCCGCTCTCGCCCGCGCGCGTCGAGACGACGAACGCTTGCACGGTGGAGGGTTTTGCCAGCGGCGCCGACGGGCCGCCAATCGAGCCGACATAGGCCGCTGCGCCATCGATCCCTGTGTCAATGCAGCCGCCCAGCGCGAGGCAAAGCGCCAGCGCCGATATCGAGCGCAGCGCCGCAGCACCCAGCCGTTCTGCGCCACGCACAGCCGTCGTCATATCCTCATCCTCATTGCTGGGCCGCGAATGGCGTCTGGCGCTCCCGCCTTAGCCCGTCGCATCGCGCCGCGGCTTATCGTGTGGCGATGCGGCCAGATCATGGCGCGTATCGGTGTTGACCAAATGTCTTAACAAAGCGCTACGGCGCGGGAGCCTGACTTGGCGCGTGCGGCCCCGGCTCTATAGTGTCGCTCAGAGGAGGCGTTCGTGTCCGAGTATCCCCATCTGCGCCTGCGCGTCATCCTGAGCGCCGACACGTTCATCGGGCCGGGCAAGGCCGATCTGTTGCAGGGCATTGATGACGCCGGCTCGATCGCCGCCGCAGGCCGGCGCATGGGCATGAGCTACAAGCGGGCGTGGATGCTGATGGAAACCATGAACGCTTATTTTGGCGAGCCGCTGGCAATCGCCAGCAAGGGTGGCCGGGCCGGGGGCGGCGCGCTTCTGACGCCCAAGGGCAAGCAAGTGCTGGCCTGCTTTCGCCGCATTGAGGCGAGGACGGCGCGCGCTGCCGCGAAGGATCTGGCGCAATTGAGCGCGCTGCGGGCGCCCGGCGCCATTGACGCGGCCTGATCCGGCTTTAAGGTGGCCGATATAGTCGGTTGGCTACATCGGAGACGGCGAGCCATGCACTCCCTGCTGAAATCCCTGACGCTCGGGCTGTGCCTGGCGCTTGGCGCGCTGACGCCTGCGCCGGCGCAAACGGCCAAGCCGCCGCTCATCGCGGCCGCCGCGGACCTCAAATTCGCGCTCGACGATATCGCCGCCAAGTTCAAGGCGGACACCGGCCAGGAGGTGAAACTGACCTATGGTTCGTCGGGCAATTTCACCCGTCAGATACTCGAAGGCGCGCCGTTCGATATCTTTTTCTCCGCCGACGAGGCTTTCATTTTCCAGCTCGCCGACGCCGGCAAGACTGCGGATCGCGGCGCGCTCTACGCCGAAGGCCGAATCGTTTTGTTTAAGCCAAAGGGCTCCGCCCTGAAGGTGGAAGCCGGGTTTGCCGATTTGCGCGCCGCGCTCGCCGACGGGCGCCTGCAGAAATTCGCCATCGCCAATCCCGAGCATGCGCCGTATGGGCGCGCCGCGATGCAGGCGTTGAAGAACCAGGGGCTGTGGGACGCCATCCAGCCCAGGCTCGTGCTTGGCGAGAACGTCGCCCAAGCCGCGCAATTCGCCAGTTCCGGCTCGGCGCAAGGCGGCATTTTCGCTTATGCGCTGGCGCTATCGCCGAGCGTCAGTTCGCTGGGCGAATATGTCCTGATCCCGGCCGACTGGCACGATCCGCTGCGCCAACGCATGGCGTTGATGAAGGACGCTGGCGACGCGGCGAAGAGTTTTTACGCCTACATCCTGAGGCCCGTCTCGCGCGCGATCTTCCGCAAATACGGTTTCACGCTGCCGGGAGAGGGTTCGTAGTGGGTCAGGTCGCGCAACACCGTCTCCCGTCTATCGAACGCGCAGCGTTCGCGGGAGGGAGAGGGCAGGGTGAGGGCGCCTCCGCCGCGGCGCAAGACCCTCACCCCCGGCCCCTCTCCCGTACGGGAGAGGGGAGGAATGCGCGTTAGCCATGGATTGGCTGGCGCTGGCGCTTTCGCTCAAGCTGGGAGCGCTGACGATCCTGATCCTGGCGCCCGTGGGCGTGCTGGTCGGGCGGGCGCTGGCATTCAACCATTTCTCCGGCAAGGGCGTCGCCGAGGCGGCGATCGCGCTACCGCTGGTGCTGCCGCCGACGGTGTTGGGGTATTATCTGCTGACGGCGTTTGGCGCGTCTTCGCCGCTTGGCGCGGGCTGGCGCGCGCTGACGGGGCATAATCTGGTCTTCAGCTTCGACGGCTTGTTGCTTGCCTCGGTCCTCATCAATCTGCCGTTCGCGATCCAGCCGATGCAGCGCGGCTTTGAGGCGATCGCCCGCGACATCCGCGAGGCGGCGGCCTGCTCGGGTCTGTCGCCGGCGCGCGTGTTGTGGCGCATCGATCTGCCGCTGGCGTGGCCCGGCATCGTCACCGGCCTCGTGCTCGCCTTCGCCCATACGCTCGGCGAATTCGGCGTCGTGCTGATGGTCGGCGGCGCGATACCCGGCGAGACGCGCACCATCGCAGTGGCGATCTACGACCGCGTCGAAGCGTTCGACAACAGCGCGGCGGCGTTGATGTCGGCGGTGTTATTGTTGCTTTCGCTTGCCGCGCTGAGCCTCACCTACGCCCTGTCGCGCAATGTCGGGCGCACGCATGGCTGAAAGCGCGGCACTCGAAGTCTGGCTGAAACAGGATGGACCCATCGCGCTCGACGCGCGGCTCTCCTGCGCGCCCGGGCAATTGCTGGCGCTCGTCGGTCCGTCGGGCAGCGGCAAGACGACAATCCTGCGCGCCATCGCGGGGCTCACGCGGCCCGCGCAGGGACGGGTGGCGTGCGGCGGCGAGGTCTGGCTCGATACGGCCAAAGGCGTGTTTGTGCCGCCGCATCTGCGCCGCGCCGGGCTGGTGTTCCAGAGCTACGCGCTATTCCCGCACATGAACGCGCTCGCCAATGTCGCGGCGGCGTTGGGACACTTGCCCGCCGCCGACCGGCGCGAGCGCGCTGCTGCATTGCTCGCGTCGGTGCATTTGCAGGGGCTTGAAGAGCGTCGGCCGTCCGAACTGTCCGGCGGCCAGCAGCAGCGCGTCGCGCTCGCCAGAGCTCTCGCACGCGAGCCTGCCGTGCTGTTGCTTGACGAACCGTTCTCCGCTGTCGACCGCCGAACCCGCCGCGCGCTGCACGACGAAATCGCCGCGCTGCGCCGCATGTTGAAAATCCCCATCGTGCTGGTGACGCACGATCTTGGCGAAGTCGCGGCGCTCGCCGACCGCGTCAGCGTGCTCGACGCCGGCGAGACCTTGCAGAGTGGGATACCGGATGATGTGCTCGGCGCGCCGATGAGCGCAAGAGTGCGCGAGGCGCTGGATTTGCCGGGGGCGCCCTAGCGTATTGCGCCGCGCAGCCTATCCCTCGCGCAGCAGCGCCAAGGTCTTCGCCAGCGGCGCGGCCGTCTGCGTGCGTCCGGCGACAATGTTGCCGAGGAACTGGCGCGCGCTTTCAGCCCAGGTGAATTGCAAGGAATGCGCGCGCGCCGCCTCACGCGGGATTTCCAGCGCCGCGAGGCATGCGGCCCCCAGATCCTCGCTGAGGACGCCGGCGCCGCTATCGCCGATCACATCAATGGGACCGGGCACCGGAAACCCGGCGACGGGCAGGCCGCTGGCCAAGGCTTCGATCATCACGATGCCGAATGTGTCGGTGCGGCTGGGGAAGACGAACACGTCGGCGCCGGCGAAACTTTCGGCCAGCGCGGCTCCCGAACGCGTCCCGAGAAAATACGCGTCGGGAAATTTGGCCGCAAGCGAGGCGCGGGCGGGACCATCGCCGACAATCGCCTTCGAGCCCGGCAGTTTCAGCCGCAGGAACGCTTCGAGATTCTTCTCTGTCGCGACGCGGCCGACATAGAGAAAGATCGGTCGCGGCAGATCGAGCGCTTCGCTGCGATGCGGATAGAATCGGGAATGGTCGACACCGCGCGACCAGACTTTTACCCGTGCAAATCCGCGCCGGGTCAGGTCCGAAGCGATGCTGGGCGTCGGCGCCATCACGGCGGCGGCGGGCGCGTGAAAGCGGCGCAAGACCGCGTAGCTCCAGCTCTCGGGGATATGCGCGCGGGCCGAGATGTATTCGGGAAAGCGCGTGTGGTAGCTCGTTGTGAACGCCCGCCGCGTCCGCTGGCAGTGCTGGCGCGCCGCAAGGCCGATCGGCCCCTCTGTGGCGATATGGATGTGATCGGCCTGCGCCGCGTCGACGCGCCTTGCAACCTCGCCCCATGACGCCAGCGCCAGCCTTATTTCCGGATAGGTCGGCATCGGGAAGGTGCGAAAACCTTCCGGCGTCACGAACGCAATATCGACGCCTTGCGTGCGCGCCGCCGCGGACATCTGCTCAAGCGTCTGCACCACGCCATTGATCTGCGGGCGCCAGGCATCCGTCGCGATGAGAATGCGCATCAGGCGGCCTGCGCCTCGGACTCCGCTTCGGCTTCCTCGTTGAGCGCCTTGGCGGCTTCGGCGGCGTGCAATTTGGCGAGCGGCGTCGACCAGTAGACGATCTCGAGCCTGCCATCGTCATGCTCGACGACAAGCGAGCACGATTCAACAAAATCGCCGGTGTTGACGTAGGTCACGCCATCGATGTCGCGAATGGCGGGATGGTGGATGTGGCCGCAGATGATTCCGTCGGCGCCGCGCCGTTTGGCTTCGCCCGCAAGTTCACGCTCGAACGAGCCGATGAAGTTGACCGCGTTCTTGACCTTGAGCTTGGCCCAGGCGGAGAACGACCAGTAACCGAAACCCAGCGAGCGCCGGATCGCGTTGAAATGCGTGTTGATCCAGAGCGCCGCATCGTAGGCCCAGTCGCCAAGGAACGCGAGCCATTTGGCGTGGCGCACGACGAGGTCGAATTCATCGCCATGCATGACGAGAAAGCGCCTGCCGTCGGCTGTCGTGTGCATCGT
>JAYUFK010000015.1:0-2717 GCA_043739325.1 Methylocapsa sp. | reverse complement strand
GTGAGGCCCGCGACGGGCTCGTCGAGGTAGAGCATCTGCGGCTCCGCTGCGAGCGCACGCGCGAGATCGACGGACTTGCGCTGTCCGTAGGACAGGGTTTGGATCGGGCTGCGCGCGACATCGGCCAGGTTGAGCGGCCTGAGCAGCGACTCGCACAAATCGTTCTCGAACGTGCGCTCCGAGCCGAAGAACTGAGCCATGAAACCGCTGCGGCGGCGTGCATGAGCGGCGGCGCCGAGTTTGACGACGTCGAGAACGGTGAGATCGTGTAACGACACGACACTTTGAAACGTGCGGGCAACGCCGAGCCGCAACAGCGCCGCTGGCGAGAGGCCGAGGATTTCCCGCCCACCCCAGATGGCCGAACCAGTGTCGGGCCGGTTTACGCCTGCGATGCAATTGATAAATGTCGTCTTGCCCGCACCGTTTGGCCCGATCAGGCCGACGATCTCTCGCGCACCAACATCCAAAGACATGTTCGCGACGGCGGTCACGCCACCGAATCGGATTGTGAGATCGCGAACGGCGAGCGTCATTTGATGGTTCCGTCCACCACCGCCAGCAGCGCATCCTTTAAGCGCAGGCCAGGCTTGAAACCTCTAGCGACGGCGATACCGTTGGCATAACTGATGACACCCTGGTCCCACATATCCTGGCTGTCGCCGATCCGGCCGGTCTCGTGGCTGATCGTCCCGGCGGCTACGCCACGCGCCTCGAGCATGTCGAGCGCGGCTATGCCGGCGCGATCCTTGCCAACGCCCGCATCATTGAAAAAGACGCTTGCCAGCGGAACCTCTAACGCGAACTCGCCGGAGCTTGAGCCGCCATGAGAAGCCGACACGACATTTGCGCCGCGATCTTCGGATGTAACCTTGGTGATGGAGTCCATCAACACAACGCGACCCTTGGGGCTGCTGGCAACAGTCGTCTTCAGCATGTTTATGCTCCGATCTTGTATTGCCGCATGAGCGTTTGTCCGGCTCACCAATATGGGGCGATCTCAAACTGCAACGATCAGGTAATACGTTTTATACTTGCGGCGATCTCTGCGGGTTCGAACACGCGTTTCCAGTCATCCCGCATCAGCGTCGGCTTGCCAAAAACAATTGCCTTGTTGCACGCGTCGGAGAACGCGCCTTCGATTTCCTTGAACGTCACAGCAGCGAGAATGTTGAGATGTCCGAGAAGGAAATCCCGGGCGGCTTCCTTCGGCACGCCACGTGCGACAACCTCATCCATTGCTTCCCGCATGATGTCGAGCAGAGAGGCGACGACGGTTTCCGAAAGGCCGGGCTCCAGCAACGCCATCTGCTCGACCGTGACACGATGCGAACGCATCACGGGCGCGTAGATCGTCCGGGCAATCTCCTCGCCGAGTGCGAAAGCGGATTCGGGCCCCTGCATCAAAGCGCTGACGATATGCTGGCGGGCAGCAGTGCCGCCGAAATAGTCGCGCTTGGCGCTTATCTCGGTTTCGTCGTTAAAGATCGGCGGATGGCACGGATGAGTGACGAAATAGGTCAGATCGCTGCGCGCTGGCAGATGGCCCGCGAAGGGTGCCGCCGCGTCAAGTACGATCACCATCGTTCCCGGCTTGAGTTTCGGCGCGATCGTTGCTGCAACCTTACCGATTGCGACATCGGGGACGGCAAGAATAACGGCGTCAACGGCGTCCAGCGCCGTACCATCGTCGACGCAGTCAAGGCCTAGTTCGTCCTTCAGACGCTTGCGGCCGATTTCGCTGACCTCAACGCGACGGACGTTAAAATGCGAACTCTTCAAGTTCGCAGACAGCCGGCAGCCCATCTTGCCGCCAGCGCCGAAAAGGGCGATATTTGTCATATGGTGCTCCACCCGATGTCAGCGCTCTTTGGCTCTGACTTATTATTTTTTTGAGCTAACAGGATAATGCGCGTGCAGACGCGGGGACAGTCGAGAAATTGTCCCGCGTCTGTGAGAAAACTTCAGATCGAGGCAACTGCTTTGGCGCGACGCCCGGCAACGCTGAACTCGACCCCATCGCCCTGCGCGCCCGGTTTGCGCAACTCCTCTGTCAACCAGGCCACCAGGGCCCTTGTGTCCGGCCGCGTGCGCAAATGCGGCGCGACCCAGAGCACGAGCTTGTTGGGCCCGGACACGAAGCCGAACGGCGCGACCAGCTTGCCGGATCGCAGATCGTCGAGAACCAGGATCTTCGGAACCATAGCGACGCCGAGGCTACAAGCCGCGGCCTGGATCTCGAGGTAGAAATGTTCATAGGAACCCGACGCTCGCAAAGTAACAGCATGACCGGATGACTTGATCCAGTCCGCCCAGCCCACCGGGCGCGTCTTGGTCGACAAAAGCACGCACCGTTCCAAGTCAGCTGGCGTTTCGATCTTGTTCGCCGCGAAATACTCCGGTGAACAGACCGGCCCGATCCATTCGTCGATCATTTCCTTGATGATCACGTCCTTGGGCGGTTCAATCATGCTGTTGCGGATTGCAACGCTTATCTCGTCGCGGACGAATTCGATCCGGTCATAATTCATGTTGAACCGCAGTTCGATCTCGGGATGGAGCGCATGAAACGCGCCGATCCGAGGGATCACCCAGGACATCATGATCGTAGACGAGCAGGACAACGTCAGTGGTCCCGGCTGCAATTGCTTGACGCTGGAGGCGATCAGGGCAAAGGCTCTGGACAGTTCCATGGCGAACTTGGCCCCTTCCGGGGT
>JAYUFK010000014.1:0-2722 GCA_043739325.1 Methylocapsa sp. | reverse complement strand
GAGCGTGGCGAGGTTTTAAGGATTGTGGGCTCAGATGATTGCCGGGTCTTTGGCGGGGATCTGGCGTGTCGTTCAAGTTTCATGCGACGGGCAGGCATCACATTCCCCGGCAGAAATGCTTGGTGTCCAATTGGCGCGACTACGACGCAGCGCTTCGCAATCGTGGGAGCCTGACAATCTGGTTCACTGAGGAGGCGCTAGCGGATTGGAGAGCGCAGCCTCGAACGACGCCGGGCGGCCAGCGGCATTATTCAGATCTGGCCATTGAGGCGGCTCTGACTTTGCGAGCGGTATTTCGATTGGCGCTCCGCCAGTGCGAAGGCCTGATCGGCTCGATCATGCGAATGGATATCGATCTGCCTGTCCCCGATCATACGACGCTGAGCCGACGAGCTTGCGGGTTGCCGGTTCAAAGCCACCGGCGAACGGAAACAGGCGACCTTCACCTGATCGTCGACAGCACGGGGCTGAAGCGATAGCGCTGTCTTCAGGCCACTTGCCGCTCTGGGTTGGCTGAGGCGTATGAGAAAGGAAGTAGCTCGTCGATGCGGCGCGCGGGATGCCGGTTGACGATCTTGGCAAGAACGTCGGCGAGATAGGCCTGAGGATCGATATCGTTCATTTTTGCTGTTTCGATCAGCGAGGCGAGGACGGCCCAATGCCTGCCGCCTTCGTCTGAACCGGCGAAGAGATGGTTCTTGCGCCCGAGCGCGATCGGCCGCATCGCGCGCTCGACCACATTGGAGTCGATCTCGATGCGTCCGTCATCGAGAAAGCGGGCAAGGCCCTGCCAGCGCGATAGCGCGTAGCGGATGGCTTCGGCGATTGTCGATTTGCCGGAGACGACGGCGAGCCTGGCCTCCAGCCAGGGCCTCATCGCCGCGAGGATCGGCGCGGCGCGGGTCTGACGCGCGATTTTGCGCGCTTGCGCGCTCTGGCCGCGGATATCGCGTTCGATGGCGTAGAGGGAGCCGACGCGCATGAGCATTTCCGCGGCGATCGGCGCAGGCGTGGCGGCCTGGATTTCGAAGAACTTTCGACGCACATGCGCCCAGCAGAAAGCGAGCGTCACCGCGCCGCCCTCGGCAAGCGCCTTGTAGGCGCCATAGCCGTCGACCTGCAGCAATCCGTCGAAGCCGGCAAGATGGGCGGCGGGCCGCTCATGCTTGCGATCGGGCTCGTAGACATAGGCGACGCCCGGCGGCTCGGGACCATTCCACGGCCGATCATCGCGCGCGTAAGCCCAGAGCTGGCCGGTCTTGGTGCGTCGCCGGCCGGGATCGAGAACCGGCGCCGTCGTCTCGTCGGCGAACAGCTTGGGCGAACCCTTCAAGACATCGAGAAGGCGCTCATGCACGGGGCGCAGCGCAAAGGCCGCCCGTCCGCTCCAATCGGCCAAGGTCGACCGGTCGAGGTCGACGCCCTGGCGGGCATAGATCTGCGCCTGCCGATAGAGCGGCAAGTGGTCGGCGTATTTGGAGACGACGACATGGGCGACGAGCGCCTCGGTCGGGATGCCGCCCTCGATGAGCCGCTCCGGCGCCGGGGCTTGCGCGACCTCGCCCTCGCAGGCCCGGCAGGCGTATTTGGGGCGGCGCGTGACCAGAACTTTGAAGCGCGCGGGCGTCATGTCGAGCCGTTCCGAAACATCCTCGCCAATCTTGAGCCGCAGCCCCTTGCAGCACGGGCAGCTCTTGTCGGCGACGTCGACAACAATCTCCTCGCGCGGCAAATGGGCAGGCAAGGCGCCGCGATTGACACGTCGCTTCGTCTGGGAAGGCGCCTTGGCCAGCTTCTCCTTGAGCTTGTTTTCGGCCTCGGCCGCGTCAGCTGCGATCTGCTGTTCGACATCCTCCAGCATCAGGGCGAGTTGGTCTGCGTCGATCTTCTCCGAACGCGGGCCGAACCGATGACGCTGAAGCTCCTTGATGATCGCGGTCAGGCGTTCGTTCTGGACGCGCTCGGCAACCAGCAGCATCTTGAGTTCGCCAGGGTCGTCGGGGAGCGATTCAGTCATCGTCGGCATGGGCGGAGTGAATCATATTGATGAGCGCGAGTCGCCAGCAAAATCAGGCTTCTGCGCATTTTTTTCGGGTCAAAGAACCGCGCTTGGCGCCAGCGTTCGCACCCCGCGCACCCGCACCCAATCGAGGCCTTCCAAAAGCGCCGACAACTGAGCCGGCGTCAGCCGCATCACGCCCTCGCGCAGCGAGGGCCAGCGGAATGAGCCCTCTTCCAGACGCTTGGCCATCAGCACCATCCCCGTGCCGTCCCAGAACAGCAATTTGATCCGGTCCGCGCGCCGCGAACGAAAAACATAGATCACGCCGCCATAGGGGTTCGCGCCAAGCGTCTCGCGCACCAGCGCCGCAAGCCCGTCCATGCCCTTTCTGAAGTCGACGGGCTTCATCGCGATCAGCACCTTCACGCCGCTCGCCGGAACAATCATGAGGCCGCCTTCAGGGCGCCCACGACGATCGCAAGCGTCGCGCTGTCGGCTCCCGAGCGAACGCGCACAACCGCGTTGCCGATAACGATCTCGATGACGCCCGCGCCAGCTTTCGGCTCCGGCGCCGCCGGCGCTTCCAGCATCACTGGCGCAAACGACAGCGGCTCCGCCGCAGGGTCGGTAGTGCGCCGTCGAGCTTCCCGACGCCAGCCAAAAATCTGCTGCGGCGACACCCCGTAACGCCGCGCGATCTCCGACGCCACCGCGCCAGGC
>JAYUFK010000013.1:0-2724 GCA_043739325.1 Methylocapsa sp. | reverse complement strand
CGCACTTTGGTAGGGGCTTTAACGATTTCAATCGGTTGAGTGCGAAATCACGCCCGTATTTCAACCCGGCCGGCTGCCCTGCGCTGTCTTGGTTATGTTCGAAAAATCGCCATCAGAAGCGTATTGTATCTCGATTTTCTGTTTTTCGCAAGAAAAACGTCTAACTCATTGATACTGTAAAGATAACTCTCTAAGGAGCGTTCGCATTTCAGAATGTCGAGCACGCAAAATGTGCGCTGCCAGTATTTCCTTCAGACCCGCGCCGGCCGATTTGCCTTCTCTCATCCGCCTTGATTATAATGAAAATACTTATCAACTTGGAGGCCCCCGTGACCCACCTCAAGCTCACCCGCATCGGCGCCTCGACCGGCGTCGTGATCCCCAAGGACATGCTGGCACGCCTCAATGTCAAAAAGGGCGACATTCTGCATGCTGTCGAGACAGCGGAAGGCGGGCTGCACCTGACCCCGTTCGATCCTGCTTTCGCGGCGAAAATGGAAAAGGCCGAGGAAATCATTCGGCGCTATCGCAACACGCTCAGCGTGTTGGCGAAGTGACGCAAAAGGTCTGGATCGATCAAAAGGCCGCCCTCGCCCTGCACGACCGGTTGTTGTTGTTGCATGGTGGGGCGGCGGGCGTTCGCGACGAAGGTTTGCTGCAATCCGCTCTGGCACGCCCGTTGCTGTTGGTCGCTTACGGCGACAATTCAGACCTGGCCGACCTCGCGGCGGCTTATACGTTCCCTGTCGTTCGCAATCATCCGTTCGTCGATGGCAATAAGCGCACCGGCTTCGTCTGCGGCATCCTGTTCCTGGAACTGAATGGCGCCGTGTTCGCGGCGCTCGAAGAAGACGCCGCCCAGGCCGTCCTCACCCTCGCCGACGGCTCGCTCGACGAGGCCGGCTACGCGGCTTTCTTGCGCGCCGACACGACGCTGGCTTAACGTCGGAGGAAAAGGCGCAAGTTCGGCGCATTCGCCTAAGCGATTGCGGGCTTGAGAACGCGCACGTAACTTTCCGCGATCAGACTGCCGTATGGGCTCAAAGACAGCAGGGAATCGTCTATTCCGTACCCCGTGATGCTGATATCTCCATCGACCGTCAGAAAGCGCCGGAGGCTAAAATGCCCGGTGACACAGGGCTGCAACAAAACTGACCGCATAGCTTAACAAAGCGTGAATACGATCGCCTGGTCGGTCGCGGCGCCCCCGCGGCAACCTCATCTTGGGAGATTGTCATGCGCAACTTCGGTAAAGTGGCGAGAAACATCGGCCTTGGCATGAACCGCAACGTGTCGGTGGATCTGTCGATCCCGCAGCGCATCGCCGACTTCGGCGCCAAATACACGACGCCGCTCAGCACCCAGCCGGGCGGCGTCAACAATGCGCCGCCGACGTCGCCGGCAGCGACGCGCCGTTCGGACAGGGCAAAGGTTACATTTTCGACGCGGTGCGGGCGGCCCACGGGACGCTGCGCAATTACGGCTTCCTGGTGAGCAATGTCGGGCCCATCGTCGTCAACGGACAGCCGGTGACTAACGCGGGAGCCGTCGGCGTGCAGCAGGTCGTCGCGCTCAACGCAACCATGGCGCAGCCTGACATCACCGACCTTTTCTACCGCGGCTACGACAACAATTATCCCGATGTCTACCGCTTCAATGAATGGAAACGCGAGTTCGACGGTTATGTCGCGAAGGGCGACTTGCCGACCATGGAGACCGTGCGCTTCAACCACGACCACATGGGCGCCTTTGGCACCGCGATCGCCGGATTGAACACGCCGGAAACGCAGCAGGCCGACAACGATCTGGCGGTCGGCAAACTGGTCGAGGCGGTCGCCGCGAGCCCGTTCGCGAAGGAGACCTTGATCTTCGTCGTCGAGGACGACGCGCAGGACGGCCCCGATCATGTCGACTCGCATCGATCGACGGCCTATGTCGCGGGCGCCTATGTGAAGAAAGGCGCCGTGGTCAGCAAGCGCTACAGCACCGTGAGCCTGCTGCGCACGATCGAGGACGTGCTCGGACTGCAGCATCTCAATCTGAACACCGCCTATCAGCGTCCCATGTCGAACGTTTTCGACATCGATTCGGACGGCGCCTGGAACTATACGCCTGTCGCCTCGACGGTGTTGAAGACGACGGCGCTCGCGGCCGCCGATATCGGCGTGCGTTACGCGGCCGGCCCCGATATCAAGCCGACGCATCCGGCATCGTATTGGGAACAGCAAACCAAGGGGATGGACTTCTCTGTCGCCGACCGCGCGCCCGCCGACCTATTCAACCGGGTGGTGTGGAAGGGCATTATGAAAGGCAAGCCCTACCCGGAGATTCGTTCGACCGTGAACGCGGGCGCGACGACGACCGACGATGATGGCGACGGTCTTTGATCGACAGGCTTGAACAGCAACGGGGCGGGCAAATGCTCGCCCCGTTTTGATTGAGAGCGTGGGGGCAAGTGGTTGAATATGCTTGCCGGATCCGCGACAAGCGGGGAAGTTAGAGCAATACTCGCTTGAGTGGAATCGCCGTCCTGGCCGGGCTTGTCCCGGCCACCCAGGCCTTTCGGCAAAGGCGCTCATTGCGCCAACCAGAGAATCGCATCGCCGCGTGGATGCCCGGGACAAGCCCACGACTGTCCGGTACGTGTTTTGCTTGCTGCGGCGCACGACATTGATTCTACTCGTTTCCAGAGTTTTGCGACTCAACTGGACACGAAAAAGGATC
>JAYUFK010000012.1:0-7554 GCA_043739325.1 Methylocapsa sp. | reverse complement strand
CGACGCAATTTATGGCTGCTGGCTAATATTTCGATTGTGCCTTTTGCCGCTGTTTCCGCACTACCAAGAGATTCGATCAAGCTGGGCTTTAGGCTGATGTCCTAGGCGTCACACCGCGCCGTCGATCTCATGCTGAGCAAAACTTCCGAAGCTTCGAGCCTGTCAAGAGTCTCCGATCGCCGGAGGCGACGCGCCCATAGGGCGTCCGGAAGGACGCCCGTCCTGTCGGACGGGCTACGGGCGCGCCCTTGACAGGATTTACGGATTTACGGGGACGCCATACCAATTCTCCAATTAAATTTCTCTTTGCTCGCAATCGCGAGGCATCGCAAATGGTGAACTCGTATGGCGTCCCCGTTTTCAATCCCTCCGCCCCACACACCGCGCCGGATGTGGCGCGCCGTCGATGCGCATCACGTCGAATTTGTGGCCTATCCCACATGCCAAATCGCGATGAGGCGCCCGATCAAAAATACAATCGTCATCGCGGCAATCCGTAATCGCTGTGTCCGCAATTCCGGCGTCGCGCCGCCTTCAACCTGCCGACGCGACGCCGTATTTCAAACGCGCCTCAAGCCGCCGCGGCTCTCGGGGGGAGCAGCCGTTTGGACTTGCCGCGCGCCCTTTGTGCGGACGAGGCCGCCGTCATGGCGCGGATGCGGGCGAGGATTTCATGCTCGGGTTTGCCCGCCGCGATATCGGCCAGCAGCGCGCTTAGGCTTCTGGCCGCCTGCTCCAAGGCGTGCGCGTCGGCGCCCGCGACCCCCGGCGCCTGACCGGCCGCGCCAAACGGATCATCCGATGTAACGCCGCCCGCAAGCGCGTTGACCGCGCTCGTGAAATTCCTCCACGCGTTGCCCGCGGCGTCGCCGGTGAGGGCGGCGTAGACCTGCGCCAGCGTGCCGTTTTGTCCAAGCGAGGCCAGCTCGGGTGCAATGTCGCTGAGCGGATGGCCCATGCCCATCAGCCACGAAATGAACGCCATGCCGCAACCGGTGCTGTCCGCGTCCTGATCGGTCGGCCGCGTCTGGTCAACCCAGTTCGGCATGCCGTTTTGCGCCCATGCCGGCGCGGTGGCGAAATCGGCGAGCGCGTTATCGCTGGTCGAACTCGCGCACCACCTTGATAGAGCCTCGCCGGTGCTGACGCCGCAGAGGTTTCCACCCATCGAACATTCGCTGAGTTCGGCCTCGAAAAGCGCGTAGACGCGCGGCGAATCGCCGAACGAGGCGCAGACCTCGATCGCCGAGCCGCTGATGTAGTCGCAGCCCATGTGATCGGCGCCGCCAGTGCCGTCGGTGACGCCGTTAAGAGCAAAGACGATGACGTTGACGGGGCCGCCGGCCGTGCCGAAAAGAGCGTCGTTGGCGTTGATGATGCGATCGCCTTCGGCGACGAGATCCTGCGCGTTCTGCCGCGCCGGCTGGCCAAGCGAGGCATCGACAAACACGGTCAGACGTCCGCTCGCGGTGCTTCCGACAAATTGCGAAGCCCCCGTGTAGCTCGGCCAGGCCGGCGCTTGCGGCGCCGCGGCGCCAAGACCTGAATGTACGGCTCGAATGGGATGATTTCTGGGTACTGAGCGTTGCATCGCGTTTCTCCTCATTCCGACTTGGTCATCGGCGGAACCTCGCGCAGATTATGCTTTCGGCAATAATGTCGTCGGCAGATCGGGCCCCCAGTGCGCCCCTCAACCTCGCGACCGCCTGACCTTTGCGACCGCCCTCGACGGCCAAAATCAATATCGCATGGAATTCCGGCCAATTTGAGCCGGACGAGACTCAAGCATTGCCGACATTTTGGGCATTGCCGGTACATGCGGCGCAATGCTCTGCCTCTCTAGGCGGCGAGGTCGCGAGCATCCCGTAAACGGGATGAGGATAAGCGGGAGCTTGCCGCCGCTCACCTGGGTTTCTTGGCTATTCCCCGCCGCTCGCACACGGAGCCCGCCCATGCCGCCTTCGCCTCCCCCCGATCTGAGCCTGGCGGATGTCGCAACGGTGCTGCGCGCCTCCGAGGATCGCACCAGCGTGCATCGCGGCCAGGAAGGCGCGGGGCACGCGCATGGGCGGCACGTCGCGCTCACCAACGCCGAATTGCGGAATCGCGTGCATACCGACGCGCGCAATGGCCAGGTGGCGCTGTTCACGGCGTTCGTCTCGACCGCCGATCAGGTCGCGGCGGCGCGCGAAACGCTCAACAGCGTTGAGGGCAAATGGGCGCGCAACCAGTTTCGTCAGGCGCCGGGCACGCCGCGCCACCCCAAAGGCTCGCACAACGGCATGTTCGCCCGCATCTTTTATTCAGGGCAAACCCGCATCGTGCGCTACGCCGGCGGTACGGGCACGATGCCGATGAGCGATTGCCAGATGATCGTCGCGCGCGACGACGCCCGCCCGCACGGACTGCACATCAAGACCTTCTTCGCGACGATGCGCGAGAGCGCGCCGGCGCATCGCGTGACGGTCTACAACCGCGACAATTCGGAATTCAGTCGCGGGCCGTGAGGCGAATTTGCCGCGATGGCGCTGACAGGCGCCCCGACCGCATAAAGCGCGCCCCTCGCACACTTTCAAGCATCTGGCGTAACGCGCGACGATCATGCGCGCAGCATCGCCACAAACCTATCCGCGCAACCCGCAATCCCGGCGCGTTTTCTGGTGATCCCCGTCACACGGCTTGGGCGCGTCCTGCTGCTAGACATCACAACCTGCCGCGACGAGTTTCGTGCGTGGCAGGCAACATTGGACCAGATGCGGAACAGCCCGCAAACCAGCCAGAGGAGAAGGATTATGCATTCCAAAATACACAACGCCGCGCGGTTCTTCGCCGCGATCGCGATCGGCGCGTTTATCGGCCTTGCCGGTCCAGCCGCTTCGGCGTTCGCTGACGGCGCGAGCCACTTCTCGACGACGGACTCATCCGCGGGAAGCAACAATGTCAACAATCCGCTGGCCCCGTCCAGCGAAGGCGCGGTCGGCGCGATCGACACGCGCATGCCGGTCATCCCGGTCGGACAGCAGGAGGTCAATTGTCATCTGACCAACCACAAGGGCGTCGATTGCCAGTAGGGGGCGATTGCCGCGGGACTTGATAAACGATCGATCGGCGCGGCGGGCTTTCCGGTCCGCCGCGCCTGCCTCGCCGTCAATGTCCGCGCAGGACCCGCGGCACAGCGCGCCAGCCCGCTTGAAACCGCCCATCAAGTGTTGATATTCTCGGCCGATGACGCCCCATCGCCTTGTCGCCCGAGCGGCGCTCCTGCTTGTTGTTGCACTCGCAATGGCGAACGGAGCGGCGTTGGCGGGGGCGCTCAGCGGCGAGGAGATACGGCGCGACATCATCGGCCGGACGATCTATCTGGCCGCGCCGCTGGGCGGCGAGTTTCCGTTGAACTACCGTAGCGATGGCCTTGTCGACGGCAACGGCCAGGCGCTCGGCCTTGGCCGCTTCATCAAGCCCGCCGACACCGGCCGCTGGTGGGTCGATGGCGACCGGCTGTGCCAGCAATTCAAGACATGGTACGACGGTTCTCCCTCGTGTTTCCAGTTGTTCAAAGCGGGAGCGAAATCCCTCAAATGGGTTCGCGACAATGGCGAAACCGGCGTCGCGCGGATCGGCGAGTAGAAAGCCCGCGCGCCCGCCCTACTCCACATCCTCCACCACCACCGTCCGTCCCGAAAGCCGCTGCGCCAGCGAAGCTTCCATGAACGGGTCGAGATCGCCGTCGAGCACTTCCGAGGGCGTGCCGGAGACGTAGCCGGTGCGCAGGTCCTTGACCATCTGGTAGGGCTGCAACACATACGAGCGGATCTGATGGCCCCAGCCGATATCGGTCTTCGACGCGGCGTCGGCGTTGGCGGCGGCCTCGCGCTTTTCCAGCTCGCGCTCGTACAGGCGCGCGCGCAGCATGTTCCAGGCGGTGGCGCGGTTCTTGTGCTGCGAGCGCTCGGCCTGGCACGCCGCGACGATGCCGGTTGGGATATGCGTGATGCGCACCGCCGATTCCGTCTTGTTGACGTGCTGCCCGCCGGCGCCTGAAGCGCGGTAGACGTCGATGCGGCAATCGCTTTCGTTGACGTCGATGACGATGCGGTCGTCGACGACCGGATAGACCCAGACCGAGGCGAAGCTGGTGTGGCGGCGCGCGTTGGAATCGAACGGCGAGATGCGCACGAGCCGATGCACGCCGGACTCGGTTTTCATCCAGCCATGCGCATTGTGGCCCTTGATGCAGATCGTCGCGGATTTGATACCGGCTTCGTCGCCGTCGGTCTCCTCGATGATCTCGCAATCTAACTTGCGCCGCTCGGCCCAGCGCACGTACATGCGCAGCAGCATGCGGGCCCAGTCGCAGCTCTCGGTGCCCCCTGCCCCCGAATGCACTTCGACATAAGTGTCGTTGCCGTCGGCCTCGCCCGACAGCAGCGCTTCGAGCTGGCGGCGTTCGCCCTCGGCCTTGAGGGTTTTGAGGATCGTCAGGCCTTCCTGCTCGGTATCGGAATCGCCCTCGGATTCGCCAAGTTCCACCAGCGTCACCGCGTCGTCCATATCGCGCTGGATCTTACTCAGCGAGCCGAGACGATCCTCGAGCAAGGTGCGCTCGCGCATGATTTTTTGCGCGGCTTCGGGATCGTTCCACAGCGTGGAATCTTCCGCCCTGGCGTTCAGTTCGGCGAGACGGCGCGTCGCGGTCTCGACGTCAAAGATGCCTCCTCAGCAGTCCCACGGACTGCTTGATCGTTTCAACAAGTTGCTCGGCTTCGGCGCGCATGGGTCTGGGGTTCCGGGGATGGTCGGCGCGAGTCGCGCGCCAGCGAATTGGCGCGCAAACTAGGGGTTGCGCCGGGTGAAGTAAACCACTGCCAAGATAGGTTTCGAGACGTGATTTTCAATTCTTGAACCGCGCCGGCAGGCACCTATCCCGTCTTGCGAGCGGTAGCCGCACCGCGACGCGGCGGAAAGCCGAGCCCGGCCTAGAAGAAGACCGCCAATTTTGACGCCCCGAGATCACCGGTGACAACGAGGGAAAATTCCTGCGGCGTTTTCAAGAGATTCGTGGCGGTTATCTGGATCAGGTAATCTCCTGTTTGCGGTGAATCGATTCGGATGACTTCAACATTGTTGTCGGTGTCCATCGGCTGCAATCCCATCCGCAACTGAAAATTGCCTGTCAATTTTGAGTTGTCTGGTGTTTGAACCAAAAGGTTGAGATTGTTTTGCAGGGCGCGGCCGGGAGCATCGGTGTAGACCAGACAAATTCTCAACGGCAAACTGGTATCGACCGTGATAAGATAGCGCCGCCGCTCTCCTGTCGATGCAAAACTCACTTTTGGATTGGTAGACAGACTATCGACAAATTCCAGTCTAAGATTCGGGTTCGCTGAATTCGGAAGCGTCGAAAACATGTCCACGCACCCGAAGCCCTGATCGAAATTTCCCATCGGAGTAAAGCCCGCAGGATTGCTGGCAACCGAGTCAGGCGCGGTAAGCCATCTCGCGCCATTGATCAGGCAGGATCTGACAAGCGCTGCCGACGGTGAATGATTCCGTTTCTTGACGAAATATTCTCTGGCCAATGCGGCACAGCCGGACACCAGGGGCGTTGCCATGCTGGTTCCGCCGTCGAACGCATAAAAGGTGTTTGCATGCGCGGCCCAGAAGTTGCCGATCGGCGCAAGTTTCGATCTTGCCGAGACAATATCGGTGCCGGGAGCGACCAGATCGGGTTTGATTCTTCTGTCGTCCGAAGGGCCCCTGCTGCTGAAACCGGCAAGGGCTTCCGGGTCACCGGAAATTTTGGCGGCCGCTATCGGCGCCGACGGGAAGGATGCAGGCCACGCGGCGCCCCAAGTCATCGTACTTAATCCGCCCGTCGTCCTGTCGGTGCGACTGGCGCCGACCGTCAGGGCATTTTTCGCGGTGGCGGGCGCGCCGATTGAAAGCCAGTCGACGACACCGGCCGGCGAATGAAGGTTATTCGCCGCTTGACCTTCGTTTCCAGCCGCGATGACCACCAGCATGTCTTGATGACCGGCGACGAACTCATCGACCTCGTTCGAACTCATCGTGTAGGTCGACCGGGTTGCAGAGCCCCAGCTGTTGCTGTGGATTCGCGCGCCCTGCTTGTAGGCCTGGTCGAATAAATCCCCCAAATCGGCGGGTAAGCCACCGAGCCTTCCGGCACTGTCGAGCAGCGATTGAAAGAAGAGTTTCGCTCCCGGCGCGGAGCCCTTATGGACTCCCTGCGATCCCGTTCCGTCTCCGAGCGCGGAACCAGCAACGTGAGTGCCGTGACCGTTCGGGTCATCCGTCCGTCCGACTCTTCCCAGAGCAGCCGTGGTAAAGCGACCCGCGAAATCGGGATGAGTATCGTCAAGACCTGTGTCCGCGATCGCAATCAGTTCACCGTCGCCATCGTATGGGAATGGTTGCGCCGGGGAGTGATCGATCTTCAGTATGACGCGAGCGCGATCATTGAAGAGTTTAGGTTCGACATACTCCTCCAGTTGCGCCACTTCGGTCCGGCGAACGAGGTTATTGAAAACAGTCGAATTCGCCAACAGCGCGATGCGAAATTTTCTCGCCGAAGAGGCGACAATAACCAGATCGTTTTGCTCAAGCCAAACTTTGAAGCCCGCAGCGTCTTCGGGCCGCTGCAGTTTTACATCGTAAATGACCAGTCGCTCGCCTTTCGGAGAAGCCGCGCCGGCGATGGCCGGCGACAGTGTGCCGGCATATTTGTGGGTGGCGCCGTAGAACTCGACTGTCGAAACAAAGGGCAGCGCGTTCACGTCATTGCGCTGCGCGGTCGTCAAAAAAGCCGAATAGAAATCTCCTCTGTAGGCCTGAAGCAGGACGACCGCCATCGTCTGCAACTGCGCGCGGTAGGTTTCGAGCAGAGGGCCACTGAATCCAATGAGATAGACATTTGGCTTCGTCAGGTCCGGCAGATCATCAATCGGCGCGGAGGTTACGAACGTCGAAAACGTCGTCGAACGGAGTTCACCGCCAAGTCTCGCGCCGCCGCCAGGCGTCTCAGGTCGATCGGCGGCGAGCGTCTGAACAATTAGTCCCTTGGCCCTCAGTTCGGCAATCTGAATGTCGCTGGCGTTGCCAACGACAAACGCATCGGTGCGTTCGCTGGAGCCCAGTACCATTTCCGCGTCGGCGATTTCAGATTCGTGCATACCGAAAGCGATAATCCGGCCGGACATAGCAGTCTCCGATGCGACATTGGAAAGAATTCAAGACCGAGCACTCCCCGGTCACGGGTTATGGCGACCAACGCATGTGACGCGTGCGTCTTACCCGTTCAGCAAAGGCAACCGAGACTGGCGCGCAGCGGGTCCATCCAGAAATTACCGGTGACGTTTCCGAGATCCACTCTGGCACACTGTCCGCGCGCTTTCATCCTCCAAATGGGTGACGTCCAGTGATTTCGTTTGAGTTCCGCGCTTAGAGCCTGACCGAAAATTCATTGACCGGCCTCGTGGCGTCTGAATCCTTGGGTTTGCAACAACACCGAGGAGATTCGCGATGCCATGGAACGAG
>JAYUFK010000011.1:0-20294 GCA_043739325.1 Methylocapsa sp. | reverse complement strand
CAATGCCGACCCCAAGCCCTTCATCTGGACCGCGCAAACCGATACAATCCTCGCCAAAGTCGCCCGCGCGAAACAAGCGTTGGAATCACAACACTAGTTGGCCCTTTCTTGGTCGGAGCCTTCGGCCGCCTAGGAGTCGCCAGGCAACCGGCTCTGGCGTGGACTCGGCCGCGATAGGATGGAATGGACTACGCAGAATGCGAGGAAAATCATGCGGTTATTGTGCTCTATCGTGCGTCCGGATAGAGACAGGATAAACCAGATTGGCGGACTTAAAATCCCTCGGCCTTGGCTGTGCGGGTTCGCCCTTCGCCGTCCGCGCCAAGCCTCCACAGAACCCGGTCGCCATACCGTCTGGCGGTGGGGCGACGCCGCGGGCGAGCCGGCGGAAAGTTCCCATCTTTGGAAGCGGAAGTGAAGGCGCCCAAGTGACAAGACAATACGCACCGCGCGGCCTAAAATCCGCAGCATCGTTGATCGAGGCAGGCCTCGCCGCGCCGGAACGCCAAGCTGAGCTGGACGCCGTCGCGGCGCGCTACGCCATCGCGATCACGCCTTCGCTCGCGGCGCTCATCGACAGCGCCGATCCCGCCGATCCGATCGCCCGGCAGTTTGTGCCGGATCGGCGCGAGCTTCTCGCGCATCCCGACGAGAACGCCGATCCGATCGGCGACGCGCTCAAGAGCCCGGTCAAGGGGATCGTGCATCGCTATCCCGATCGCGTTCTGCTCAAGCTCGTTTCCGTATGCGCGGTATATTGCCGCTTCTGCTTCCGCCGCGAAATGGTTGGGCCGGGGGAGGGCGCGCTGGGCGAAGGCGATTTCGCCGCCGCGCTTGACTACATCCGCGCCAACTCAGGCATTTGGGAAGTTGTCTTGACGGGCGGCGATCCGCTCGTGCTGTCGGCGCGCCGCATCGCAGAGGTGACGCAAGCGCTGGCGGCGATTCCTCACGTCAAAATCCTGCGCTGGCATACGCGCCTCCCCGTCGCCGCGCCGGAACAGGTGACGGCGGCGCTGGCGAGCGCTTTGACGGCAGGCCATGACAAGACGGTCTATGTCGCGCTTCACGCCAATCATGCGCGCGAGCTGACGCCGCAGGCGCGCGCCGCATGCAAGCGATTGATCGCGGCGGGCGCGGCGATGGTTAGCCAGACTGTGCTGCTACGCGGCGTCAACGACAATATCCAGGCGCTGGAGGCGCTGATGCGCGCGCTGGTGGAGACGCAGGTAAAGCCATACTATCTTCATCACGGCGATCTTGCGCCCGGCACTGCGCATTTTCGCACGACCATCGCGGAGGGGCAGGCACTGATGCGCCAGCTTCGCCAACGCGCATCCGGCCTGGCGCAACCCGCCTATGTCCTCGATATCCCCGGCGCGCATGGCAAGGCGATCGTCGCTGCGGCTTCAATCCAGACAACCGGCGCGAGTACATACGAAGTGACCGATGTCAGCGGCGCCACTCACAGCTACACCGATTGTTGCACGAACGAAGGGTGAGCGCGTTATTTGGCGCCCTTGATCGCCTTGGCGAGCGCGTCCTGCAACGCTTGCGCTGGCGCGCCATAAAAAGCGGGATTATTGTCGACGCCGCCGAGCGCGCCATAGGCTTTCTTCGACGCCGTATCGAACAGCACTTCGAACTTGTGCGCCGCGCATTCCTGCGGCTTGCAGACAAATGACATTTCGTATTGCTTGCCGTCGATCGTCTGGGTCGAAATCTGGCCGGCCGTTCCATCAAGATTCTTGTTGAATTGCATCAGCCAGTCCGGAGTCGGCTGCACGTCCTTCATCAGCTTTTCCCAAGCCCCGCGATAGGCCGGCTTTTGCAGAACGTCGAACAGGAAAGCCGTCTCGTCCGCGGCGGCGGCGGCGACGGAAAACACAATGGCGAGGACAATGGCGGGACGCATGCGAAATTCTCGTTTCTCTCGATGTAGGGCAATGATTCGTCCAGGCATCAGAACGCCTTGAACGTAATGATCGTGCGGGTGTCGACAATGCCCGGAATGATCTGAACCTTGTGGCCGACGAAGTGGCCGATGTCGACATTCGCCTCGACATAGAATTTGGCCAGAACGTCGTAATTGCCGGCGATCGAATAAATTTCTGAGGCGATTTCAGCCTCAGCCAATGCGCTCGCAACCTCATAGGTGCGACCCAGCGCGCATTTGATTTCGACAAAGAATGTCTGCATGGCGCTCGATTTTCCTATTTGACGTCATCTTTTGCAAGGACTTCGACATCGCGGTCCTGCGCCGACTGAACCTGGAACGAGGATTGATAGGTCTTCGAGTCATGGCGGGCGATGACGACATACTCGCCCTCCGCCAGCACGAGCGAGGGAAACGCGCCGATCAGTTCGCGGATCGGGTCGCCGCCGGGCGTCAGGATCGTGAAGTTCGTATTGGCCAGCGCTTCCGCGCCAGGCGCATTGACGAGTTTCAAGGTCAGCTTGGCGTAGCGATGGCGCAAGGTCAGGTTGATGAGTTTTCCGGCGGGCACTTTGATGTCGGCGTTGACAATCGAATTTGTTGGTATCGCCGAATTGGGCGTGCCGCCGCCCTCCTTGCCGACGCCAACCGATCCGACGCCCACGGCATCGAGATAGGTCGAGACGATATGGTAGGAGCCTTCCGGCAGGCCGATCAATTCGCCCGCTCGGGTTTTCGTGTAGACCAGCTTGGCCTCGGGATTGTTGTGTTCGGGGACATAGATCGCCACCGAAAGGCGCGTCGGATCGATCGGCGCATCGCCCAGCGTGCCGCCGATCTTGAGCGCGCCGGCGTTGAGCGTGAGCTTTTCGGTGCGGCTGTCCGGCGTCATTGTGATGCGTTTGACCACGCTGGCAAGGCCGAACGACACGTGAACAACGTAGTCGCCAGCCGGTTCGGAAAGCGTCGGTTGCGCATCCAGCGTTTCCGCGACAAGCGCATGCGAGCCATCGGGTTCCGCGGCGGCATTGAACATACGCCAGTGCAGGCCAGCCGACAGCGGAGTGGCGGTCCCGCTCAAAACCGCGGAAAGATGAACCACCGCTGTGGTGGTGTTTGCCGGCGCATCCTGCGCGGCGCACAAGCCCACAGAGCCCGCGCAGGCAAGCAAAGCGCCGAGAACCAGTGTGCAAACATATCGCATGACCCGCGCGCCTTGCCGTGAACCCCGGAAACAGTCAAGCCTCGGCCCCCTCAAAGCGCGACAATCCGGCCATTCCAAGGCCGTTTACAGCCGGCGCCAAACCGGCCAAACAGGGGCGAACGCTGAAACCCGGTGAACCCAAGTCATGAACGCGCCCGTCGCAATGAACGAAACAATCGCCCTGCTGCTGCGCCGGCGCTCGCTGCCGCCGCAGGGCATGAAGGGACCGGGGCCCGACGCCGCCGAAATCGAGCTCATGCTGACGATTGCCGCTCGCGTGCCCGACCACGGCAAGCTGGCGCCGTGGCGGTTTGTTATTTTTGAGGGGCAAGCGCGCGAGCGAGCCGGCGATATCGCGGCATCGCTGCTGCGCGCCGACGATCCGTCCGTCGCCGAGCCGCGTTTGCAAGCCGAGCGCACGCGCTTTTCGCGGGCGCCGCTGGTTATTGCGGTTGTGTCGCGCGCGGCGCCGCACGTGAAAATTCCGCAATGGGAGCAGCAGCTTTCGGCAGGGGCGGTGTGCATGAACCTCGTCACCGCCGCCAACGCGCTCGGCTATGTCGCGGCATGGTTGACGGAATGGTGCGCCTACGACAGGCGCTTTTGCGAGGCGATTGGGTTGGCCGCGCATGAAAAGATCGCCGGCTTCATTCATATCGGCCGCGCCAACATGGCGAGCGAAGACCGGCCAAGACCCGCGCTGGCCGACATCGTCTCGCGCTTTCCCGCGTGATCTGAGGCGCCGCCACGAGAATTGGAGAAAGATTGTTCTACGAAACCCGCAAGCGCGACAAGTCATTGCTGCCGCACGACCCGTTCAAGGCAATCGTCGCGCCGCGGCCGATCGGCTGGATCTCGACGCGCGCTCTCGACGGGCGCGTCAATCTCGCGCCCTACAGTTTCTTCAACGGCTTCTCATCCGCGCCGCCGATCATCGGCTTCGCCAGCGAAGGCGACAAAGATTCAGTGACATTCGCCAGAGAAAGCGGCGAGTATGTCGCCAATTTCGCTTCATTTGAGCTGCTCAAGGCAGTGAGCCTGACTTCGGCGCCGTTGCCGCGCGGGCAAAGCGAATTCAAACATGCGGGGTTGACGATGGCCGAATGCCATTTGGTCAAAGCGCCGCGCGTCGCCGAATGCCACGCCTCGCTCGAATGCAAGGTCATTGATATCGTCACTCTCAAGAACCATCTTGGGCATCCGCTGAACACGCATCTTGTCCTCGGAGAAGTCGTCGCCTTTCACATTGACGATCGTTTCATTCGCGACGGCCGCTTTGATCTTGCCGCAGCCAAGCCGGTCATGCGCTGCGGCTATCAGGACTATGCGGTGATCGGCAATTTGATTGAGCTCGTGCGCCCGGCTGGCGGGGGCAACGTTCTGGGCTAGCGCCTGTTCACTGCGCCCGCGCGAGAAGGCGCATCGCGCGCAGATAATGCGGGCGGTCCAGCATCGCTCCGTCAAGCGCGACGACGCCAGCGCCGGGCGTCGCGTCGAACGCCGCGATAACCGCCTTCGCCTGGGCGACAGCTTCGGTCGATGGCGTGAAGGCGGCATGGATAATGGCGATCTGCGCGGGATGGATCGCCAGCTTGGCGCAAAACCCGTCGCGCGCCGCCGCCATCGCTTCCTCGCGCAGACCGTTGGCATCGCGAAAATCGGCGAACACCGAATCGATCGGCGTCACGCGCGCAGCACACGCGGCGATCAATGTCAGATTGCGCGCCAGAATATACGGCCCGGCATAAGCGCCGCCAGGCAGGCGATTGGCCTCGGCGCCAAGATCGGCCGAAAGATCCTCGCCACCCCATGCGAGCCCCTCAAGCCGCGCGCTGCAGTCGGCGTAAGTATTCATGCCGAAAAATGCCCGCGCGCTCTCCGTTGCAATGGCGATGATGCGCGTCGCTCCGTCGGTGAGGCCGCAAAGCGCTTCGTGCACCGCAAGCTTGACGCTGAGATGCTGGATGCTCGCGCCACCAAGGCTTTTTGGCAGGACGATCCCGTCCGGCGCGGCCGGCATGATCGCGTCGAGATCATCATCGATTGCAGAATCGTCGAGCGCGTTGACACGCACGAACAGGCGCGGCCGGGAAGGCTGCGAGCGCGCTGAGCGGAGGAACCGAGCGGCAATTTCGCGTGCTGCGGCCTTCGCGCTCGGGGCGACAGAATCCTCAAGGTCGACGATCAGCGCGTCAGCGCCGCAGCCGAGCGCCTTGGCGAGCTTCTTCTCATTGTCGCCGGGGACGAACAGCACGGAACGCATCGATCAGGCTTTCATCGTCGCGGGACCAGGGCGGCGGCGCATGAAAGCGGTTCGCCGGCACTCCGCCACCATCACGCCGTCCTGCCGGTAGCCGCGATGCAGGAATTCGACCAGCCCGGCGTCGTCGCGCGACTGCGAGCCGCGAACCGACAAGACTTCCGTCGTCGCGCGCAACGTGTCGCCTTCGAACAGCGGCGCGGGGAATTTGACTTCGCTCATCCCGAGATTGGCGATCGTCGTGCCCACCGTCGTGTCGTTGACGGAGATGCCGATCAGCAGGCCGAGCGTGAACAGCGAGTTCATCAGCGGCTTGCCCCACTCCGTCTCGGTCGCGCAAAAATGCGCGTCGATATGCAGCGGCTGCGGATTGAGCGTCATGTTGGAAAACAGCATGTTGTCCATCTGCGTGACGGTGCGCGTCAGCCGATGCGCGAAAGTCTGGCCGACGACGAAATCCTCAAAATACAGGCCGCCGCGCGGGTGCGGCGCGCTCGCTCCGGGCATGGGGGCTCCTCGCGCGTTAAGCCGGCATTTACCATAAAATGGCAGGCTGGCTGACCAGACTAGAGCGTATGGAGCGCCGGAGCCAGCCATGAGCGAAATCGAGACCGAAGCCAATGCCGTAGCGCCGGTCCCGTATGACTCCGCAATCGTTCGCCGTTTTCTGGTCTGGGCGCAGCGGGCGGATGCTGGCGGGCGGGCGGAAGCCGCCAACGCCCTGGCGCGCGCCTATCTCTATTCCGATCTGCCGCCAGCGCTGCGTCGCGAGGCCGGCGTCGGCCTGACGTCGCTGCTCGACGATCATTCGACCCTGGTGCGCCGCGCGCTGGCCGAAGCGTTGGCGAGCGCCAACGATGCGCCGCATCACATCGTGCTGGCGCTGGCTTGCGACATTTCCGAGGTCTCGTGCCCAGTGCTGGCCCGCTCGCCGGTGCTCACCGAGGCCGAGCTTGTCGACTGCGCCGCGATTGGCGATGTCCATGCCCAGAGCGCCCTGGCGAGCCGGCCGCGATTGAGCGCTGGCGTCGGCGCCGCGCTGGCCGAGATTGGCGAACGCGACGCGGTGCTGATCCTCGCCGGCAATCTCGATTCCGACCTGCGACCCAGCGTTCTGCGCCGCATCGTCGAGCGCTTCGCCGATGAGGCGGGAATCCGCGAGGCCCTGCTGACCCGTCCGCGCCTCCCGCCGATGCTGCGTTGCGATCTTGTCGCCGCGACTGCGCGCGCGCTTTCCGCGTTCGTTGTTTCCTGCGACTGGCTCCGGCCCGAGCGGGTCGAGCGGATCGCCCGCGAGGCGCGCGAACAGGGCGCCATCGTCGTCGCGGCGGCCAGTCGCGGCGCGGAGCTGTCCGACCTCGTGCGGCGCCTGCGCGAGAACGGAACCCTGACGATCGCGCTGCTGACCCGCGGCCTGCTATGCGGCGATCGCGCGTTGTTTACGCAGGCGCTCGTCGAACTTTCCGGCCTGCCGCAACCGCGCGTCGCCGGCTTCGTGCGCGACCCGCGCGGCAACGGCTTCGCGGCGCTCTATGCGCGCACCAGGCTCGCCGCCAGCTATCTTCCGGCGTTCCGCGCGGCGCTGCTGGCAATCGACGAATGCAACGTCACGCGGTCGGATCAACTTTCCCTGTCGCTGGTCACGCGCGTCATCGAACGCTGCGAGCGCCTCAACATGCCCGACCTCTCCAAATTCCTGTCGCTGCTGCATCGCTTTGAAGCGGAGGCGGCGCGTGTCGCCGCCCGCGATTTCGCCGACAACGCCATCGCCGAAGCGCAAGCGCCGCAACTTGTGCGCATCGCCTCCGGCGCCGAGGCGCCGCTGCTGACGCTGGAGGGGCCGGTCGAAGAGCGAGGTGAAGCGCCCCCAGTGGAGCTGCCCCCGGACCTTGCTGTCGCCCTGGATGCGGCGTTGGCCGAAGCAGCCTAAGCCGGTTTGGACTGTCCACAGGCCGTTGTTAACACTTAATCAACCATGATTGACCAACCTGAGCCCGGATGTCATTGATTCGTATTGCGTCCCCCTCTGCCTGAGATCATGGCGATGCTGAATAGCGCCGCAGCCGACGGTTTGGCCGGTCTGCTCGAATGGTCCGAACCCGTCATCTATGACCGGTTGCTCATGGCCTATCGCGCCAGGCTTGGCGAGCAGGCGGCTGTATGGAAATTGTCCCGGTTGCACTGCCGCGTCTGGCGCGCCCTGATCGTCGGCGACATGTGCAAATTCGAGATTTGTCGTAGCGATCTCGTCGAAGCCTTGAAGGAAAACCACCTCAGCCTCGACCATCTCGCCGCCGACGATTCAGGCATCATGATCGAACTGCTTGAGGTCGTGATGGCGCGCTACCACAACTCGATTCGCACCGCCAAGAGCTACCAT
Source organism: Methylocapsa sp. (assembly GCA_043739325.1). Taxonomy (GTDB): domain Bacteria; phylum Pseudomonadota; class Alphaproteobacteria; order Rhizobiales; family Beijerinckiaceae; genus Roseiarcus. The sequence goes on along the minus strand of JAYUFK010000011.1, from coordinate 12,514 downwards.
CTCGCGCTGACAGAACTCGCGGGCCGCCTCACTCCGGCGTTTCGCGCGGCGTGACCCTTACAGTTCCTCACGCAGCCACTGGCCGCGCATCTGATGATAGAACGGGCGCGGCCGAAAACGGCTCATGCCGCCGGCAAGCGCAATGGTCAGATCTTTCAGCACGACGCGCGTGATTTCGGGCAAATCGAGTGTCGCGGTTTTCTCCAATTCAATCCAGACCAACTCGACGAGTTCCGCTTCGGCATGCACGGCGCCTTCCTCGTGATACGCGATCGACGCGGCATCGGCGACAAGGAAACGCGTATCGAAGCGCTTGGTGCGGCCCGGCGGCGTGATGGCGCGGGCGAGAAAATCGAGGCCGTCCAGCGCGGGAAAAACGCCGGTTGCGGCAAAGCGCGCCCAGACGCCGTCTGGCGGATTTTCCGGCGCGCCGCAATCGCGCGCGCCGATCGCAAGCCCGGTTTCCTCGAAGGTTTCGCGCAGCGCGGCGAGCGCCAACGCGCGGCCCAGATGTTGCGACGCGCGGCGGGCGCGGGCGTTGAGCTTTTCTTCAATCAATTCGTCGAGCGGCCCGGCAATCGCCATGCGCCGGTCGCTGGGCTCCAGCCGTCCGCCGGGAAAAACGAACTTGCCCGGCATGAATTTATGTCCGGCGTGCCGGCGGCCCGTCAGCACGCGCGGCGTCTTGCAACGATGATCCAGCAGGATCAGCGTCGCCGCGTCGGCGGGACGGACAGGGGCGGGCGCCTTGGTCAAACGCCGGCGTGCTCCGGCCCGCCAAAGCCGTGCATGCGCAGCGCCCATTGGTAGCCGACGAGCGCGCCCTTGATGCGCGGCAGCAGGATCAGCGAAGCGATCAGCGTCATCAGCATCCATCCGATCGCGCCAACCCAGATCGGCAATTGCGGCGTGAATTCCTCGAACGCGACAATGCCGGCGACGATGAAATGGCCGACGACCAGCATGGTGAGATAGGGCGGCGCATCGTCGGCGCGCTGGTGATGCAAATCCTCGCTGCAAACCGCGCAGGAATCGACGACTTTCAGGTAAGCGCGAAACATCCGTCCCTCGCCGCAATGCGGGCAGCGGCCCATGAAACCCCGGCGCACCGCAAGCCCGAGCGGACGCTTGGCGTCCGGCGCGTCGAGGCTTACCTGCATCGCATTGATCATTTGCGCGCTCCCTTTTTCTTCGTCCGCGCTGGCTTCACGCGCGCTCGGCCGGCGCCTGTTTCGCTCTTACGCGCGCGCTTGCCGACGGCGCCATCCGACATCATCTCAAACCGCAGCGCGCCAGCGAACGGCGCCGCTTCGACAAGTTTTACCTCGACGGTGTCCCCAAGGCGAAATGTTTCGCCGGTGCGCGTGCCGATAAGGGCGCGCGCGCTTTCGTCGAAGCGATAGTAATCCGCGCCCAGCGTGCTGGCGGGAATAAATCCGTCCGCGCCGGTCTCGGCGAGCCGCACGAAAAGTCCGGCCCGTGTGGCGCCAGCGATGCGCGCCTTGAAGCTCGCGCCGATGCGGTCGCTCAGGTGCGCGGCGATCAGCCGATCCGCCGTCTCGCGCTCCGCCGCCATGGCGCGGCGCTCGGCTTGGGAGATGCGCTCGGCGATGTCGGCGAGATCTTTCGTCGCCATGTCCGGCATGCCTCCCTCGCCGAATTTCAGGGCGCGGATCAGCGCGCGGTGAACGATGAGATCGGCATAGCGGCGAATCGGCGAAGTGAAATGCGCGTAGCGGCGCAGGTTGAGGCCGAAATGGCCGTAGTTTTCGTGCGTGTATTCCGCCTGCGCTTGCGAGCGCAACACGACTTCGTTGACCAGCGCTTCGGACGGCGCGCCTTTGACGCGCGCCAGGATGATGTTGAAGTGCGAGGGACGCACGCGTTCGCTCCTCGCGAACTTGACGCCCAGCGTCATGAGAAATTCGCCCAGATCGTTGATCTTCTCAACGCTCGGCGCGTCATGGGCGCGATAGATCAATTGCGTCTGCGCCAGCTCGAGCGTTTCTGCGGCGGCGACATTGGCGAGGATCATGAATTCCTCGATCAGCTTATGCGCGTCGAGCCGCTCGGGCCAATGCACACTCTTGAGTGAGCCGTCGGGATTGAGGATGAGTTTGCGCTCGGGCAGATCGAGATCGAGCGGGCTGCGATGCTCGCGCTCGAGCTTCATCGTCGCGTAAGCTGCGTAGAGCGACTTCAGGACGGGTTCAACCAACGGCGCCGTCGTCTCATCGGGCGCGCCGTCAATGGCGCGTTGCGCCTGCTGATAGGAGAGCTTGGCGGCGGAGCGCATCATGATGCGATGGAAGCTGTGCGTGCGCTTGCGCCCGTCACTGCCAAGGACCATCCGCACCGCAAGCGCCGGGCGATCGACGTTGGGGCGCAGCGAGCACAGATCGTTGGAGATGCGCTCGGGCAGCATCGGCACGACGCGGTCGGGGAAGTACACAGAATTGCCGCGCTCCAGCGCGTCGCGATCGAGCGCCGAACCGGGCCGCACGTAATAGGCGACATCGGCGATGGCGACCGTCAACACAAAGCCGCCTTCGTTAGCGGGATCGTCGTCCGGCGCCGCGTGCACCGCGTCGTCGTGATCTTTCGCATCGGCCGGATCGATAGTGACGAGCGCCAGCTCGCGCCAGTCCTCGCGGTGGTCCATGCTCGCCGAGCGCGCCTTCTCCGCATCCGCGAGGGCCGCTGGTGAAAATACGTCGGGCAGGCGATGCGTGGCGATCGAGATGAGGCTGATGGCGCGCTCGGATTTCAGCGAGCCGAGCTTTTCGATCACACGCGCCGTTGGCAGGCCAAAACCGCCCTCGCGCAACATTTCGAGCGCGACGAGATCGCCCTCGACCGCGCCGTCCTGCATGCCGCTCGGCACGAATATCTCGCGCGCGATGCCGCGCTTTTCGATCGGCAAGGCGCGCCCGCCGCCGCCTTCGAGTTCGCGATAAACCCCAAGGATGCGCGCTCTGACCTTCTCGAGAATTTTGACGACGCGGCCGCTGTAGGCGGGTTGGCGCGGGCCGGCGTCGGCATCGAATTCGACGCGCATCAGCACGCGCGCGCCAATGCCGGGTGCAAGGCCGCCCTCGCGTTGGCCGCGCGGCTTGGAAATGACAATGCGCGGCGCTTCGCCAGCTTCGGTCCATTCGCTCGGCGTAGCGATAAGGTCGCCGTCGCGGTCGCGCTCGATAATGTCGGTGGCGACGAGGGCAGGCAAGCGGCCCTGCACGCGCAAGGTCTTGCGGCCGCGCGCGATGGCGCCGTTGGCTTCGAGGTCCTTGATCAGCAGTTTGAGCGCGTTTCTGTCTTCGCCCTTGACGTTGAAAGCGCGGGCGATCTCGCGCTTGGCAATGCGCGTTGGCGTTCTCGCGCCGTCGGGCGCGGCTTCGCCGGAAATGAACGCCAGCACTTGCTCACGCGTTGGCAGCGCGCCCGCCGTCGCCGCGCGCGGCGGAATGGCGCGGGTCGGGCGCGTCGATTTAATTCGTTTGGTCAATTGGACGGTTGGAATCAGCTTGAGTAAGGCGCCCGGCGTTGTTCGCTCTAGCGCTGTCTGTATTTAGGGACTTGGCGGGCCGGGCACAAGGCAGCGGCCGGCGACGTTTCAAATCGGCGCCCGCGTTTTCTCGATCCGCAGCATCGTGAAAAGCTTGAACGGGCTGAGTTCGCAGCGCTCGACGAGGCGCGCGCCGGAATGGGTCGCGAGCCAGTCGCCAACCGGGCTGAAGGGAAAGTTGGGGTGCCAGCCGAGCCAGGCGGCGGCGTCCTCGAGCCAATATTCGGTGCGGGCGCGCAGGCCTTCCTTGGCGGCGAAATGGTTCATTACCACCATCGCGCCGCCCGGCCGGGTGACGCGCCACATCTCGTCGAGCACGCGCGCCGGCTGTGGCACGACGCTGAGTACATAGGGCGCGAGCGTAGAGTCGAAGCATGCGTCGGGAAACGCCAGCGCGCCGGCGTCCATGACGCGCAAATCGCGCACATGGTCGAGACGCTTGCGCGCGACGCGCTCGTGCGCCAGCCGCAACATCGGCGGGCTGAGATCGATGCCGGTGACGCGGCTGTCGCGCCGCAGCAAACCCAGCTCAAGACCGGTGCCGACGCCGACCACGAGGATGGCGCCATTCGGCCCGGCCGCGGCGCTCGCGGCGCGCGCAGCCGCGAGACGGCCGGGATGGAAGGGCAGGTCGAAGATGAGATCGTAAATCGGCGCCCAACGGCTGTAGGCGGCCTGCGATGCGACCTCGGCGCGGTTTTTGGCTTGGGCCGTCTTGAACTGGGCCATGACTGCGCCTCCTGAATCATCAAATCGCATGCAGGCATATCATTATTCGATGCGAAGCCTAACCCGCGATGATCCGCTCCGCCTGCCCGAGCAGGCTATTTTTTCCCCTTTGCCACAACTTTCTTCACCGCGACTTTCTTCGCTGGAGCCTTCTTCGCGGCAGGCTTGGCCCTCGCGGTTGGTTTCTTCGCGGGCGCCGCCGTCTTGGCGGGGGCTTTCGCTTTTGCTGCTGGTTTGCCGCGCGCGCCGCTCGGGCGGCCCTCGCGCTCCTCGATCAGATCGATCGCCTCGCCAAGACTTATATCGTCCGGCAATGTCGATTTTGGGATCGTCGCGTTGATTTTGCCCCAATTGACATAGGCGCCAAAACGGCCGGGCCGCACGGTGATCGCGCCGCCGCGCGGATGGTCGCCCAGCGCGCGTCCGCCGCCCGCGCCGCCCCCGCCGCCCGCCGCCTTTTCCGCCAGCGCCGCGAGCGCGGCATCGAGGGTCAGCTTCGCGGTGTCCGTGCCCTTCGGTAGCGTCGCGTTGACCTTGCCGTGATTGACATAGGCGCCAAAGCGCCCGTCCTTGACCGACACAGCGCCGCCAAGCGTCGGATGATCGCCGAGCGGGCGGCCGGAGCCGGCGCCAAAGCGCCGCCCGCCGCCAACGCCGCTTTCCTTGGCGACGATGAGATCGATGGCGCGATTGGCGCCGACATCGAGAACGTCCTCGTCCTTGCCCAGACTGGCGTAGGTCTTGCCATGCTGCACATAGGCGCCGAAACGCCCGATGCCGGCGAGAATCGGGTCCTTGCTGGTGGGATGGCGCGCCACCTCGCGCGGCAGCGCCAATAGCGCCAGCGCTTTTTCCAGTGTCACGTCGGCGGGCGCGAGGCCTTTTGGCAGCGAGCAGCGCTTGGGCTTCTCGCCTTCGCCGAGTTGGACGTAATCGCCAAAGCGCCCGCCGCGCAGCGTCACTTCCGCGCCGGACACGGGGTCTTGCCCAAGAATTGTGACGCCGGGGCGTTCGCCCTCGACGCCCTGCGCGCCGTCCTGCCCGTTGGGCGAGAGCACGCGGGTGAATTTGCATTCGGGATAGTTCGAACAGCCGATGAACGCGCCGAACTTGCCGAGCTTGAGCGACAATTGCCCCTTGTTGCATGACGGGCATAGCCGCGAATCCTGGCCATCGGCGCGCGCCGGGAAAATGTGCGGGCCGAGAAGCTCGTTGAGGCTGTCGAGCACCTGCGTCGTGCGCAATTCCTTGGTGCCGCCGATGGCTTCCGAAAAATCCTTCCAGAAGTCGCGCAGCACGTCCTTCCAGTCGATTTCGCTGTTGGAGACGCGGTCGAGTTTCTCTTCGAGATCGGCGGTAAAGTCGTAGCCGACATATTTGGTGAAGAAGGATTCGAGGAAGGCGACAACGAGCCGTCCTTTGTCCTCGGGGATCAGCCGCTTTTTCTCAAGCCGCACGTAGTCGCGATCGCGTAGCACGGCGAGCGTCGAGGCGTAGGTCGAGGGGCGCCCGATCCCGAGCTCTTCCATCCGTTTGACCAGCGTCGCTTCGGTGTAACGCGGCGGCGGCTCGGTGAAATGCTGGGCGGCTTCGATGCGCTCCTTGGCCAGCGGTTCGCCCGCCGCCATCGGCGGCAGCCGGCTCGCGTCCTCGTCTTCTTCGTCATCGCGCCCTTCCTGATAAAGCGCGAGAAATCCGTCGAAGCGCACGACCTGACCGCTGGCGCGGAAATCGAGTTTGCGCTTGCCCGCTTCCGCCAGAATATCGACGCTGGTGCGCTCCAGCTCGGCGCTTTCCATCTGGCTGGCGATGGTGCGGGTCCAGATCAATTCGTAGAGTTTCGCCTGATCGCCTTCGAGATGCTTGGCCATCTCGCGCGGGCGGCGCATCATGTCGGTGGGGCGCACCGCTTCATGCGCTTCCTGCGCGTTCTTCGCTTTCACCATATATTTGCGCGGCGTTTTCGGCACGTACTTGTCGCCAAAATCCTTGGCGATCAATTTGCGCGCGCCCTCGATCGCTTCGGGCGCGAGGTCGATGCCGTCGGTCCGCATATAAGTAATCAGGCCGACCGGACCATCGCCGACATCGATGCCTTCATACAGACGCTGCGCGATCTGCATGGTGCGCGATGGCGCAAGGCCGAGTTTTCGCGACGCTTCCTGCTGCAGGGTGGATGTCGTGAAGGGCGGGTAGGGGTGGCGCTTGGCGGGTTTTGACTCGACTGAGGTGACCGAGAATTTCGCGGTCTCTAGCGCCGACTTGAAGTCTTCCGCTTCCTTGCCCGAGCCGATATCGAGACGCGTGATCTTGCGCCCATCGGCGCCGACAAGCCGCGCAATGAACGGCGCGCTGGCCTTTGTCTTGAGATGCGCGACGATCGACCAGTATTCCCTAGTGACGAATTTTTCGATCTCCAGTTCGCGGTCGCAGACGATGCGCAGCGCCACGGACTGCACGCGCCCCGCCGAGCGCGCGCCCGGCAGTTTGCGCCACAGCACCGGCGACAGATTGAAGCCGACGAGATAGTCGAGCGCGCGGCGGGCGAGATAGGCGTCGACAAGCGCCGCGTCGATCTCGCGCGGGTGACGCATCGCGTCGAGCACCGCCTCCTTGGTGACGGCGTTGAACACGACGCGATCGACGCGCTTGTCTTTCAGAACTTTCTTGCCCTTGAGAATCTCGTAGATATGCCAAGAGATCGCCTCGCCTTCGCGATCCGGATCGGTCGCGAGTATCACGTGATCGGCGCCTTTGACCGCCGCGGCGATGTCGTTCAGCCGCTTGCCGGCCTTGGCGTCGACCTCCCAGCGCATGGCGAAATCATTCTCGGTATCGACCGATCCATCCTTGGCGGTGAGGTCGCGCACGTGGCCGAACGAGGCGTAGACGTCATAGTCCTTGCCCAGATACTTATTGATGGTCTTGGCCTTCGACGGCGATTCGACGATCACAACCTTCATGGATTATTTCCTGGCGCGCGTTCACGCCCCCATATGGGGACGCTCGCGGCATTTTTCCTTTGGGGCCGGCTGGCCGGGCAGGGCGCGGAAAATGGTTGAGGCGGGGGCTGGTGTCAAATGAGAGGGGTGGAAGAGCAAAGTCGCGGCGGCTAAGTTGCTTCGTAAAGGTTGGCCAACCGGGCTCAATCCCGGAGGCGTCTCTTCAAGGGAGTCACCCTACAGGCGCACACTCCTAACCTATTGCCGAACCGCAAGATTGGCGAAGGCGGCCGTATTGAAGCCCGTTTCGTTGGAGACAACCGCTATCGCGTAATTCAAGCGCGGATAAATTCTCAGTTCTGAGCGGAACCCGCCGCCGCCGCCCAAGTGAAAAGCCATCGGCTCATTGCCGACCACTTCCAAATGCCACCCGAGTCCGATCGGAAGCGGGGCGCAATCCCGCGCCTTCGTCGGCTCCAGCGTCGGTCCTGGTTCGTCAACAAGGTGGATCCAGCTCACCGGGATCGGGTTCGCCAGACCCGAAGTGTGGGAGACCAATTGACGTACTGTCGGAGTTTCCTGCCCCTTTACGCGAAACGACCGGACACGGTCGGATACGGGATCGTCGAGCCCGACCTTGCCAGTCTCGACGAGCTGAAGCACCGCCTTCACGATAAACAGCTTCGTTACCGAGAATCAGGGATACGGCGTCGTCGGATCTGCCTCGCGTCGTGGCGACAGTTGGGCGTTTCCCACCGTCTCGACAATCAACGGCTCGCCGGCGCGACCACATGCGGGCGAAATGCTGGGCGCTTTGCGTAGCGCGACGTGGTCGAGCATGCACTTTCGCAACTCGTCGCGAGTAATCGTCAAGACCTGTCGCATCCGCGCTACCCCCACAGATCGCTGTCTATCCGCGCGGCCCTGTCGCGCAGCGTCATTGCCTCTGAGCACAACCATCCCAACAGTTGCCCCTACGCCGCCCTAAATGGCCAGCCGCTGTTTTCTCTCAAAGCCGACCCGCCCGGCTAGCTCGCGACCCTACTTGCCTTCCTAGCGCCAGTGGCCGTGGCGCCCCCAATACGCATGGCGGTGGAATCCGTAAAATCCGTAAGCCGGCCTGCTGTAGTAGCCGTAATAGCCATAAGCGGGGCCGGGATAATACGCGTAATCGCCGCCGGGATAGCCGCCGCAATAATTGTAGTAGGGGTCGCAATAGCCTTCATTGGCCGAAGCCGCCAGCGCTCCGCCGAGCAACCCGAGAGCGGCTCCAGCGAACAAAGCGCCGCCGCCCCAATGCCGATGATAATAATGACGCCGCCAGTAGACATCCTCGACAGGCGGCGCAGCCTGCTTATGGATCGCCGTCGCAATGGAGCCTTCTCCCGGCAATGGCGCGGCCGCGGCTGACGGCGATGTCAACGCGATGGGCGCGGCTACCGCGAGAGCGATGAGTGAAATGGTTGCAATCCGTTTGGTCAGGTCATGCATGATAAACCTCCAGATTTCAGGCGGCGGATTGACGCTCGCCGTGTTGATTGCGCGCCGCTTCCCGAGCGGCGCAATTCTTGCAAAATTTATACGCGATCAAGCCGATCCCCTGTTGACCAAAATATGGCTGAAAGAAGTCATCTGGTAACGGCAATTTCATCGGTCGATGGATTTAAGCAATCGCATTTTCAATAGTTGTCATTCATCCGGCCTGTCGCTGCGCAGCCATCTGCAATGCGCTCGCTAGCGCCCTATATATTATAGAAACTTGGTAATTGCGCTTGAAGGATCATAGTTGCGGCGCTCTTGACCTTCGACCGGCAAGCCGTGGCATTCGCATTGGGCCGGCGCGCCCAGCTAGCTTCCCGGCCGGACAACGGCAATCCAGCGAGGCACGCGAGCCGCGTAAGCGCTCCACTGGTCTCCGAACAGCAGCGCGAGATGGGCTTCCTCGCGAACGATCGCGAGGCGCTGCACCAGCGCCGCGGCGATGACGGCGAAGCCGGCGAACCACAGCGAATTCCACACGACGCCGACGCCGATCATGACGAGCGTGTTGCCCAGATAGATCGGGTTGCGGGTGAAGGCGAACGGGCCGGTTTCGACCAGGCGGTCGGCGGCGCGGTTAGGGTGAATGTTTGTATGCGCGCGCGCCATCGTCATGATCGCCCAGACGTCGAGGCCGAGGCCGCCGACGATCAGGGTCCAGCCGATCCAGCCGATCCATCCTGTCATCCCCCACGGCACGGGAAACAGCAATTGCAGAAGGACCGCGATGGCGCTCGTCGCCAGAAAGATCAGCGGCGGCCACGGCAGCTTGTTGGGGCGGCTCTTGAGATCATGCGTCATGGGGCGCCTTTGGGGGACGGGCCGGCCTCGCGAGAGCAGGTCGAACGATAGGCGAAATATAACATACTATATATGTTAATACAGCACGGCGCGCGCGGCCTCATCCCTATCCGCGATAGCGCAGTCCCAAGCGAGCGCCAAATGAAAACGTCCGTCGTTTGGCGCCCAAACCTTTGTAAACACAAAAACCCCGACCAATGTGCGGTTTCGCTTAATCGCACCGGGTGGGCCGTCAGAGCGCAGGACGCCCGGCGCTGTCCTGGAGGCGTCGCCAGCCTGCTTGCCCGCCCGCCCCGCCGCCCGTATAGCCTTCGCCATGCCTTCGACCGCGCCAAAGCCGATCTTCTCGCATCGTCACCTCCTCGGCATCGAGGGCCTGTCGCGGCCCGAGATCACCGCGCTGCTCGATCTCGCCGACGCCGCAGTCGAGATTTCTCGGCAAGTCGAGAAGAAGCGCGCGACCCTGCGCGGACGCACGCAGATCAATCTGTTCTTCGAAGCCTCCACCCGCACGCAATCGTCCTTCGAACTCGCGGGCAAGCGCCTCGGCGCCGACGTGATGAACATGTCGGTCAGCAATTCCAGCGTCAAGAAAGGCGAGACGCTGATCGACACGGCGGCGACGCTGAATGCGATGCGTCCCGACATCATCGTCGTTCGCCATCATCAGGCCGGCGCCGTGCATCTGCTGGCGCGCAAGGTCGATTGCTCGGTCATCAACGCCGGCGATGGGGCCCACGAGCACCCGACACAGGCGTTGCTCGACGCGCTCACCATCCGCCGCAATTGCGGGGGAATTGAAGGGCTGGTCGTGGCGATCTGCGGCGACATCCTGCACTCGCGCGTCGCCCGCTCCAACATCCTGCTGCTCGGCGCCATGGGCGCCCGCGTGCGCGTCATCGGGCCTTCAACGCTGCTGCCGGCGGGCATCGAGAACATGGGCGTCGAGGTTTTCACCAACATGCGCGCCGGGCTGGCAGGCGCCGATATTGTGATGATGCTGCGGTTGCAGCGCGAGCGGATGAACGGCGCGTTCGTGCCCTCGACCAAGGAATATTTCCACTACTTCGGCCTCGACGAAGAAAAGCTGCGTTTCGCCAAGCCCGGCGCGCTGGTAATGCATCCCGGACCAATGAACCGCGGCGTCGAAATTGATTCGCTTGTCGCCGACGGCGCCCAATCGCTGATCCGCGAGCAGGTCGAAATGGGCGTCGCCGTGCGCATGGCGGTGCTGGAAGCGCTGGCGCAGAACTTGCCGAACGGTTGACTCGCCCAACTCAGGGATTGAGCGCGCTGACGATCCAGATCGCCCCGCCCATCGGCACGCTCGCGCCTTGCTGGCGTCCAGCGAGCATGGTCCTGATCGCCTGCGCCGCCGCAGCGCGCACATCAGGCGGCTGATCTGCCAGCGCCCGGCTCGCGGGTCCGATTTCCAGCGCCGAGGCGACGGCGTTTTCGAGCCCCTTGCCCACGGCGACATCGAGCGTCACGTCAAATGGCGTCAGCGCGATGTCCGCAAACCCTGCGACGCCCAGAATGCTACGAACCCGCTCCTCGCTGGCGAACGCGAACGGCCCCGGGTCGTCCGGGCCCATCTCCGGCAGGCGCGGCGCAAACTTGTAAACCTCCTGCAACGGCGCAATCGCCCACGGATTGAGGCGCGGCTCGCGCCAGCAAGCGAACACGACGCGTCCGCCTTTGCGCAATCCGCGCCGCATGTTGGCGAACGAGAGCGCGGGGTCGGCGAAGAACATCACGCCGAATCGCGAGACCAAAACATCGGCTCGCCGGGGTTCGAACGCGTAAATCGTAGCGTCTGCGTCCACAAAGCGAAGGGGCGCGCCCGGCGGCGTCAATTCCCGCGCCCGCGCCAGCATGGGAGTGGATATATCGAGGCCCAGCACGGCGCCGCCCGGCGCGATGCGCTGCGCCGCGTCTCGCGAAGTCGCGCCGCAGCCACAGCCAATGTCCAGAACGTATTCGCCCGCCGTTAGCCGCGCCTGAGCCAGCAGGATCACGGAAACCGGGGCCAGCAGCGCATCCTGCATCGCCTGGCGCTCGGTCCAGTGGCGCCCGGCAGCTCCGTTCCAGTAGGCGAGCTGATCCTCGTTCTTGGCATGCGCTGTTGGCATGGGCGTTATTTCCCTTTCCAATTCATCACGGCGCGTCAACGGTCCACTTGAGCCTTTGACGTTGGACAAACTTATTGCATAGTTTCGCTGCTAGACTGAGGGTAGATGAAATTGGGGAGGGTGTGACCTGTTTTCATGTGAATCGAACTGGAGGTGAATCATGAAATTGGGTAAGGCGCTCTACTTCGGCGACTTTGTAGCGATCCCCGTGGCAATCCTCGGTCTTGCGCTTTGGGCGATTCCCGGACGCGGGCCGTTGGCGCCGTTCGAGTGGCTCGCCAGCTTCGCAGTGGGTCTCTTCGTCTGGACGTTCATTGAATATGCTGTTCACCGCTGGGTGTTTCACGAGGTTCCGTTCTTCGAGAAATATCACGACGCCCATCACGCCGAGCCGCTGGCGTTGATCGGCGTCCCCTCGTTTGCCTCGAGCGGCATCATCCTGGCGGGGTTTTTCGCGGCGCCGCTCGCGTTCACCGGACCGCTTCTCGCGAGCGGTTTCGCCAGCGGCGCGCTCGTCGGCTATGCCGGCTACATGGCGGTTCACCACGCGGTGCATCATTTGACGCCGAAGCCTGGAACCGCGCTGTACCGCGCCCGAATCCGGCACATGGCCCATCATTATCATGGCGTCGATGGCAATTATGGCGTCACGACCGGGCTGTGGGATCTTTTATTCGGCACCGTCGTGGAAGGGCGCAGGCGAGCAGCCTAGCAGCCTGTCGGACTTAACATTGCGCCTGTGGTTGCGCTAGAATCGGGCGTTGATTCTCGTGGGGCGACGGGCGGTTTTGATGAGCAACTTCCGC
>JAYUFK010000010.1:0-2728 GCA_043739325.1 Methylocapsa sp. | reverse complement strand
AATTGCTGCAAAAATTGCGCGCCGACGGACGTGCTCTGCCCGCGATCATGATCACAGGCGACAGCGACGTTTCGATGGCGGTGAAGGCAGTGAAGGCGGGCGCCTCGGACTTTATTGAAAAGCCGGTCAACCGCGACGATTTGATCGCCAGCATCGACAGGACGCTTCAACAGTCGGGAGATTCAACCAAGTCAAGTCAATGGCGGGATGAAGCTGTCGCGCATCTTTCCGGATTGACCCTACGCCAACGCGAAGTGATGGACCGCGTCCTGGCGGGGCATCCCAACAAGAATATCGCCGCCGATCTTGGCATTAGTCAACGCACGGTCGAGAACCACCGCGCGTCGATCATGAAGCGGACCGGTTCGAAGTCGCTGCCCGCGCTCGCGAGGCTGGCGTTGATCGCCGAGGGCCGCGACGCGCCGCCAGCGACTGTTTCGAGCCTCGAGGAGATATGAGCGCGGTTACCGGTTCTGTTCGGCACGCCGCGATGCCTAACGTGGCGGATCGCTTGGCGTCGTCGATGTAGGCGCGCTCGATGACGTGGGCGGCGGGGGGGATTGTGGTCTTGGCGCGATCCAGAAGAGATACACGAAGCCAACGAAAAGCAAGACGGTCCCCAAGGTGACGACAAAGCGTGAATTCGCGCTCGACAAGGCCTCGACGACTTTGTCGGGCAGGGGCGGAATGGCGATCGCGGGTGTGGGCAAAAGCGCGATCAACTCGCGGGCGATCTTTCGTGCAGGGACATCGGCGTTAGGCTTGTCCGGCAAGGCGGAGATGAATTCACTGAGCCTGGTTGTCGCGCTCTCGCTGGACATGCGCGCCAGATGTGTCGCCTCCTTCCACGGATCGACATCCGCGCGCGCAAAGGCCGAGAGCACGCTCAGCAGCTTGCCGTTTGGGTCCGCGCCGATGAAGGCGCAAAGGAAGGGGTCGAATTCGGGGCCGAGCGGCGGTGCGAAGACGGTGGAGGCCATGACTTCATCCCTCTTTGGGCCACAAGCGCGCGCGGCATCGCGGGGAAATATTGCACGCAAGGCGCCCAGGCATCGAAGCGAATCGGGCGGTTGGAAGCGTTAGCGTGATCATCCCAGTCGAACCTTGATTTGAGGAAGCCCCCCGTCATCGACGAGCGGGATACGCGACGGCGTGCCGACAATCGCCACTCTGTCGAGTTCGCAAGACGCGACGCCCCGGCTCATTCCGCCGGGATTTTCGACGGTGACGCGATATTGGGAGGAACGATGCTTCACGGTCGCCTCGAAGCCCTTCCACGCCCTTGGGATGCAGGGATCTCTTTCCAATTTGCTCCCGCGAAGCCGCAGGCAAAGCAGGCTCTCGACGCCCGCGCGCTGCCAGCCCGCCGATCTCGTGTACCATGTCCAGCCGCCACGTCCTACATGGGGTTCCATGGAATAGACGTCCGCCGCCACCACATAGGGCTCCACCTTGTAACGGTGCGCGTCCGTGTGTGTGGGCGGATGGTTGATGGATTGAGCATCGCAAACAGCTCCGCAGCCCTGTCGCCATCGCCCAGCGCGGCGAAAGCCATGACGGACCAGGTCGCGGCATGGGTGTATCGGCCGCCGTTTTCACGTACGCTAGGCGGATAGCCCTTGATATAGCCGGGATCGAGCGTCGTTCGGTCGAACGGCGGGGCGAACAGCAGCGCCAGACCGTCGTCGCGACGGATCAATTCCCGATCGAGCGACGCCATTGCGCGCGAGGCTCGCCCAGGCGTCGCTGCGTTTGAAAGCACCGCCCAGGACTGCGCGATCGAGTCGATGCGGCACTCCTCGCTTCGCGCCGCGCCAAGCGGCGTCCCATCGTCGAAAAAGACGCGTAGGCACCAATCGCCATCCCAGGCATCTCGCTCAAGCGCGACCTTCAGCGCGTTGGCGCGCAGCGTCCAGCTCTCCGCACGCTCTTTGTCGCCCCGCGTCGCGGCGATCAGGGCGAATGCCGAAGGCGTCGAATAAAGGAACCAGCCCAGCCAGACGCTTTCGCCCAAGCCGCTTTCGCCGACGCGATTCATGCCGTCGTTACAGTCGCCCGTGCCGATAAGCGGCAGTCCATGAGAACCGACCGCGAGGCTGCGATCGAGCGCCAACGCGCAATGGTCGAACAGGCTCGCACGCATTTCCGATATGGTCGGAAGAAAGAAATTATCGACCTCTCCCTGCGCCAGGGCCGGGCCTTCGAGGAAGGGAACGGATTCATCCAGGACTGCATTGTCTCCCGTCGTCTGCACATATTGCGCGACGGTGAACGCCAACCAGGATTGATCGTCGGAAATGCGTGTGCGAACGCCCTGGCCGGAGAGCGGCAACCACCAATGCTGAACATCGCCCTCGACGAATTGACGGGCGGCCGCGCGCAACAAATGCTCGCGAGCGAGGTCGGGCCGCGCATGCGTCAGCGCCATGTCGTCCTGCAACTGGTCGCGAAATCCGTAGCCGCCGCTGGCTTGAAAGAAGGCTGAACGCGCCCAGACGCGACACGCGAACGTCTGATAGAGGAGCCAACCATTGAGCATGATGTCCATCGCGCGATCAGGCGTCTTGACCTGGATCGCGCCGAGCGCGTCTTGTCAGGGCGTCGCCGTCTCGGCCTGGAGCGCATCGACGTCCGCCGCGCGATATTGCTCGATCATGGCGCGAGCCTCTTCCCGCGACGCCGTCTCGCCGAGGAAGAAGGCCCGTTCCGTGACGCCACCGGCCGTCAG
>JAYUFK010000009.1:0-20310 GCA_043739325.1 Methylocapsa sp. | reverse complement strand
CGATCAAGGTAATGCTTTCGCCCAGTACAATCTTGGCGTCCTGCACGACATCGGATTAGGCGTGGCGCAGGACTTCGTCGAGGCCGCAAAATGGTACCGCCGCGCTGCGGAGCAGGGAGACGCCGCAGCGCAGGCAAACCTCGGCGCAATGTACGCCCAAGGTAACGGCGTGCCGAAGGACAATACACAAGCGTACATGTGGTCCAGTCTGGCCGCCGCCCAAGGCGACCGCTACGCGCTGAAGAACCGCGAGGTCATAGCCAAAGCTATGACGCCCGACCAGATCGCCGAGGCGCAGCGGCTGGCACGCGAATGGAAGCCGACAAAATAGCGCGATGAAGGCGTGGGCGCGCCAGGCGGGCGCTTGTCGATCGGCAGACCGTAACCCCTGAGCATCCGCCGGACAGTCCTGACGGGCGCGGCGAGCGTCTAATTTGGGGGGCTCCTATGCTCAGCCATCACAGAATCGGAACGTTCCGAATATCCCTCACCGACAACGCGGTTTTGGTGCGCGACGCCGACAAGTTCAACAACTGGGGACGCAAGTACTTTGCCGACATACCGGCGGCTCAAGCATGGGCGCGTTGGGCGCAGTCGTTGAAGGCCGGACGAGTGTTTCACGCAAAGCCATTCTTGTCGTTCGCCGCGTAAAATTGGCGCGTTCGGGCGCTGGGATGTCCAAAAAAAAACTCGACGCTCTCTCGAACATCTGGGCCACATGCGTTTCAGGCAAGCGCGGGTAAGTGGGAGCGTGCGCACATCCTGTTATTAACCTCCCTTCGTCGCCTTGTGGGAGCGTTTGAGCAGCTCGGCCGGATCCACATCCGACGCGACGGCGAGAATCCCTAAGCCCTTCAGGCTCGCGTAAAAGACGCCCTTCTCCAATTGACTGAGATAGCTACGGGTGACCTTGGCCTCGTATGCAAGGTCGTCTTGCGAAAGGCCTTTCGCATTCCTCAAGCGGCGCAGATTGCTGGCGAACACCTCCCGCAGGTCCATGCGAGAAGCGAATCCACTTGTTCATAATATGCACCTCGATATTTTGAACAAAGCGACGCACCGCGTCGGGCCTAATCGGTTACCGACTTTGATGGGGCAAGCGGACAGTTTTGTGCGCTGCCAGTTGCCGGCAACGATGTTGGTGTTTTTATGAACATCAAAAAGCTGGGCGTTTCGGTCGGGGCCGTCAGCGCGATCGTGGTGGCTGGTGCCTTGGCGGACGCCGTTTCGAAAGAGACACCGCTGGACATTTATCAGCTAGAGTTGCTTCGCATCGTCCAGCGAGACGCGTGGCAGGGATGCCTGGATGCTCCGGGCGGTCCCTATGCGTGCTATCGCGAGCGCGCCCTTCATTTCGGGAGCGATCGGCCGACGCAGGGTCAAGCATTCGAGGCTGAGGCCTGGAATGTTTTCTCGCTTGTCATCCAATGTATCTGGCTCCTTTTGCTTTGTGTGCTCGGCTTTCTCGTTCCCTACGCTGCGGTCGTCTACGGTACTCGACTTTTTACCAAATGGGCGAACTGGGTCCGGGCCTAAGAGGTCGCCAAATGCGTTGTTTATGCGGTCCGGCCCTGGCTTCGTCGCATTAGAAAATTGAAGAGGCGCTAGCCGCCGTCAACTGTTTCACGCTGGCTTTGCACCAGGATCGTAGGTCCGCACAACAAGCTCGATCCCCAGCGCCCCGAGGATGGCCTGCAGCGACATGTCGCCGAGGCACCTATCGCCACACTCAATTTTCCCCACATATCCGTCGTGGGTTCCCGCACGGTGATCGGTTTCAAGTTGGCTCAGTCCCAACTCGCGACGGCGAGCGGCAATCGCGGCGCGCAAGTCATCGTAGTCGCGGATCGCAGGTCGAAATGTTGCGACGCGTTCGCTCAAGCGGCGACTCCCGCATCCTTGTGGCGAAGTTGGATGACGTAGCCTCCCGATGCGGGTCGAGGCGGTGTTGCGGTGACGGGAGGTGCGACGGCGATCGTGGCGTCACGGCGTCGCGCATCGCGGCGCAATTCATCAAACGTGGGAAGTAGGTGCGCGGGGTCGGCCCCGACACGGGCCGCCTCGTAAGCGGCGATGATAACAGGTGACATTGCAAGCCGGCGTACAGCGCGACGTTGATAACCGACGAGGCGTCCGGCCTCGAACGGGTCGCACGGCGCCCTGGCTCCGTCGATGACCATGCCGTTCACGATCAGGTCGATCATGCGGATCATGCGCGTCGTCAAGACGATCGGGCCGCCAGTGCGCTGGCGCGTGACGCGCCCTCTGGCGGTGACAATGAGGGGCGGCTCGTCCGGCCCGTGCTTAGCGGCGTGTTTGCCAGTGCCGCGAATGTAGCTCTCCAATTCCTTGGCGCTCATGGTGGTCAGTGGGTCGCGCATCGGGGGTTTCGTCCTCGTCCGCAATATCGCTGCAAGATGGCCACGCGCGCGGGTGGCGCAACGCACTGAGCGGCAAGTGCGGCTGCAAGCGATTGATCGAAGGGCGTACGGCGATGCGCGCGCACGCGAGGGCTGTTTAGTGCGGGTCGGCGTGAGTGCAACTGCATCGACGGGGAGGGCCATGTCAGATCGCGGGCGGGCAATTTGGCATGGCGGGATGGTGGAGGGGGCAAAAGGTGATGCTTCCGGCGCGCGCCGCGCCGATGTCGAATATTTGTCAGCGAAGCGCAGGATCGTCCCGGCGTCCACTTCGAGGATGGGAACCAGTCCGCACTTGTCCACTGCTATCCGCTGCTGCAAAATATATTGTTGGTATTATTGTTGGTATTTCGTGAAACATACCAATAGATTCGTCATAAATTACAATACGTTAGTCGATTGTTGCGGCTCCCTCAAGCGGCACCATTCCTGCACTGACCGGCACGCAGAGACCCACGGCAATCCGCTGACTGTTCAACGCAGAGCGGCTCGCGTCGCCGCCGATTATCCCCAGCTTGCCCACAACTTGCCAACACCTTATCCACAGCATGGGTCGCAGGTTTGGCGCGGGTTAGCCCGTCCGTGCGATGTTTCGGAACGATTTCGACCTTCGCAGGCGCTTCAGAGGCGGATACAGTCGATCGCGGCCGAGCTGGAGCCTTGTTGATGAAACTGAGCATCCCCCATCGCGCGCCATCGGCGGCCAGTCAGGTCGTTGTCGCGGCGATCGTCGTATCGGCCCTGTATCTCGGGCGCCAGGTGCTGGTGCCGATCGCGCTGGCGGGGTTTCTCAGCTTCATTCTCACGCCGCTGCTGACGCGGTTGCAAAGATTGGGGCTCGGCAGGGTCCCCTCGGTGATCGTGCTGACCCTGTTCAGTTTCAGCTTGTTCGCCGGGATCGGCATGGTTGTGGGAACCCAGGTTGCCGAGCTCGCGGGAAACCTGCCGCAATATCAATCCGGCCTGCAGAAAAAGATCAATTCGGTACGGGAGACGGCGGCCAACGGCCCGTTGCTGCGCGGCATCGCGAAAGTCATTCAAGGCCTCGGCAGCGAAATCGCGCAGCCGCCGGCGCCCGACGCAACCCAGGCCGCCGCGACCTCGCCAAGCGCACCCGCCGCCGCGCCCGCCGCGGAGCAACCGCCGATGCAGGTTGTCGTGCGCCAGCCGCCGCCAACGCCGTATGAAATCGCCGCGCAAATCCTTGGGCCGACGATCGAGCCGATCGCGACCGCTGGCTTCGTTATCATCCTCGTCGTTTTCATCCTGTTGCGACGCGAGGACTTGCGCGACCGGCTGATCTGGTTCGCGGGTCCGCGCGACTTGCGGCGAACGACTGTGGCGCTCGATGACGCCACCGCAAGGCTCTCGCGCTATTTTCTGGCGCAGACGGCAATCAATGCAGTGTTCGGATTTGTCGTGGGCGCCGGACTATGGTTCATCGGCATTCCAAATTTCATTCTCTGGGGATCGCTGGCGACATTGCTGCGCTTTCTGCCGTATATCGGCGGGCTGTTGTCGGCGGTCCTCCCGTTGATACTTGCGGCGGCGGTCGATCCGGGCTGGTCCAAACTGCTTTGGACCGCGGGACTATATGCCAGCCTCGAGCTGCTTACCGGACAGATCATCGAACCCCTGTTGTTTGGCCATACCACCGGCATGTCGCCGCTTGCTGTTGTCGCGGCGGCGACGTTCTGGACCTCGTTGTGGGGCCCTGTCGGGTTGATGTTGTCGACGCCGCTGACGCTGTTGCTTGTCGTGCTGGGACAGCATGTCGAGCGGTTCAATTTTCTCGCGGTGCTGTTTGGCGACGCGCCGCCGCTCGCGCCCGAGGAGAGCTTCTATCACAAGGTCATTTCCGGACAGGCCGACGAAGCGACAGAGCTGGCCTATGGCGCGCTGAAGGAGCAGCCCCTGGTCGAATACTACGACGAGGTCGCGCTGCCTGGATTGAGGATGTTGCAATACGATCTCAATTCGGGATCGCTGCCGCCGGAAAGTCTGCCGAATCTGACGCAAACGATCGACGAGATCGTCGACGTGCTAGACGACTACGAGGATGTCCCGAATGAGGACGAGAGCGAAGATGCCGGCAATGCCGAGGTCGAAAAACCGGAAATAGCCAGGGAAGACTTTCGCGAGGAATGGCGAAGCGAGTTTCCGGTTCTTTGCGTCACAGGTCGAAGCCCGTTCGACCATTCGGTCGCGGTGATGCTCAAGCAGCTTCTGGCGCGCGAGGGCATCGGGATGCGCGTCGCGGCCATCAACATGGCCTCGCCAAGCCAATTGTTTAAACTCGAAACGGAAGGGATCGTTTTCGTCTGTCTTTCGTATCTTGCGGTGGATCATAGCCCGAGCCACACGCGTTTCCTGATTCGGCGGCTACGTCGGCGCATTCCGGGCGCAAGGGTGCTCGCCGGCTTCTGGACCTATGACAACGAGGAAGATGTCGAGGCGCGGCGCGAAACGCTGAAAGCGCAATCGGGCGCCGACCTTGTCGCGACAACGCTCGGTGAAGCTGTGGCGCTCTGTCTGCGCGAGGCCGCCGCGCCGCCGCGATTGGAGGCGAAGCCGCAGGTCAGCAAATCGGAAGCGCGCGAAGCGCGCTAGCGCGGCGCTCCTCAGCTCGCTGGCGGTCGCGCCTGCCGCACCTTGACTGAAACGGCGAGCGACAGGAAGTCCGAGGGCAGGCCGGTAAACTTGCCCGAAATCGGGATTGCCTGCGATGCGTCGCGCGTCACCGCGACGCGGATGAGATCGACGCCGCCTTCCAGTCCGTTGGTCGGATCGAACTCGATCCAGCCCACGCCGGGCATGTACACTTCAAGCCACGCATGCGTCGCATCGCCGCCTATCGCCCGCGACGAACCGCCATCGAGGCTGGGATCGTAGAGATAGCCGGTGACAAAGCGCGCGCCAAAGCCCAGCGCGCGCACGGCCTCGATCATCGGCATGGCGAAGTCGCGGCACGTGCCGCCGCCGCGCGTCAAAGTCTCGATCGGCGTTTGCGTGCCCTCGTCATCGCGCCGCGCGTAGGCGAAGCGATTTTTGATCGCGATTTTGATGCGCTTGAGCAGTTCGAATGTCGGCGTTGGGCGCTCGATGATGAATTGTCGCGCGAACGCCTAGAGTTCTCCGCGCGGATCGGGATATTGGCAGCGGTCCGCGCCGCCAAGATCGATGCGATCGCTGGGCGAATAGATGAAGGGATAGCTCTGCGCTTCCTCGTCGATCTCGAATTTCGTCGCGTGCGAGGAATAGCGCCGCACTTCGAGTTCGCTAACGACGCGAAGCTGCGACGCGGGCGCGGTGAAAGAGACCCGCGCGACCGATTTGCCAAACACGTCGAACGACCATTTGATCGTCGCTTCCGGTTCGATCAGCAGCGTCGCGGAGTTCAGGCGCAGCACATGACTGTCGCGCGGCCGGATCATCAGATGATGCTTGCCCAACGCGACCGGCTGGGCGTAGGAATAGATCGTCTCGTGGCGAATGCTGAAAAGATTCACGGCTTCTCCTTTTACGCCAGTCCTGTCGAATTTCGCGCTTATGTGGAAACGGGCGGCTGTCGATCGGACAATAGCAACGACCCGCTATGCGCAATGTTCCAACAAATACCGAAAAATGGGGCGCAATCGTGCACCGTTTGGAATAGTAGCCCGACAGTGCGACGGCCGTTCTGGCCGCTACGGCGGAGCCTTTGCGGGCCGTTCATCCCCGGGCGTCCTCGCGTGTTCGATCGCCAGTTCGATCAGCTTGGTCGCGACCGCGAGGTCGTCCGACGGATCGGCGCCCGGCGCTGAGGCAGGCGGCGCCGCCGGCTTATCCTCTTTCTGCGACATCAAATTCGCCGCCAGCAGCAATGTCGAGCCGAGCGTCACCATGACCAGCAATTGCGTCTTGCGCTTGCCTGCTATGGCGTCGAGATTGCTCTTGGCCTGATTGGCGTCGAGCAGCGCCTGTTGCAGGCCGGCCATCAGAGTGTTGGCCTGGGTCATCATCGTGTTCTCGAAATCGTCAACCGCCTTGTAAGTCGCCAGCGAAAAATCCTTGCGCGCGGCGGCGATCAACCCGCCATATTTGTCTGAGGTTTCGCGGTAGTTCATCTGGTTCGCGCGGGCCAGTTCGCCAATCATCTGGCGCACGCCGGTGGATCGGTCGAGCAAGGATAGCTGATAGAGCCGGTTGAGCGTGTCGCTCTGCGGCGTGCCCGGCGCGCCAACGCCCGTGGCGTTCAGGGCATAGATCAGCACGCCCATTTGCTCGAACAGCAGATATTGCGATTGCGCCTCGCGCAGGACATCGGCGCGCGCCGCGAAGATCTTCGAACGTTGATCCGCATCGGCGCTCTGATCTTCGATTGGGCCGACATAGAATTGCGGTCCGAGCGAACTAAGCACTGTCAGGATGAAGCCAATCAGGATCGCCAGTCGCTTGGCCGACCAGTACGAACGCGTCAGGAACGGTGCGGTTCCCGGATTCAGCGCGGTGGCGAACGTCATGCGGGCTCGCCTTGGGAGGCGGCGCTTCGGGCGCGAAGCTGCGACAACGCATTGGCGATCAGACGAGCGGCGCCGGAAGCGCGCGCGGCATCGACGGGTTCGGGTTTGGCCCTCGCCGTGGCTGACATTGTCGCGAAAAACACCAGCGTCGATCCCAGCATCGCAATAATAAACAGCGTCATGCCGCGTCGCGCCGCATTGCGCCGCGCCTTGGCCCTATCGCCCTGCAGCGTGATCGCCTTGATCGCTGCCTCGCCCTGCGCGTTGACCATGCGCGTCGCCAGATTGGCTTCGAACGCATTGGCGGCGCGATACGTGTCGATGTTGTAATTGGCGCGTTCCGCCGTGACCAAGGCTTCGTACTCGCGCGAGGCAGTCGGAAAATCCACGGCGCCGGCGACCGCAAGTTGCGCCAAGTAATTGCGCACGTCGTCGTGTCGGCGCTCAAACGCGCGCGTAAGAATTTCACGGATCGTCGCGCCGACAGTCTCCGGCGCGTTCGGGGCGACGCTGATGCTGAAGACGAGGCTGCGCAGGTGTTCCGCCAGTTCGTCAGCGGCGGTCGCGGCCCGGATCATCTTGGCGCGCGCCGATTGCAGGGCGATTTCGCGCGTCAGCGATGCCTCGCGCTGCTGGGCGGGTTCGAGATAGAATGGGCCGCCGATCGCGCCAACCAGATTAAGCAGAAACCCGAGCAGCGCCGTCGCGATGCTCAGCGACCACAACGAGGCCGTCGGCGGACGCAGGTTCATCTCGCCTCCGCGATCCCGGCTCGATCCAAATCAGTCTTGAACGGCGAAAATGCGCTGATAGCGATTCATCGCATTGGCGACCCAGAACCAGCCAAGCAGCGGCGGCACGGCTATGCTGAGCGCGACGATCTGCGAGAGGTTGCGCTCGGCGGTAAGATCGAACGAGACGCCCAGATGGTCGTAGGACGTAAACAGCGCTGGCGCCGGCTCTTGCGGCGCGAGATCGAGAACGGGCTGCAGTTCCCGCTTCTGCACCCAGCGATCGGGTTCGGACGGCGCGATGATTTCGCCTTGCGCAACATCGGCGGCAGGCGCCTCGACCGCTGGCGCGTCCTGGCGCTGCTTCGAACCCGTCGGCATTTTGAATATGACTGTTTTCCGGCTCATGCCGCTTTCCTTTGTTTCTCGTCGAGAATTTGCTTGGCGAGCAGGATCAACTCGCGCGCTGCTTCGCCCTTGGGCGCCATTTCAATCACGGCGAGCCCCTTGGCGGCGCTTTCGGCGTAGATGACGCGCTGATTGAGAAATGCGTCGAGTACCGGCACGTAGTCGAACTGCGCCAGCGCGGCGGCGGCGTCGCGGCCGATCGCGGTGCGCGCGACCTTGCGATTGATGACGAACGCCGCCTTGATGCCGGGCTTCATCTGCCGGGCTTCGCGGATCAATTGCACCGTGTCCGCGGCGGCCCAGACATCGTAGGGCGAGGGCTGCACGGGGATCAGCACGAAGTCGCTGGCGAGGATGGCGGAGCGTCCCAGCTCGTTGACGCGCGGCGCGCCGTCGATGATGACGATTTCGTAATCCGCCGCGAGTTTTGGCATGTCGCGATGCAGGCTGGCCTTGGCCATGCCGACGACGGGAAACAGCGGTTCGATCTCGCGCGCGCTCGACCACGCCATCGCGCTGCCCTGCGGATCGGCGTCGACGACGAGAACGCGCGAACCGGATTTGGCCAGTGTCGCCGCCAGGTTGATCGCCAGCGTCGTCTTGCCGACGCCGCCCTTCTGATTCAAGACGCCAATAATCATCAGGCTCGTGTCCCTGCTAAACTCCCCCCAAAATTTCTGTTGCTTTTATTGCGCAACGTTCTCACGCCACGCCGATTCGGGCAAGCTATCCGTTCGTCAGTTCGGGCGCGAAACGTGACAATGAGCCGACGAGTGCTAGAACAGGTTGGGTAATTTCGGTTGGCGCCGCCACGCGGAGGATTCGGCCAAAATGAAAGTCACAATCGACGTAGAATGCACGCCGCTCGAAGCGCGCCAGTTCATGGGCCTTCCCGACGTCCAGCCGATGCAGGCGAGGGTGCTTGCCGAAATGGAAAAGCGCATGCTGGCCGAAGCCGAAAAATTCTCGCCCGAGGGTTTCATGCGCGCCTGGTTTCTTGACGGGCAGCAGGGCGCGGATTGGTTCCGCAAGTTGATGACAGACTTTATGCCGCAGGCGACGTTTGGCGCACGCGGCGATAGCGGGACGGAAAAGAAATAGCGGCGACAAAAAAAGGCGGCCCAGACGCTTGACCCGGACCGCCCCGACGCTCAAACCTTAGTCCTGATCGCGCGCGACATAACCTTGCTGGAACCGAAGCTGGAAGCGCCCGATCGAGCGATAGTCGCCCAGATTGTTGCTCGGCTGCGGCGTGTTGTAGCCCGCGAACACGATCGTCACTGTCTCATCGTTGGTGTAGATCGCCTGCGGGTCATAGACGCGGCCGCTGAAGAAGTTCGAGCTATAGCCGCCCGGCGGAGTCACGATCGGCGCGGCCGGCGCGGGCGGCGTGAACGGCGCGACCTGAGCTGGCGTCAGCGCATCGACGGCGCTCGCATCGACGATCGGCGCGTTGGCCGGGTAGGGCCGCGGACCCGTCGGATTGGTGACCGTATCGGTCGACAGGATCGGATTGTCGAACCCGTTGACGATATGCCAGCTCAACAGGTCGGCCGGCGTTTTGACCGGGCTGTTGGTCTCGGCATAGCCGATGAAGTGGAAGCCGTCGGAATCGTTGTCGAGGCAATTGCCCGCGCCAAAGAACATGCCGTAGCGACCGCCAGCGAGGCGCAGGATGCTGCCGCTGCCAAGCCAACGGATGCCGGCAAGATCGACGCTCGTCGGATCGTTGAGGCCGCTCGCCGCGCCGACGTCGGTGAAGGCGATGCCGTCGGTCGTGGTGGCGACGCGAATGGCCGTCACGTCATCGTTGGTCTTGCGCGGCTTGCCGTTGACGAGATTGGTTAGAGCGAACGCCGGCGTCTTCGGGCAGATCTGCGCGGCTGGGAAGTTCAGGTCGCCGTTCAGCGTCTTCTCGACATAGACGACGGCGGCGCCGGTCCCAAGTTTGACCGCGCCCATGATGGCGTCGGGGTTCTGTAGGCCGGTGGTGGCTCTTGCGGTGGCCTCAAGCGTGGGATAGCCGCCCGAGCCAAGCGGGCTGACGTAGCCATAGGCCGGCAGCGCGTGCAGCGCGCCCGATGGCGAGGGCGGCAGATTGTGCACGACGAGCTGATCGGAATCGATGTGATTATTGGCGCGGTTGAAGTGATAGATGTGCTGCACGCCATCGACGCTCAGCACGAACGAATGGCCAAGGCCATTGTCGCCGGCGTTGGCGCTCGACGACCCGTAAGTGGTTTTCACGCCGTTGACGCTGACGTTGAGGTTATCGGGATCGGTGGGATCTGACGGGCAATAGGGGTTGAGCGCCAGGGCTTCGCTGGTGAAGATCCACGACGCGCCCCAGTCCGTGGAGATCGCGGCGACGGTGGCTTCTTGCTCGTTGCGCGGACGATAGTCGAAGTAGCCTTCGAGGATATGGCCGCTGCGGCGCACGAACGGGAAATAATACGGCTGCATAATGCTGGTCGTGTGGTTGACCGTGAAGCTGCCGCTCGAATTGCACAGGCTCGCATAGGGCGCGCCGGAGCCCACATAGGGCGGTGCAGCGCCAGTCGGGACGGTGCCCGAGGCGTCATGCTTGAAGTAACTCTCCCAATTATGGCGATCGCCGTCGTGACGATCCCGGTCGCCGTCGCGGCGGTCAAAATCCTTTGACTCGTGCAGCGTCCACGGCCCCAGTTTGATCACCGACTGGGTCAAGCTCTTGGGAACATAAGCGATCCCAGGCGCGGACGTTCCCGCGAGGGCGGGGGCGGCGGCGAGCAGAGCGATGACCGCGCAGGCGCCGTGGAGCGGCCTCAACATGCGGGAGTTTCCTTCGTCGGACTTGGCTCGGGCGCCGTCATTGCCGCCCGACTGGCCGTCAAATCCGATAGCACCCGCTCCCTGCCTAAATTGAGACAGGAAAATGAAGCTTTTGCATGTTCGTCCGATTGGATCGAAAAACACGAATGATGCCGCCCTGACGGAAATGCTCTGGGCCGCGGATATCGCCAGCCGCTGAAGCCAAATTCTTTTTCCGCCCGCCGCGTGGGTTAACGCGGCGTTAACGCCCTCTGCTTAATTCTAACTTAACAGCCGCGTGCGGCAGGTAAGGGCGTTGGGCGAGTCATGAAGCATGTGGCGGTTTTGATGGGCGGGTGGTCGGCGGAAAGGCCGGTCTCGCTCAATTCGGGCCGCGGCTGCGCTGACGCGCTGGAAGGCGCCGGCTATCGCGTGACGCGCATCGACGTCGACCGCGATATCGCCGACACGCTGGCCAAACTGCGCCCAGACGTCGCCTTCAACGCGCTGCATGGGCCGGCGGGCGAGGACGGCGCGATCCAGGGCGTTCTGGAAATTCTGCGCATTCCCTACACGCATTCTGGCGTGCTCGCTTCGGCGCTGGCGATGGAGAAGGATCTCGCCAAGATCGTCATGCAGGCGGCCGGCATTCCGGTCGCGCATGGCATTATCGTCGATCGCCATGACGCCGCCAAACGTCATGCGCTGGAGCCGCCATATGTGCTGAAACCGGTCAACGAAGGCTCGTCGTTCGGCGTCGTGATCGTCAAGGCGGGGCAGTCGCATCCGCCGCAGGAAATCGTCCGATCCGACTGGCCCTATGGCGACCGGCTGCTGGCGGAAAAATTTGTCGACGGACTGGAACTGACCTGCGCCGTCATCGGCGATCGGGCGCTCGACATCATCGATATTCAGCCGGTTTCGGAATCGTTTTACGGCTATGACGCAAAATACGCCAAAGGCGGGTCAATTCACCTCCTGCCGGCGAAACTTAAACCGAATATTTACCATAAGGTCCAAGACTTGGCGCTGCGGGCGCATCGCGCGTTGGGATGCCGCGGCGTCAGCCGCGCGGACTTCCGCTACGACGAGGCGAAGGGGGAATCGGGTGAGTTGGTCTGCCTGGAAGTTAACACGCAGCCCGGCATGACCGAGACCTCTCTCGTACCCGAAATGGCGGCCTATGCCGGCATATCCTTTGGCGAGTTAGTTTCATGGATGGTGGAAGACGCGTCGTGCGATCGTTGAGCCAGTTCTTCAGCCTGGGCGCCGCCCCGCGCCCGGCCTTCGCCGCGGCGGGCGCCGATGCGCCGCGCGCGCGCGTCTTGCTGCGCGGCGAACGCGCCGGCGCGGGGCTCGGCTGGGCTGTTCGCTTTGGTCAGCCCGCGCCGCGCGGCGTCGGAATGGCGCTCGCTCTGGCGCTCATCCTCGCCGTTACCGCAGTTGGCGCCGTGGTCGGCGGACAATATCAGGCGTTCGTCGCGCGCGAAGGAAGCCTTGGCGATTTTCTCGCCCGCGCCGTCGGCTTCAATATCGCGACTATTACGATTTCCGGTCAGGTCGAAATGCGCGAACCGGAGATCCTCGCGGACGCCGGCATCAGTCCGAAGAATTCCCTGCTGTTCCTCGATGTTGCGCAAGCGCGGGCAAAGCTCGAGAGCATCGCGCTGGTCAAGCAGGCCAGCGTGCGAAAACTCTATCCCAATCAGATCGTCATCGACCTGATCGAGCGAACGCCTTTCGCGCTGTGGCAGAAAGACGGGCAGGTGAAGACGATTTCCGCCGATGGCGCGGTCATCGACGCAATGCGCGACCAGCGTTTCGCCAGCCTGCCTTTCGTCGTGGGTGAAGGCGCCAATGAGCGCCTGTCGGAATTCACCGCGCTGTTGAATGCCGCTGAAGAATTGCGGCCCAAGATCAGGGCTGGCGTGCTGATCGGCGAGCGCCGCTGGAACCTCAAGATGACCAATGGCGTCGATGTGAAGCTGCCGGAGGTCAACCCGCTCGCAGCGGTGGCGACCTTGCTCAAATTGCAACGCCAGTCGCGCCTCCTCGATAAGGATGTGTTGTCGCTGGATATGCGCGTCGAGGGCAAAGTGTTCGCGCGTCTGACAGAAGAAGCCGCCGCGGCTCGCGCCGAAGCGCACGTCAAGAAGGGCGGCGCAACGTGAGCTTCAAACCCCTGACCCCACGCATGCGGCAGATCCCGGCGCGCAAGAGCGCGGTTCTCTCCGTGCTCGACGTCGGCGCCTCGAAGATCGTTTGTCTGATCGCGCGCCTCACGCCGATGCAGGCCTCCGACCAGTTGCGCGGGCGCACGCATCGCTGCAAGGTGCTCGGCATCGGGCACCAGCGCTCACGCGGCGTCAAGGCTGGCGCGATCGTCGATCTCGAATCGGCCGAAAACGCTATCCGCCTCGCCATCGACGCGGCCGAGCGTATGGCCGGCGTTGAAGTCGAAAGCGTCATCGTCAATATGTCGGGCGGGCGGATTTCCTCGCAATTGTTTAACGCCAAGATCAATATCCACGGCAAGGCCGCCTCGGATCACGATATTCACCGCGTTCTCGAAGCCGCTTCCGCCGCCAGCGCGAAATCGGGCCGCACGGTGCTGCACTCGCTGCCGACGGGATTCTGGCTCGACGCGACAAGCGGCGTGCGCGATCCCAAGGGCATGGTCGGCGACGAACTTGGCGCCGAAATGCATGTGGCGTCCTGCGACGCCGCCGCGGCGCGCAACCTGATGCTGGCGATCGAACGCTGCCACCTGCGCGTCGAAGCCGTGGTGGCGACGCCCTACGCGGCGGGCCTTTCGACGCTGGTCGATGACGAAGCCGAGCTTGGTGCGGCGATAGTCGATTTTGGCGGCGGCTCGACCAGCGTCGGCGTCTTCACTGGCGGCCGGCTCGCGCATGTCGACGCGATCGCGGTCGGCGGCAATCACGTCACCATGGATGTCGCGCGCGGCCTGACGATCAGCCTCGCCGACGCCGAGCGCCTGAAGACATTATACGGCGCCTGCATCGCCTCGCCGTCGGACGAGCGCGACACGATCGCCGTGCATCGCGTTGGCGACGACATGGATCATCCCAGCCCGATGCCGAAGTCCGAACTTGTGCGCATCATCCGCCCGCGCGTCGAGGAAATCCTCGAACTCGTGCGCGATCGACTGAAGAACGCGGGACTCGCGACGCAGGCGGGCCGTCGCCTGGTGCTGACCGGTGGCGCCTGCCAGATGACCGGCCTGCCCGAGCTGGCGCGCACGATCATTTCCAATCAGGTCCGCGTCGGGCGTCCGCTCGGCGTCGAAGGCCTGCCTGAATCAGCCAAGAGCCCGGCATTCGCAGCGGCGGTTGGCCTTATGGTTTACCCGCAAATGGCTGGCATCGAATATTTCGAACCGCGCAGCCGGATTGCGGCGTCTGGCGCGGGTGAGGACGGCTATGTCGCGCGCGTCGGGCGCTGGTTGAAGGAAAGCTTCTAACAGGGGGCCGCGCGCGCGTATTGCCCGTGGGATCAGCGTTTCAAGTCGAGAGTTCTAGTTTAACCGGCGCCAGCGGGCGTCCAACGTCAAGAGGCCCATTATGTCCATCACTTTGAAAGCCCCCGAACTTCGAGAGCTCAAGCCCCGCATCATGGTTTGCGGCGTCGGCGGCGCTGGCGGCAATGCCGTCAACAACATGATCGTCTCCGGCCTCGCCGGCGTCGACTTCATCGTCGCCAACACCGACGCGCAGGCGCTGACTTCGTCGCGCGCCGAGCGCATCATCCAGATGGGCTTGCAGGTCACCGAGGGTCTGGGCGCCGGCTCCAAGCCGGAAGTCGGCCGCGCCGCCGCTGAAGAAGCGATCGAGGAAATCCGCGATCATCTGGCTGGCGCGCATATGGTGTTCGTCACCGCCGGCATGGGCGGCGGCACGGGCACGGGCGCGGCCCCGGTCATCGCCCGCGTAGCCCGCGAAATGGGCATCCTCACCGTTGGCGTCGTCACCAAGCCGTTCCAGTTCGAGGGCGGGCGCCGCATGCGTCTGGCCGAAGGCGGAATTGCCGAACTGCATAAGTCGGTGGACACGCTCATCATCATCCCCAACCAGAACCTGTTCCGCGTCGCCAACGAGAAGACCACCTTCGCCGACGCTTTCGCGATGGCCGATCAGGTGCTGTACTCGGGCGTCGCCTGCATCACCGATCTGATGGTCAAGGAAGGCCTGATCAATCTCGACTTCGCCGACGTGCGCTCGATCATGAGCGAAATGGGCAAGGCGATGATGGGCACCGGCGAAGCGAGCGGCGACCGCCGCGCCGTGCAAGCCGCCGAAGCGGCGATCGCCAATCCGCTGCTCGACGAAGTCTCGATGAAGGGCGCGCGCGGCCTGCTGATTTCGATCACCGGCGGCAACGATCTGACGTTGTATGAAGTCGACGAAGCCGCCAGCCGCATCCGTCAGGAAGTCGACGAGGAAGCAAACATCATCCTCGGCGCGACCTTCGACTCGGCGCTCGATGGCGTGGTCCGCGTCTCCGTCGTCGCCACCGGTATCGACCAGGCGGTGACCGAAGTGCACGAGCCGAGCGCCAGCCAGATGCGCATCATCGAGGCGCAGCAGCGGCTGCGCTCGCAGGCCAATCCGCGTCCCGCTCCCGCGCCAGCGCCAATCGCCGCCGAGGCGCCGGCCGAGGTCTACGCCGCCGCGCCGGTCGCTCAGCACCATGATGAAGTGGAAATCCGCCCCGCAGCGCCCCGCTCCGTCGCTTATGCCGAACCCGCTCCGGCCTATGTCGAAGAGCCGATGCAGCGCGAGTTCTTCGCTCCCGCGCCCGAGCAGCCGGTGATTCGCGCCACGCGGATGCCGCAGATCGAGGACCTGCCGCCGGTCGTCCAGCATCAGGTTCGCGTCCATCGCGGCGAGGCCCAGGCCGCGCCGCAGCCAGTGGAGACCCGCCGTCGTTCGTTGCTGGAAAAACTGGCGGCTTTCGGCATCAATCGTCAGGAAGAACCCGCGCCTGCGCCGCAGCCGGTGGCTCACCGGCCCATCGCCGCGGCTCCGCAACAGGTCCAGGCGCCCGCGCCGCAGCAAGCGCCGCAACAACAGCAGCGTCCCGCTCAGGCGCCGACTCAGCAGGAGTACGCGCGCTCGCAACCCCGCGTCGCGCAGCAGCGCCCGGCTCAGGGCAATCTCGATCCGCACGGACGGGTCAGCGCTCGCCCGGCGCCGCTTGAGGAGGACCAACTGGAAATCCCCGCGTTCCTGCGTCGCCAGTCCAACTAACCAACTGATTCGCTGGAGAATCCGACGCCCGCAGATTAACCTTTGCGGGCGTCGGCGCGTCGAGGGGTTTTTTACGGTCCGTTTGCGTTGAAATAAGCCATTGATTTAATTAAGTGTTATTCCAATATGACGGCTGTAATGATTGTTTATGAAAGGTGATTTGGTTAAAGCGCCGGCAAAACCTATTTTCTGCTCCGTGTTCAGGGGCGTGAATCGGGCCAACGCATTCCAGCCTGTTGAGAACAGCCCCAAAACTTTGGTCGCTGCTTCGGCCGCCAAAGACTGCAAGGGAATTCTAATTGATAAAATTTGGTCCGCAGACGACACTCCGCGATCGCGTGACGATTACCGGCCGTGGCGTCCATTTCAACACTTCGGTCCGCGTAGTCATTCACCCCGCCGATGTCGGCGCCGGCATTGTTTTTCTGCGTACGGGCCTGCCCGGCGGACGCGAGCGCCTGATCGAAGCCAAGCACTCGAACGTTTCGCGCACCGATCTTTGCACTGTTCTGGGCGATAACGAACGCGCCTCGGTCGCCACGGTCGAACACTTGATGGCCGCTCTCGCGGGGCTCGGCGTCGACAACGTATTGATCGAGATCGACGGCCCCGAAGCGCCGATCATGGACGGCTCGGCGGCGCAGTTTGTCGCGGCGATCGATAAGGTCGGCATCGTCGCGCAGTCGCGCCCGCGCCGCCACTTACGCGTTCTCAAGACGGTTCGGGTCGAACGCGGCAGCGCCTATTCCGAGCTGCGCCCGTTCGAGAACGGCTTTCGTCTCGATATCGACATCGATTTCGACTCGCCGGCGATCGGCCGCCAGCGCAAGATTTTCGATCTCGACGCCGCGACCTTCCGCCGCCAGATCGCCTCGGCGCGCACTTTCGGCTTCGTCAGCGACGTGAAACGGCTCTGGCAGATGGGGTTCGCGCTCGGCTCGTCGCTCGAAAATTCCGTGGCGGTTGAGGACGGCAAGGTGGTCAATCCCGAAGGCCTGCGTTTCAGCGACGAGTTCGTCCGGCACAAGGCGCTTGACGCGATTGGCGATCTGGCACTCGCGGGCGCTCCGATCATCGGCTGCTATCGCTCGCATCGCCCCGGCCACACGATGAACGCGCTTGTCCTCGACGCCCTGTTCGCCGATCGCGACGCCTATGAGTTCACCGAAGCCGCCGCGCGGCGCGAATTTGCCCCGGCGCGCGCCGGGAGCCGCCGCATCGCCGCCGCCGCCTACGCGCCGCCGGTCGATTGAGAAGCCGCTTCGGCTTCTAACACTCGTTCTCGAAAATCCTGGGAAAAGCCGCGCCGGCGGTGGCGACGGCTTTTTCGCGCCACAATCGGCGCCTCTAGTGCCGGCGCTTGTCGATAACGTATTCGCGGCAGACGAAAATGACGCTCGCCTGAGTGGCGCGGCGCCAGGGATTAGGGTAAACGAGCGCGCCAAAGCGCTTTTGGCATCAATCGCGGCGTTCGACGCTTCGCCCAGCTTTCGAGTTTTTGAGCATGAATCCTAGTGCAGCCAACCGCAGTCTTGTGATCCCAGCGCCGCGTCGCGCCCTGTTTGCGGTGAGTTTGGCGCTGGCGCTCGCATCGGCGCTCGGCGGCTGTTCGACGTTCGAGGATTTCAATCCTTTCGGCGCCGAAAAATACAAAACCGTGATTGAGCCGGACGTCCCGCCGAGCCGGATCTACGATCAAGGGCTTGAGAAACTGTCCAAGGACGATTCCGCCGGCGCCGCCAAGAAATTCACTGAACTTGGCAAGCAATATCCCGATTCCGATTGGGCGCGCAAAGGTCAGTTGATGACGACCTATGCGCAATATCAGGCCGGCTCCTATGACGACGCCGAACAGTCCGCCGAACATTATATCCAGCTCTACCCCAAAACCCCGGATGTCGCCTACGCGGTTTATCTCGAGGCGCAGTCGTATTACAGTCAGGTTCCCGACATCTCACGCGACCAGGACCGAGCGGCGCGGGCGCTGGCGCTGTATCAGCAGATCGTCGAGAAATTTCCCAAATCGGAATATGTCAGCGATTCGAAATTCAAGATCCAGGTGATGCGCGACCAGCTCGCCGGCAAGGAGATGTCGGTCGGGCGGTTCTATCTGACCCGGCGCAACTACACCGCGGCGATCAACCGCTTCCGCGCGGTGCTGAGCAACTACCAGACCAGCCGCCATTCCGAGGAGGCGCTCTACCGCCTGACCGAAGCCTATCTCGGGCTCGGCGTCGCCAGCGAGGCGCAGACCGCCGCCGCGGTCCTCGGCCACAACTTCCCCGACGGCCAGTGGTACAAAGATGCCTACGGCCTGCTGAAGGGCGGCGGGCTCGAGCCGAACGAAGACAAGGGCTCGTGGATTTCGAAAATTTACCACACTGTCGTGCCGAGCTGAGAGGGAGGCGGAGTCCGCTTCATGCTTGTCCGGCTCGCGATCCGCGACATCGTGCTGATCGATCAGCTCGATCTCGAATTTGCGAGCGGGCTGACGATCCTCACCGGCGAAACCGGCGCCGGTAAATCGATCCTGCTGGATTCGCTGTCCCTCGCGCTTGGCGCGCGCGGCGATGGCGCGCTGGTTCGACAAGGGCAGCAACAGGGGCAGGTGACCGCGGTCTTCGAGCTGGCGCGCGACAGCGCGCAGCTCAAGCTGGCCCGCGAGCAGAACATCGAGGCCGACGGCGAGTTGATCGTGCGCCGCGTGCAAATGGCCGACGGGCGCACCCGCGCCTTCATCAACGATCAGCCGGTGAGCGCGCAACTGGTTCGCGCCATCGCCGGCGGCCTCGTCGAGATCCACGGCCAGCATGACGAGCGCGCGTTGCTCGACAGCGCGACGCATCGCTCGCTTGTCGACGCCTATGGCGGGCATGAACCGCTGGCGCAGGCGACGCGCACGGCATTTGCCGCCTTGCGCGGTCTCGAGGCGGAGCTTGCGGCCGAATCAGCGCGCGTCGCGGCGGCGCAGGCCGACGCGGAATTTGCTGCCCACGCCCACGCAGAACTCACGAAGCTGAAAATTCAAGCGGGCGAGGAAGAGGCGCTGGCCGAGCGCCGCGCGACGATGATGCAGGGCGAAAAAGTCGTCGCCGATCTGCGCGAAGTGCACGAAAGCCTGTCCGGCGACGCGGCGATCCTGCCGATCCTTTCATCCGGCGGCCGCCGGCTGCAACGCCGCCTCGGTCAGGCGCCGGCGCTGATCGAACCCTGCGTCAAGGCGCTTGACGACGCGATGGATGCGCTGGAAGCGGCGACCGGCGCGCTCGAGGCCGCGTTGCGCGCGGCGGAGTTCGATCCCAAGGAACTTGAGCAGACCGAGGAGCGGCTGTTCGCGCTGCGCGGCATGGCGCGCAAATATTCCGCGCCGGTGGAGGCGCTGCCGGCGCTTGCTGAAAAATTCGCCGCTCAGCTTGCCGCGCTCGACGCGAGCCAGGCGCATGTCGTCGCCTTGCAAGCCGCCATCGCCAAGGCGAGCGAAGCGTATCGCAACGCCGCCGCGGCTCTCTCCAAGGGGCGACACGCGAGCGCCGGCGAACTCGAACGCGCCGTCAACAAGGAACTCGCGCCGCTGAAACTGGAACGCGCCAAATTCACCGTCGAGCTGGCGAGTGACGCGGCGCTCGTTTCGGCAGATGGAATCGATCGCATCGAGTTTTGCGTGCAGACCAACCCCGGCTCCCGCGCCGGTCCGCTGATGAAAGTCGCCTCGGGCGGCGAGCTGGCCCGGTTCATGCTGGCGCTCAAGGTCGCGCTGGCCGATCGCGGCTCGGCGCCGACGCTGGTGTTCGACGAAATCGACACCGGCGTTGGCGGCGCCGTCGCCGACGCGATCGGCCTGCGTCTGGCGCGTCTGGCCAAGCAATCGCAGGTTCTGGCCGTCACGCACGCCCCGCAGGTCGCGGCGCGCTCGACGCGGCATTTCAAGATCGCTAAGAGCACGATCGGCAAGGGCGAGCGCGTCGCCACGCAAGTCGTGGCGCTCGACGCTCCCGCGCGGCGCGAGGAAATCGCCAGGATGCTCGCTGGAGCCACGATCACCGAGGAAGCCCGCGCGGCGGCGGGCAGGCTGATCGAAGGCGGGGGGTAGGGTGTCCAGCGGACTGATAGGTAACACTTCTGACCGGGATGATGGGTGACACAATACGTGTTTCTTTCTTACTTTTGCGGCGCATCCGCGCCCCGAGGG
>JAYUFK010000008.1:0-7582 GCA_043739325.1 Methylocapsa sp. | reverse complement strand
TTGTACATCGGCAAGGACAACCACCTGCTTGAGGATATGGAAAAGGCGCCGTGGCTGGTTTCGCTGCTGCCGTTCCTGATGATGGCCGGCGGATTCCTGGTGGCCTACTATATGTATATCGTCCAGCCTGACGCGCCGCGTAAGCTCGCCGAAGGCAATCCGCTGCTCTACCGTTTCCTGCTCAACAAATGGTACTTCGACGAGATCTATGACTTCCTGTTCGTGCGCCCGGCGTTCTGGATCGGCAACCTGTTCTGGAAGGGCGGCGACGGCTTCGTCATCGACGGCATGGGACCGGATGGCGTCTCGGCGCGCGTGGTTGACGTAACGCGCAACGTCGTGCGCCTGCAGACCGGCTATATCTATCACTACGCTTTCGCCATGCTGATCGGCGCGGCGGCCTTCATTACCTGGTATCTGTTCGGAGGGGTCCGCTGATGTTCGGCTTCGGCATCCTCACCGGCCTGTTGGTCGTTCCCATAATCGGGGCATTGGCCATAGCCGCGCAGCGCGGCGACGATCCCGCGACGCTCAACGTTGTGCGCTGGATCGCGCTATGGACGACCGTGATCACCTTTGTCATGTCGGTCGGCGCATGGTGGAATTTCAACCCCGCCAGCGCCGATTTTCAGCTCGTCGAACAGCGCGACTGGTTCTCGCACGCCATCTCCTACAAGCTCGGCGTTGACGGGCTGTCGATGCCGTTCGTGCTGCTGACGACATTCCTGATGCCGTTCTGCATCGCAGCGTCATGGGTGTCGATCGACAAGCGCGTCAAGGAATACATGATCGCGTTCCTGATCCTGGAAACGCTGATGATCGGCGTATTCGTGGCGCTCGATCTCGTGTTGTTCTACCTGTTCTTCGAGGGCGGCTTGATCCCGATGTTCCTCATCATCGGCATCTGGGGCGGCAAGCGGCGCGTCTACGCGGCGTTCAAGTTCTTCCTCTACACGCTCACCGGCTCGTTGCTGATGCTGCTGGCGATTATGGCGATGTACTGGACGGCGGGTACGACCGACATTACCGTGCTACTGCATACGCAATTCCCTCAAACCATGCAGAAATGGCTGTGGGTGGCGTTCTTCGCCTCGTTCGCTGTGAAGATGCCGATGTGGCCGGTTCATACCTGGTTGCCCGACGCGCATGTCGAGGCGCCGACGGCGGGCTCGGTCATTCTGGCGGGCATTCTCCTGAAGATGGGCGGCTATGGCTTTATCCGTTTCTCGCTGCCGATGTTCCCCGACGCTTCGCACTACTTCGCGCCGCTGGTGTTCACGCTCTCGGTCATCGCCATCGTCTACACCTCGCTCGTCGCGCTGGTGCAGGAGGATATGAAGAAGCTCATCGCGTACTCCTCGGTCGCGCATATGGGCTTTGTCACGATGGGCCTGTTCGCGATGACGGCGCAGGGCGTCGAGGGCGCGGTGTTCCAGATGATCAGCCACGGCATTGTTTCGGCCGCGCTGTTCCTCTGCGTCGGCGTCGTCTACGATCGCATGCACACCCGCGACATCGCCGCCTATGGCGGTCTCGTCCAACGCATGCCGCGTTACGCCGTCGCGCTGATGGTGTTCACGATGGCCAATGTCGGGCTTCCCGGAACATCGGGATTTGTTGGCGAGTTCCTGACCTTGATCGGGACTTTCCAGACGAATGCCTGTGTCGCCTTCTTCGCCACCTCCGGCGTGATCCTGTCGGCGGCATATGCGCTGTATCTCTATCGCCGCGTTATCTTCGGGGTGATCGAAAAACCCAATCTGATGAACATCGCCGATCTCTCGTGGCGCGAGTTCGCGATTCTGGCGCCGCTGGTTGTGCTGACGATTTACTACGGCGTGCATCCGCAGCCGATTATCGACGCCAGTTCCGCCTCGGCCGAAGCGCTGATCAAGGGTTTTGACCAGGCCCTGGCAATGACCAAAACCGCCGGCCTCTAGGAAGTCTGTTCAATGATCGCAACGGCCCTTTCGCTTCCCGTCGTCCTGCCGGAGTTCATTCTCGCGGTCGGCATCCTCGCGCTTGTGCTGCTTGGCGCGCTACGCGGCGAGCGTTCGTTCTGGCTGGTGACGGAATGCGCCGTGGCGCTGCTCGCTCTCGCGCTGGTCGTACTTTTGGCGAGCCAGCGGCCGAAGGGGATCACATTCTACGGCGCGTTTGTCGACGATGCATTCAGCCGCTTCATGAAAGCGCTGTCGCTGATCGGCTCGCTGGTGACGCTGCTGTTGTCCGTTGATTTCATGCGGCGCGAAAAGATCGGCGGGTTTGAATTCCCGGTGCTCATCCTGCTGGCGACGCTGGGGATGATGATGCTGATCTCCGCCAACGATTTCATCGCGCTGTATCTTGGCCTCGAACTGATGAGCCTGTCGCTCTATGTCGTCGCCGCATACGATCGCGACAATGTCCGCGCCTCGGAAGCCGGCCTGAAGTATTTTGTACTCGGCGCGCTTTCGTCTGGAATGCTGCTGTACGGCGCCTCGCTGATCTATGGCTATTCCGGCACCGTCTCGTTCGCCGGCGTCGCGACCGCCGTCCATAGTCACGCCAGCATCGGCGTGATCTTCGGCCTTGTCTTCCTGCTCTCCGGCCTGGCGTTCAAGATTTCCGCCGTGCCCTTCCATATGTGGACGCCCGATGTCTACGAGGGCGCGCCCACGCCGGTGACGACGTTCTTCGCCTCCGCGCCGAAGATGGCGGCGATGGCGGTGCTGGTGCGCGTCGTGATGACGACCTTCCCGGGCATCGTGAACGAATGGCGCCAGATCATCGTCTTCATTTCCATCGCCTCGATGGCGCTCGGCGCGTTCGCCGCGATCGGCCAGACCAATATCAAGCGGCTGATGGCCTATTCCTCGATCGGCCATATGGGCTTCGCGCTCGTCGGCCTGGCCGCCGGCACGACGGACGGCGTTCACGGCGTCATCGTCTATATGGCGATCTATCTGGTGATGACGCTCGGCACATTCGCCGCGATCCTGTCGATGCAGCGCGATGGCAAGTATGTCGAGGAGATCGCCGATCTCTCCGGCCTCGCCAGCACGAATGCGCCAATGGCGTTCTTCCTCGGCGTGATGATGTTCTCGCTCGCCGGCATTCCGCCGTTCGCCGGGTTCTTCGCCAAGTTCTATGTCTTCGCGGCAGCGATCCAGACCAACATCTTCGCGCTACAAGTCCTCGCCGTCCTCGGCGTTCTGTGCAGCGCGATCGGCGCCTATTACTACCTGCGCATCGTCAAGATCATGTATTTTGATACGCCGGCGCCGGCTTTCGATCGGGCTGGCGCGATGGCGCGCATTGTTCTCGCGCTGGCGAGCGCGCTGATCTTTTTCTACGTGTTTATCCCCGCGCCTTTGACCAATGCCGCCATGGCGGCGGCCAAGTCGCTGTTTTGAGCGAAGTCGTATCGTTGCGCGACGCGGCTTCGCCGCAGCAACCGGAGTGGCGCGTCGAACGATTTGATACGCTCGGGTCGACCAACGACGCGGCGCGCCGTCTCGCGATGGCCGGCGATCCTGGCCGCATCTGGATTGTCGCCAGCGAGCAGACGCAAGGGCGGGGACGGCTTGGCCGCCACTGGACTTCGCCGCCGGGCAATCTCTACGCAAGCGCACTGCTCGTCGATCCCGCGCCCATCGCCATAGCCGCGCAGATCGGCTTCGTCGCCGGTGTCGCGTTGCAAGCCGCCGCCGCGGACCTTGGCGCGGGCGAAGTCCAGCTGAAATGGCCGAATGATCTCGTCCATCGCGGCGCCAAGCTCGCCGGACTGCTGGCCGAAGGCGTTTCGCTGGGGGAAGGGCGCCTTGCCTGTATTATCGGCATTGGCGTCAATTGCGTCTTCGCGCCCGACGGCCTCGCCTATCCCACAACAACGCTGCAAGCCGCGCTTGGCCGCCCGGTCACGCCCGACGAATTGTTCGCGCGTCTGGCGCCTCGCTTTGACGAGGCGTTGCGGCTATGGTCGGGCGGCGCCGGTTTTGCTGGCGTTCGCGAAGCGTGGCTCACACACGCGGCCGGGCTCAGCGGTCCCATCAGGATCGCAGGCGCCAACGGCGCGCGCGAAGGATTATTCGAAACGCTTGACGCGCAGGGCCGGCTGGTTCTGCGCATGGCCGATGGCCTCGAAACAATCGAGACCGGCGATCTCATTTTTCTCTCGACGCGAGATGGCGCTTCGACCCTCATTTCTCCAGAAAGCAACACACAACAATGACTGAAGAAAACCAACTGGTCTTCGCGCCGCTCGGCGGTCTCGGCGAGATCGGAATGAACTGCGCCCTTTACGGTTTTGGCCCGGCCAAAAAGCGCAAATGGCTGATGGTCGACCTCGGCGTCGCCTTCGCTGGCGACGACCTTCCCGGCGTCGATCTCATCATGCCCGATACGAAATTCATCGAGAAGGCGAAGAAGGATCTCGTCGGCATCATCATCACCCACGCCCACGAGGATCACATTGGCGCGCTTGTCGATCTTTGGCCGCGTCTCGGCGTCAAGGTTTACGCCACGGGCTTTGCCGCTGGCCTACTCGAAGCGCGCCGCCTTGGCGAACCGGGCGCGCCGAAGATTCCGATCCAGATCGTGCCGCAAGGCGGGCGCGTCGACATCGGCCCGTTTGACGTCGAGTTCATCGCCGTGGCGCATTCGATCCCCGAAAGCTGCGCGCTCGCCATCCGCACGCCCGCCGGGCTGATCGTCCATACCGGCGACTGGAAGGTCGACGCGACGCCGATGGTCGGCAAGCCCACCGACGAAGCGCGGCTCAAGGCGCTTGGCGACGAAGGCGTGCTGGCGCTGATCTGCGATTCCACCAACGTGCTGCGCGAAGGCGAAAGCCCGTCGGAGACGGATGTCGCGAAGAACTTGTCGGCGCTGGTCGCTGGCGCCAAGGGCCGCGTCGTCATCACGACATTTGCCTCCAATGTCGCGCGCCTGCGCGCCGGCGCGGAAGCGGCGCTCGCCAATGGCCGCCAGGTGATGGTGATGGGTCGCGCGATGGAGCGGGTCGTCGGCGTCGCGCGCCAATGCGGCTATCTCGACGGCGTGCCGCCATTCCTCGGCCAGGATCATTTCGACCGCATTCCGCGCGACAAGGTTCTGGCGCTGGCGACGGGCAGCCAGGGCGAGCCGCGCGCCGCGCTGGCGCGCATCGCCGAGGACGAACATCCCGTCGCGACGCTGGCGCCGGGCGACATCGTCGTGTTCTCCTCGCGCGCCATTCCCGGCAATGAAAAAGCCGTCGGCAGAATCGTCAACGGCCTCGTCGCGCAGGGCATCGAAGTCGTCACCGACCGCACCCAGCTCGTGCACGTCTCCGGTCATCCGCGCCGCGCCGAACTGGCGAAAATGTACGCATGGGTTCGCCCGAAAATCGCGATTCCCGCGCATGGCGAACCGCTGCACCTGACCGAGCACGCGATCTTCGCCAAGGCCCAGGGCGTCAAGCAGGTCGTGCGCGCCTTCAACGGCGACGTCGTGCTGTTGCAGGACGGCGAGGCGGGCGTGATCGGCCAGATCGATCACGGCCGGCAATACAAGGATGGCGATGTGTTGCTGGCGACGGGCGACGATTGCGTCGGTCAGCGCCGTCGCCTGTCGTTCGCCGGCGTCGTATCGATCGCGTTGGCGCTCACGGACAAGGGCGATCTGTCGGGCGATCCCGATGTCATCATCGCCGGGCTTCCCGCCCGCACGCGCCAAGGCGCGGGGATGGACGCAGTTGTCGACGCCGCGATTTTCGAGACGTTCGAAAATCTGCCGCGCGGCAAGCGGCGCGACGCCGATGCTGTTGCAACGGCGATCGAGCGCGCCGTGCGCAATTCCGTCAACGCCGCGTGGGGCAAGAAGCCGGCGGTGCATGTGCTGGTCGTGGAAGTCTGAGGGGTTTGATGATTGGACGTCTGAACCATGTCGCGATCGCGGTGCGCGATCTCGCAGCCGCAAGCGCGCGTTATCGCGATGGGCTTGGCGCGCAGGTTTCGGCGCCAATAGCGCTGCCCGAACATGGCGTCAAAGTCGTATTTGTCGAACTGCACAACACCAAGATCGAGCTGCTGGAGCCGCTCGGCGAGAAATCGCCGATCGCCAAATTTCTCGAAAAGAACGCCGACGGCGGCATGCATCATCTATGCTTTGAGGTCGACGATATCGTCGTTGCCCGCGACAAACTTGTCGCGGAAGGCGCGCGCATTCTCGGCGATGGCGCGCCAAAAATCGGCGCGCACGGCAAGCCGGTGCTGTTCCTGCATCCCAAGGATTTCGACGGCGCGCTGATCGAACTGGAGCAGGCGTAACGGCCGCGCATTTGCCCAGGGATTGCCGATGCTCGAGAACTTCAATCATCGGGTTTTCCAATGGCTCGCGGCGCCGCCCGACCTCGCCGGTGCGCCGCTTGTCGTTGCGACGTTTCTCGCGCAATGGGCGATTTTCGCCGGGCCGGCGCTGCTGATGTTCATCTGGGTTGTCGGCAAGACCAACGAGCGCCTCGCGGCGGTCGGCGCTGGTTTTTCATGCGTGGTTGCTCTCCCTGTCGCGGGCCTGATTTCCAACCTCTATTACCACCCGCGCCCGTTCATGGATGGCCTCGCGCCGGACAGGTTCGCGCATGCCGCCGACAGCTCGTTCCCGAGCGATCACGCGACCCTGCTCTTCGCGCTGGCCTTTTCGCTGCTGCTGGCGCGCCCCCCCGCCATGCCGCGCGTATGGCCTATCGCCATGGCGCTTGCCCTTGCCGTCGCCTGGTCGCGCGTCTTTCTCGGGGTGCATTATCCCCTCGATATCGCCGGAGCGGCGCTTATCGGGTTTGCCGCCGCGGCTTG
Source organism: Methylocapsa sp. (assembly GCA_043739325.1). Classification (GTDB taxonomy): domain Bacteria; phylum Pseudomonadota; class Alphaproteobacteria; order Rhizobiales; family Beijerinckiaceae; genus Roseiarcus. The sequence continues at coordinate 767 of JAYUFK010000008.1, read as the reverse complement.
CTTTGCCAGCGTAGCCGGGCAACGGCTTGCAACGGCGCTGACGAACCTTGGAGAGCGAATTTACCTGCGCCTGCTACCGGCCTTTCTCTCACGCGGACCGTCGCGATAGCGGTCGATGCCGAGGGGCGGCGGCTTTTGTCAGCGGGCTGACGAAACGAAGGATCGGAGAGACTATGAAGTCGACAAATCCTCTGAATGGCGAGGCTGCTTCAGCGAAGATCGCCAAGCGGATTGAAGAGCTGGGGGATTGGAGAGGCGAGACACTCGCTCATATCCGTCAGCTCATCCACGATGCCGACCCCGACATTGAGGAGGAGTCGAAATGGGTACAGCCGCAGAGCCCAGGGACCCCCGTCTGGTCGCATGACGGAATCGTCTGCACCGGGGAATCGTACAAGCAGGTCGTGAAGCTCACCTTCGCTCGCGGAGCCTCCCTCAAAGACCCATCGAGGCTCTTCAATTCCAGCCTGGACGGCAACGTGCGGCGCGCGATCGACCTGCGCGAAGGGGAGAAGATCAACGAGGCGGTCTTCAAGCAACTCATCCGCGCCGCGGTGGCGGCTAACTCCGCAGCGCGCGCTCAACGGGCAGCCAAGAAGAAGTAAGCCCGCGCTAAACCTCTCAAAACCACGCGTTTTTTGGGGCGAAATGCGCCGTGCATGAGTCTTGCAGACCGTGCGAAAACTATTTCCCATATTGATGGCTGTGGCCGGGCAACGCGCAACGACGCATTTTACGCGAGTTGAGCGGGAGGATCGGTTGTAGCG
>JAYUFK010000007.1:0-2735 GCA_043739325.1 Methylocapsa sp. | reverse complement strand
AAATCGCGCACGATCGATGTTGCTCGTTTTAGAAGCGAGCGAAAATCGGACGCCCCGCGTCCGCCAAAGTTCTCCGTATCGCCTGAAGCGGCAGCACGGCCGGTGGGGCGGCGCTCTGATGGTGCGGCGTCTAACATTCTCTCCGGCCGAGCTTTGATCGCGCGAGGGCAGGCTTCGAAGCCAAACTTTCTATTAAGTCTCGTTGGCAACGCTTTCGCGGCGAGGAGCATGACAGTCCAGGGCGCCGGAGCGCGCCAACGTGGTCGAAATGGGCCAAATTGCCGCGCAACTCGCCCTCGGCGCCGGACGCTCGCAACGTCACGGCGCCTGCCCTCCTGGTGCGTAGCGCCCAGACGAATGTCCGGCGCCCAGCCAACTGATCGCCGGTTGTTCGGGTGTGGGTGGCGACCTGTTACAGCGACCGGCGGATAAATTTGCAGATCAAGTATGCGATGGGCCGTCGTAGCGCGCGACTTGCGGGGCGGACCGACCAGACGCGCGGTTTCGTGGCGGAAATGACGATTTCAAACGCACGTGCTGACCGGCAGGCCCATCGCTTTCCATTCCGGGAAGCCGTCTTCGAACGACAGGACGCAATTCGCGCCGCGACAATAGGCGACGACGTCTTGCGCGGGATCGAGTTCGGCGAGGCCGGCCTGGAGATCAGTCAGAGGTATGTTGACGGCGCCGCGCAGATGTCCCGCCGCATACTCGTCGGACGGGCGCACGTCGAGGACCGTCACCAGCGCTTCACGAACGCGGCGCGCGAGGTCTTCGCGCGTGACCGGCTCCAGGCTGTCGCGCGACTGGAAATAGCGCCGTAGAATCTCGCTCACCTGCGCGAGGTTGCGCTCGCACACCGGAAACAACGAATGCATCAGATCGAGCACGCGATCATGCGCCAAGCGGTAGAGCACAGCCTTGCCGTCTCTGCGCGATGCGACAAGGCCCGCCCGTCTCAAATGCTGGAGATGCTGGGACGCATTGGCGATCGAGAGTCCCACCCGCACCGCCAAGGCATCGACTCCCCGTTCGCCTTGCTAGACATGTTCGAGGATTTCGAGACGGTGCGGCGAGCCCAAGGCGCGCGCGGTGAGGGTGAACTCGGCGTATAGCGATTGCTTGGGACCCATTGACGCAACCGTTGACCTTCCATATTTCATTCAAGTGATTATTTGATCGTAAGCGACGGCTGAGGGCGCGGCAAGGACGACGATGGAATTCCTTCTGTCCCACGAGCCCCTGGTCCGGATGACGGCCTTTCTCGGTATTTTGACCGCGATGGCGCTGTGGGAGCTGGCCGCGCCGCGCCGGCGACGTGAAATTCCCCGCCTGCTGCGCTGGACGAGCAATCTGGGAATCGTCGTGCTGAATACTTTCCTCGTGCGCCTGCTGTTTCCAGTGGCGGCCGTAGCGCTGGCGGGGCTGGGAGAGCAGCGGGGGTGGGGCGTTCTTCACGCGCTGGGGATCGCGCCCTGGGCCGCCGTCATCGTCTCAGTGCTCGCGCTCGACCTGACGATCTATCTCCAGCATGTGATGTTTCACGCCGTGCCGGCGCTCTGGCGCCTGCATCGCATGCACCACGCCGATCTCGAATTCGACGTGACGACTGGCTCGCGATTTCATCCTGTTGAAATCCTGTTGTCCATGCTCGTCAAGTTTGCGGCCATCGCGGCGCTCGGGCCGCCCCCGGTCGCGGTTCTCATCTTTGAAGTGGCGCTGAACGCGACAGCGATGTTCAATCATTCCAATGTACGCGTTCCCTTGTGGCTCGACCGCTGGCTGCGCCTGATCGTCGTCACGCCGGACATGCACCGGGTGCACCACTCGATCGTCCCCGCCGAGACTAACAGCAATTTCGGCTTCAATTTGCCGTGGTGGGACCGGGCGCTAGGCACCTACAAAGCGCAGCCGCGCGCCGGTCACGAGGGCATGACCATCGGCATCGACCAGTTCCGCACGCGGCGCGATCTCAGGCTCGATCAGATGCTGATCCAACCGTTGCGGGGGCGAGGCGGGGGGTACGCGATCAACCGAGAACGCCAGGGCGCGGAATGACCCTGGCGCGGCTGGCCCCTCGCCTCGTCTTCGCCGTCGCTCTGGCGGGGGCTATCGTATGGGCCGCCGTCAACCGTCACCGCCTGGACCTCGCCACGCTGGACGCATGGATTTCCGGCCTGGGCGCATGGGGGCCCATCGCTTTCGTCGCGCTCTATGGGCTGGCGACTCCGGCGTTTCTGCCGGGCGCGTTATTCTCGCTCGCCGGCGGCGCGCTGTTCGGTCCGGTTTGGGGGAGCATTCTCAATCTTGTCGGGGCCTCGATAGGCGCCGGCGTCGCGTTCCTCACCGCGCGCTATCTCGCGGGCGATTGGGTGACGCGGAAGTCGGGCGGATTCCTCACGCGCCTGATTGCCGGCGTGGACGCGCAAGGCTGGCGGTTCGTCGCCCTCGTGCGCCTCGTGCCGCTGTTTCCCTTCAACCTCACCAATTACGCGCTGGGGCTTACGCGCATCCGTTTCCTCCCCTATCTGGCGACGTCCTTTGTTTGCATGGCGCCGGGCGCGATCGCCTACACGTGGCTCGGCTACGCCGGCCGCGACGCCGCGGCGGGAAACATGCAAGCCGTCCGCTATGGCCTGCTGGGGCTCGGCGCGCTGGCGGCCGTAGCGTTGCTGCCGCGCCTGATCGCGTCGCTGCGTCGCCCCAGCGGCGCATGACCAACATCCGTCGCGATA
>JAYUFK010000006.1:0-2735 GCA_043739325.1 Methylocapsa sp. | reverse complement strand
GTCTTGAGTCCCGTCAGGGTCACCGCGAATCCCACCCGACGCGCGAACTCGCCGCCGCGTGTGATCGGCAGAATGATGGGAACACGTGTCGCTCTATTGAAGGCGTCGGCGGATACGACGAGGACTGGACGGCGTCCGCTCTGCTCATGCCCCGCTGTCGGGTCAAGCAGGACCTGGTAGATGTCGCCCCGGTTCACTTGAGTTCGCGACCAGTCGCCGGCGCCGCGATCCATTCTTTTTCCTCCGGCGACAACGGAGCGGAATAGTCGGAAGCCGCGAGCAGTTCGGCCAGCGTGTACTTATTTTTGCGCACCTGTTGCACTACGAGTCGGCCATCGACAATCGTCATCCCGACCTCAGCGCCCGCCGAAAGGTTCAACACGTCTAGAAGCGCTGGCGGAACCGCCAGCATCACCGAGCCGCCGACTTTGCGTAGGGTAGTCGTCTGCATGGATCGACCTCGAAGTTATATCTTCATATAACATCAGCAAGCCACGACCGCCAGCCCCGAGGAGCCCGCATGAGCCCTGAATACGACCCCCAGAACATTTTCGCCAAAATCCTGCGCGGCGAGGCGCCCTGCCTGCGACTCTACGAGGACGAGACCGCGCTCGCCTTCATGGACATCATGCCGCGCGGGCAAGGCCACCTGCTGGTGATCCCCAAGACGCCGGCGCGCAACCTGCTCGACATATCCCCGTCGGCCCTGTCCGCCTTCATGCCGGCGGTGCAGAAACTGGCGCAGGCCGCCAAGGCGGCGCTCGGGGCGGAGGGCGTGACGGTGCTTCAGTTCAATGAACAGGCGGGCGGTCAGGTGGTGTTCCACCTGCATTTCCACATCATCCCGCGTTTCGAGGGCGTCGCGCTGAAGCCTCACGGCGGGCCGATGGTCCCGGCTGCGGAGTTGGAGCCGGTCGCGGCGCGGATTCGCGCGGCCTTGGGCAGTTCGTGAGCATCTGCACAAAAAATAGGCGCGGCGTGCTTGGCCCGCACGCCGCGCCCCAATGGCGGCTTACGCTGCGGCGGATTTCGCCGTCGGCACTTCCGCGATAGTCTTCAGAACCTGCGAGGCGATCTGGTAGGGGTCGCCCATGGAGTTCGGACGGCGATCCTCGAGATAGCCCTTGTAGCCGCTATTGACGAAGGAATGCGGCACGCGGATCGAGGCGCCGCGATCGGCCACGCCCCAGCTGAACTTGTTCCACGGCGCGGTTTCGTGTTTGCCGGTCAGGCGCTTGTCGTTGTCGGGGCCATAGACCGCGATGTGCTCTATGATGTTCTTTTCGAACGCCGTCATCATGGCCTCGAAATAGGGCTTGCCGCCGACGCCGCGCATATGATCGGTCGAGAAGTTGCAGTGCATCCCTGAGCCGTTCCAGTCGGTGTCGCCGAGCGGCTTGCAATGCCATTCGACATCGACGCCATAGCTCTCGCACAGACGCAGCAACAGGTAACGCGCCATCCACATCTGGTCGGCGGCGGTCCGGGAACCCTTGCCGAAAATCTGGAATTCCCACTGGCCCTTGGCCACTTCGGCGTTGATGCCTTCGTGGTTGATGCCGGCGGCCAGACACAGGTCGAGGTGCTTCTCGACGATTTCGCGCGCGATTCCGCCGACGTTCTTGTAGCCGACGCCGGTGTAATAGGGGCCCTGCGGGGCCGGATAGCCTTCGGTCGGGAAGCCGAGCGGGCGGCCGTCCTTGTAGAAGAAATATTCCTGCTCGAAGCCGAACCACGCGCCGGAATCGTCGAGAATGGTCGCGCGCTTGTTGGTGGAATGGGCCGTCTTGCCGTCGGGCATCATCACTTCGCACATCACCAGCGCGCCGTTGACGCGGGCGCCATCGGGGTAAATGGCGACGGGCTTGAGCACGCAATCCGAGGAATGACCTTCAGCCTGCTGGGTCGAGGAGCCGTCAAAGCCCCAGAGCGGCAGCTGCTCCAGCTTGGGGAAAGACTCGAATTCCTTAATCTGCGTCTTGCCGCGCAGGTTCGGCGTCGGCGTATAACCGTCGAGCCAGATATATTCCAACTTGTACTTCGTCATCGCGTTCTCTCGTCGTTGATAACGTCCGGCCGGCGAAGGCCTCGCCTCCCCGCCGGAACCAGGTCGCCCCCGGATCGTTGGGCCCGTAGCACGAGCCGTGCCAGCTCGCGAATGCGAAAGAAGTCGGACAAGGCGGCGGGTTTTTCGCTGCGAAGCAAAACGAATGTTGCGTCTGCGTCATCTGTCGATGAGATACAGTTGGCAGAAATATTCGAAATGGCGCATTTTCACCCCCTCGTGAACGAAACAATGCGATTTTTGGTGCTACAACACGTATCCGGACGGCTCCGGGAGACAAAATCGAAGGAAAATGACCGATGGATTCGCAAATCCAGCGCCAAACGGCTCAAATTTTGCAATTTCCGCCCGCCGGGCGCAATGCGCTGAAATTGCGAGGCTCTCAAGCAAACCCAAAGCACGAACCAACAGATTTCGCGATGTCGACTTCGGTTTGCGGCGGCGCTTGGTACCACGAAGCGGCGATCATCGAGGCCGAGCGCCCTCGCAAGCCGTGATTCGATTGTTTTTGCAGAAAAGGACTTCGCCTGATCGCGCCGTAACGCTTTAGTTAGGGATCGGGCGGCTGCGTGCCGCCGAGGCCGAGCGAACGCTGCACCATAACGGTGTCGGTCCAGTGGCCGAATTTGAACCCGACCTGCGGCAGGAAGCCGACCTTCCGGAAGCCGAA
>JAYUFK010000005.1:0-7594 GCA_043739325.1 Methylocapsa sp. | reverse complement strand
TCGAAACCGCCAGACGCCGAGGCGTCCACGCCCTACAGGCAATCCGCCTAACTCTCGCCGATATCCCGCTGCCCCTCACGGCCTGAGCAATTACCATTTTATCCGCATCCAGAGAGTGAGATACGGCGAGAGCGGCTAGCGAGGATGGTGCAACGGTTCGCCCCGACGTCGACGTGCGATGGTCGATGACGCCCAGGCCATTGTAAAGGCGGGCCTATGGCCCCCGCAGCCGTCAGCTTGGGCTCCTGTAAGGTTCCGACCGTCGCCACTTGGGGGCTGCCGTGAGTTCCACGGCCCGGTGTTGCTACGCCGCACACGCTGGTATCCGCTACCCACTCGGAATAGCGAGGAGCCTTGTGACAAAGATCGTCGGCTCCGTCCGGATTTTTTAGCGGAGCAATCCGGGCAGACTTTCTATTGCTTTACTCGCAAAAACCGCCGTTTTCCGATCTATCTTGTGTTAGAGGTTTCTTTTACCCACTTGGAATAGCTAGGAGCCAGTCAATTCAGTTCTATTTACCCTCTGAATTCATGTTTAGGAGGCGGTTACAAATACATTCTAGTTGATCCAAAGTTTTGAATTTAATCCGAATTTCACGCATTCGTTTATCATTCCGGATTGTGATTTGGGCACCGAGAGATAGAGTCAGACTTTTCTCTAAATCTCCTATTACGACGTCAGTGTCTCGCCGATCATCTCTTGGTGTCGCGAGTTGTTCACTGTTTCCGCTGAGCTTCTCAACATCACGAACTGTTAGTCCTCGCGCCACTACCCTATCCGCAACGCCATCTGGGTCTGTAACACTAAGTAACGCGCGCGCGTGGCCGGCGGATAAAGCGCCGGCGTACAGCAGTTTTCGAGTATGTTCCGGAAGTCCCAACAAACGCAATGTGTTAGCGACATGACTTCTACTTTTTCCGATAATACGCCCTATGTCTGTATGGCTATATCCATAATCTGAGGCTAGTTGCGCGTAACCGCGAGCCTCCTCGAGCGCGTTCAAATCAGCCCGCTGAACATTTTCGACGATCGACAGTTCCAATGCCTCTCGGTCATTTATTTGCATAGATATGATGGGAACAGTGTGCAACCCGGCGCGTTGCGCCGCACGCCAGCGACGCTCACCAGCCACAATCTCATATGCGTCGGTCGCCCCCGCAACAGGTCGCACGACTATCGGTTGAATGATCCCTCGCTCTCGAATTGAAGCGGCTAAGTCATTTAGATCGCTTTCCGCGAAAGATTGACGCGGATTTCTGGAATTTGAACGCACAAACTCAACAGGAACCTGTTTGACACCTTGCGGCTGACCCTGTGTTTCTGCTCCCGCCTTCGCATCGCCCAGCAAAGCCGCCAACCCACGCCCAAGTCGCTGCCGCGGTTCTGAGTTCCGGTGAGTGGATTCTGGCATGTCTTCTTACTTAATACATCAGGCTGCGTGAGAACAACGTTCGCGCTGAATGACTTCCGAGGCCAATTTCAGGTAAGCTTGGCTGCCGGCGCATTTCAGATCGTAAAGGAGTACAGGTTTTCCATGCGACGGCGCTTCAGAAACACGCACGTTTCTTGGAATAACGGTTTCATACACTTTCTCCCCAAGGAATGAACGCACATCAGCCACGACTTGGTTGGAAAGTGAATTTCGCGGGTCAAACATTGTAAGAACAACACCATGGATGACGAGCTGTGGATTAATCGTATTTTTGACTTGATCGACAGTATTTAACAATTGCGAAAGTCCTTCAAGTGCGAAAAACTCGCATTGAAGCGGCACTACAACCGCATGGGCGGCAGCGAGCGCGTTAATAGTGATTAAATTTAGCGACGGCGGGCAGTCTACAAGAATATAGGAAGCTAGTTCTGTGTTGTAGCTAGACAGTGAATAGGTTTCTATTGCTGATTTTAGTCTAACAAGCCGATCTTGGTAGGTCGACAACTCAATTTCAACCCCGAGCAGATCTAAAGTGGCGGGCGCTATACTAAGCCGGGGTATGGCCGTCGGTTGCTGAGCAGCAGAAAGGCTACGTGCTCCTGTCAGCACGTCATAAGTAGAAATTCCGCGTCGAGTCCGATCAATCCCTAGTCCAGTCGACGCATTGCCCTGCGGGTCTAGGTCGATGACTAGAACTTTTTCTCCGATTGCCGCTAGTGCGGTACCAAGATTGATCGCCGTGGTTGTCTTGCCTACCCCGCCTTTTTGATTTGCAAGAGCAAGAACTCGGGGCGCAATTGAACCCCGGCCCTGTTCACGTTGCAATTCATGAACCATTACAGCTCTCTATTCCGGTTTTGAATATGAAGAATGACCCCGTCGCTATGTTGGGGGTTTGTCGTCGCCACGATGATATAGTCGCTCATGTCCAAAGCTTCAACCTCTTTGAGCGCGGATCTGCCCCGCGGCAAGACGGCAACGGCTCCTTGTTCGATAAAGGGTTTTGTCACAGTCAATATATTTCGGAGCGATGAAAAGGCGCGAGCAGTGATAACTTCGACATCGCGGACAGCATCAGGCGACAGGGTCTCGATCCGGCATTGATGGACTTTCACTGGAATATGTAGTCTCTCGGCCACGACGCGCAAAAATGCGCACTTTCTGCCATCGCTCTCCACACAGTGTACTCTTGCGCCGTCTGCGTCCGACAAAATACTTGCAATCACAATCCCCGGAAATCCTGCTCCCGATCCTACATCTAGCCACAATCGCGCTGTTGGGCGTGATTTTTGGAGTTGGACGCTGTCTTCAATATGTCTTTCCCAAATTTGATGAAAGCTTTCACGGGACGTGAGATTGGTTATGTTTTTCCACTGATCGAGCAGCCGGACATAATTGCGTAGTTTATTTCTGGAGCTTTCTGGAAGAGTCTCGGAAATCCGCAAGTTCCACGCCTCATGTTTCACGTGAAACCGTCACGACGGCTTCCGGGGATCGTTTCAACTCGCTACGACGTCGCGCATGGGCTGAAAGGAGCAAAAGCGCGGCCGGTGTTACGCCTTCAATTCTGCTAGCCTGACTGATATTGGCAGGTCGGAAATTGTGGAACTTAACTTTCATCTCGTTTGAAAAGCCTGCTATCGAGAGGAAATCAAAATCGACTGGAATCTCGAGAGCCTCGTCTGATTTCTGACGATCAACATCCTTTTTTTGCCGTTCGACATATACATCGTATTTCGCGTCGGCCTCCAGCCGAGGTATCAGGGTCGCGTCAATTGTCCCCAATTCAGGCCAAACGGAAGTTAATGCCGACAGACTGATCCCCGAGAAGCCTGCCCACTCAAAGGCGCTGCGGCGAACACTATCCCGAGCAACCGATAGGCCGTGTCGGTTCAGCAAGGCTGGGCCACCGTTCAGACTTCGCAACATATGTCTAGCCTGCTGAAGCGTAACACTGAGCCCCCGAAACTGTGCTTTGCGTTCCGCTCCAACGGCGTCCAGTTCCATGCCCAGTGGCGTCAGTCGCTCGTCCGCGTTGTCAGCCCTCAGAGAAAGCCGGAACTCGGCCCGGGATGTGAACATCCTGTACGGTTCCGTTACGCCGCGGGAAATTAGATCATCGATCATTACGCCTATATAGGAATTAGTCCTGTCGAAATTGTGGGATGTTCGAAGCCCAGCATGCAATGCCGCATTCAGACCTGCAGCGAGGCCCTGCGCAGCCGCTTCCTCGTAGCCCGTCGTTCCATTAATTTGCCCTGCCAGAAAGAGACCCGGCACACCGCGCGTCATAAGAGTCGGCAGCAATTGCGTCGGGTTTACATAATCATATTCAATTGCGTAGCCTGGTTGCAAAATAGCCGCTCGCTCCAATCCAGGGATGCTGCGTACCAACGCTTCCTGCACCGCGATCGGCAAAGACGTCGAGATGCCGTTTGGGTAAATGACATTGTCGTCCAGGCCCTCAGGCTCCAAGAAAATTTGATGGCTTTGCCGATCCACGAATCGGACGACTTTATCTTCGATCGAGGGACAATAACGAGGGCCGCGCCCGGAAATCGCGCCAGAATAAACTGCCGTCTCTAGGACATTGCGAAGAACTATGTCGTGCGAGTTTTGTGTCGTCCTAGTGAGGTGGCACAAAGTCTGCGGTGCGGTCGTTCGTTTTGTTAGCGATGAGAGATATTGAGGTTCATCGTCACCCCATTGCGGTTGCGTGCGCTCGAAATCTATTGTTCGACCATCTAACCGCGGGGGCGTCCCGGTTTTCAGGCGCCCTAGGGTAAAACCCAGTTCGCTCAATTGCGCTGACAGCTCCGCTACAGCGGCGTCACCGAGCCGACCCGCGGAAAACTGTCGTTGCCCCATATGAACGACGCCGTTAAGAAACGTTCCAGTCGTCAGAACGACGGATTTACAGAGATGAAGCGCTCCGTCCCTGGTTACGAGTCCGTCAATTTTATTTCCCGCGAAATGAAGCCGCGAGCATTCCGCCTCAATAAGCGACAAACCGACGGTGCATTTGAGTAGCGATTGTACTGCCTGTTTATAGAGCCGACGGTCCGCTTGTATCCTGGGCCCTTGAACGGCAGGGCCTTTCCGCCTGTTGAGTACCCTATATTGGATCGCCGCAAGATCGCCCGCCCGCGCCATAATGCCATCAAATGCATCGATTTCGCGCACGAGGTGACCCTTTCCCAATCCCCCGATCGCAGGGTTGCACGACATCGTTCCGATTGTGCAAATCCGTTGGGTCAGCAAAGCTGTCTTTGCACCCATTCGCGCTGAGATCGCGGCAGCTTCCACGCCAGCGTGGCCTCCGCCGACCACAATTACATCGTAGCTCATGATCACCACGTTTCACGTGAAACAGGTCTATTTTCCCACGCACAGGCGCGAAAAGATCTCACCGAGGACTTCTTCTACCTCAATGCGTCCCGTTAATCGACTCATCGCATGAACGGCTTGGCGCAAGGTTTCAGCGATCAATTCTTCAGCTCGTGCAGGTTCAAGGAGGATCTGTCGCAGGGCCGAATGCGCATCGCGTGCAGCCCTAAGCTGGCGTTCCGTGCCGAAGGCCACATGCCCGACGCCCGCGAAATATTCCTTCGCAAATTCCGCGACCTTTAGGATGAGTTCGTCGATCCCGCGACCCGACTTAGCCGAGATAGCGATGGCCCCAGGCGTTAAGAAGCCTTGCTCAACGATATCCGCCTTCGTTCGCACTTCGAGAATCGACCTGTCAGCAAACTCTTCCGGCAGCGGCGCGTAATGCCCATCGGATAACCAAAGAATCACATCTGCGCGCTTGCTCCACTTGCGGCTGTGCGCGATGCCGAGCGCCTCAATCGGATCATTCGTTTCTCGAATGCCGGCGGTGTCGACGAAGGTAACGGGATAGCCGGCAACTACAGCGGCAACCTCCAAGCTATCCCGCGTGGTGCCTGGGAGGGGAGAGACGATGGCCACGTCTCTCTTTGCGAGGTAATTAAGCAAGGTCGATTTGCCCACGTTCGGAGGCCCCGCAATTACGACTGTCATTCCTTCGCGAAGTCGCTCGGATAAGGTGGAATTTTTCATCAAATCCGCCAACATTTCATGCGCTTGTTTTACCCAAGGCAGAATCTGCGCGATCGAGAAGTTTGCCGCATCTTCAACGTCTGAGAAATCAATTGCTGACTCCAAAACCGCCATCGCCCGCAGAAGTAATCCACGTACTTCTTCGCTTCGTTGGCTCAGCTCCCCGTCCGCCATTCGCATCGCATGATCTAATTGAGCTCGCGTCTCGGCTTCAACCACCGAAGCCAATCCCTCCACCTCGACAAGGTCAAGTTTCCCATTCTTAAACGCGCGGCGGGCAAATTCTCCTGCATCAGCTGGCCTGGTTCTTGGGAAACTCGACAGCATTTCCATTACCTCCGCGACAACCGCGCGGCTTCCCGTGATTTGAAATTCGACCATATCCTCTCCCGTAAAACTACGCGGAGCTGGGAACCTTAGCACTAGCCCCCGATCTAAAATCGCCCCGGAGAGGTCGCGGATCGCAGTAAATACCGCACGGCGTTCTGGAAAAACTGCCTGTGGACATACATGAGCTAGAATATCGGCCGATCTTTGGCCAGAAATTCTTATAATCGCGACGGCCGCCTTACCGAAGCCGGTTGCCAAAGCGTAGATGGTGTCTTCTGAGAACGTTTCGAACATCACGAACCATCGTCACTTCATCAGGAGTATATGAAAGTCGCGACGGGTCAACCTTACTGACGGAGCGCATTGAGAACTCTCAGGGATGCGCGCCCATCGACTTTGAGGCCTGACTTCTCTTCAAAGTCCGCCACCGCGGATTTTGTCTTTGCTCCGATCGCGCCGTCCGGCGCGCCAACGTCATAACCGCGTTTGGCAAGCAGCAGCTGCAATTCGCGCCGCGCTGCTCTAGAAAGCCCTGGATCATCAGTTGGCCATGGTGTGACAATCCCGGGCCCGCCCGCCAACCTTTGCGCCAAAATTGCCGCCGCTAGGGCGTAAGATTCTGCAGCATTGTAACTATAGATAGCTTCGAAATTCCGCGTGACCAAGAACGCAGGCCCCTCACGTCCGGCAGGTAGAAGCAGGCCGCTATCGCTTCCTGTTAGGTCGTCACCATTGATCCTCTTAATACCTTTGCTCGCCCAATAAGACATAGATTTTCTGTCTTTTCTTCCGGAAATGCCGGAATAACTTGCGGGAAGTTTCACTTCGAAACCCCAATTTTCATCGGTCTTCCAACCCGATTTTTTGAGATAGTTAGCTGTCGAACCCAGCGCGGCTGACGCATTTGCGACAATATCTCGGCCACTACCGTCGAGATCAACTGCCAAACGCAAGAAAGTCGAGGGCATGAATTGCGTCTGCCCAAATGCTCCTGCCCAAGAACCTTTCAGTTCTTCCAGAGGTATGTCGCCCCGATCAATTATTCTCAGCGTGGCCATCAACTCTCCGCGAAAGTATTTAGGCCTTCGTGACCCTGAACAAGCAAGAGTAAGAAGTGACGGGATAAGCGGCCTTGCGCCCATTTCACGACCGAAATCAGATTCTACACCCCAGATCGCGGCAATAACGTATCGACTTACCCCATACTGTTGTTCGGCCAAATCAAGAGACTTGGCGTTTTTCGCCATGGCGGCCATACCGTCCTTCACACGTTCGTCATCGACAAGCGCCGCGAGATAGTCCCAGATCGGTGTCTTGAATTCAGGCTGAAAGCCTTCAAGTTCGAGGACTTTTTGATCCACTTTTACATCGTGAAGAGCGCTCTCGACGGTGCGGGGCGAAACGCCAATGCGAATAGCTTCAGCCCTAATTCCGTCCACGCACGAAGAAAATTCCGCCCGCGCTTGAAAGCAAGGGCCTAGCATTGCGACCGCAAGACTCAGAAGGTTGAAAATGGAGGCTCTAACGGTCAATCGATCTGTCATCCTGCAGCAGCGACTCAAAATCGCACGCCTCTTATAGGCGTCGTCGGACTTACAGTCTGAAGCGTTTTCGTGCGTGGAAAGAGATTAACGCGATAAAAGTTAGATCTCACTAGAGTATCCGTGTTGGTCAAGGGTCAGAAAGTTGGTGTGTGTCGCGTCGAGCGGTCGTGCCTTTGCGACTGATTGTGGCGTGGGAACGCGGTTCAA
>JAYUFK010000004.1:0-2741 GCA_043739325.1 Methylocapsa sp. | reverse complement strand
AATCCACGGTTCGACGGTGCGGCCGTCGTTCGCGTTGGGCGGGCTGAGCAATGTCTGGGGCGCTGCGCTGATGCCCTGGCGTCAGGAGGATGTTCCCGACTGGCCGATCCAGATAGCGGACCTCAAGTCTCATTACGAAGCTGTCGCGAAGTTGACGCGATTGACGGGCGCGAACGACGATCTGGATGTGTTGTTCCCCGGGTTGTCTTTCCAGTTTGAAGATGTGTCGTGGTGTTCCCAAGCTCGTGCATTCCACGCCGATCTGACGCGTGCTCGGGAAACGCTGCTCGCGCGAGGCATTCACTTTGGTCGCGGTCGCGTGGCGATTCGGGCAGCGACGCCGGGCGCGCTGGATGGATGCCAGTATTGCGGCCTCTGCGCTTATGGATGCCCGTACGAGGCGATCTACAACAGCGCGACGACGATCCGGGCATGGAGCAAGGCGGGGCTCGTGGACTATCGGCCCGGTCTCGCCGCCCGCCGTTTCGTCGAAAAAGGCGGACAGGTGTTCGTCGAGTGCGAGGATGCAACGGGCGGGCGGACGGACCTATGTTTCGAACGGCTGTTTGTGGCCTGCGGCGTCCTGCCCACGGCGGCACTCGTGCTCGAATCGCTGGAAAAGTTCGATACGACGGTGATGGCCCGCGACAGCCAGTATTTTCTGGTTCCGCTGCTGCGGGCGCACGGGCCGCGTGGCATGGAAACCGAGCGGCTTCACACATTGAGCCAGATATTTCTCGAACTGATTGACCCAAAAGTTTGCAACAGAACAGTGCATCTTCAGACTTACACGTACAACGATTTACTGCCAGCGGCGCTGAGGAACATGACCGGGCCGTTTGCGCCGTTTGTAACACCGATGCTCGGAGCAGTTGTGTCCCGGCTCCTGATTTTGATGGGATTTCTCCACTCGGATCAGTCCCAACAACTGGCGCTAACGTTGACGCGCACTGGGACGAGGCGGAAACTCTGCGTGAAAGCCGTTCCGAATAAAGTGACGGCCCAGGTGATCCGACGTGTGGTAAGGAAACTCTACAGCCAGAGCCGGCTTTTGCGGGCCATTCCTGTGGGACCGATGGCGAATGCGGGAAAGCCGGGTGGCAGTTTTCATATCGGCTCGACGTTCCCGATGTCGACCACGCCCGGTTCCGGCGAAACCGATTTACTGGGCCGCTTGAACGGTTTCGAGAAGGTGCATCTCGTGGATGCGTCGATCCTGCCGTCACTCGCGGCCACCACGATCACATTCACTGCGATGGCGAATGCTCATCGGATCGCAAGCGAAGCCGCAGAATTCTAACCATCCCATGCGCCGGTGTATCATAACAGGGGCATCCGGGTATTTGGGAAGGGCGATTGCGAGCCGATTCAGGGATGCCGGCTGGGATGTGGTGGAACTGCTCGCGACAACGGGTGATCGTTGGCGTCTGGACGCGCCGCTTGCACCAGAGTCATTCCGAGACATCGAGGCTGTCGTTCATTGCGCCTACGATTTTCGACCGCTGTCATGGCGCGAGATCGAGCGCGTCAATGTTTCGGGATCGCTGGAGTTGTTTCGCGCGGCGGCTGGCGGCGGGGTTCGGAAACTCGTGTTCATGTCGTCTATGGCGGCGTACGCAGACTGCAAATCGCTGTATGGAAAGGCAAAGGTTGAAGTGGAGTCAGAAGTCATCCGACTCGGCGGGCTGGCACTTAGACCGGGGCTTGTTTATTCCGAGTCGTTTGGCGGGATGATCGGGAAGCTTGCCGAGCTGATGGAACGCACCCCGGTGCTGCCGCTTGTTTCTGGAGGCCGACAAATCGTTTACCTTGCCCATAGCGATGATGTCGCCCAAGCGTGCCTTGATTATGTGGAGGGCCGCCTGAGAGCGGACGGCCAGTGTCTTACAGCCGCAAATCCGAAGTCTTACACCTTCCGAGAGGTGCTCAAACTGATCTCCAGCAAACGACGAAAGAAAGTCTGGTTTCTGAATGTCCCTTCGTGGCCGATTTGGGTTGGCTTGAAACTTTTGGAATCGTGTGGCAAACCGCTTCGCTTGCGCAGTGACAGCCTTGTGAGCCTAATGCACACGAATCCCAACCCTGATTTCTCGGCAGTTCGAAGTGGTGCCTTGCATTTCCGGGATTTGGATGTCGGAGAGACATCGACTGCAAAATGACCATTCTGCTATTGCGTGCAAAGCGTGAGCGCGAGGATGGACGGCAACCGCGAATGAGGCCATGATTGCCGAAATGTCTGATCAGCCCAGTATGCGACGAGTATTTGTCACCGGCGCGGCCGGATTCATCGGGAGCAGCATGGTGGATCAATTGCTGGCGCACGGACGGATGGTCGTCGGGTGGGATAATCTTTCGACGGGACAGATGGAGTTCCTCGCCGACGCAGAAGGGAATCCGCATTTTACGCTGGTCCGGGGAGATAATCTCGATCTCCCGGCATTGACCGGCGCGATGAAGGGCTGCGACTCCGTGTTTCATTTCGCGGCGAATGCCGACGTGCGTTTCGGCACCGAACACCCGGAGAGGGACTTGCAGCAAAACACCATTGCAACCTTCAATGTGCTGGAAGCCATGCGTGCCAATGGAATCAAGCGGATTGCGTTTTCATCCACCGGCTCGGTGTATGGCGAAGCGGAGATCATTCCCACGCCGGAGAATGCGCCGTTTCCAATCCAGACTTCGCTTTACGCGGCATCGAAGGTCGCGGGCGAAACGCTGATCCAGGCCTACTGCGAAGGGTT
>JAYUFK010000003.1:0-20376 GCA_043739325.1 Methylocapsa sp. | reverse complement strand
AGCTTCCACATGCTCGGGTGCTCCATGAGAATCACGCACCCGACAGTGAATCACAACCGATTCATCCGAATCAACAAGTTCTTGGATCGGCTCTAAGAGATCGTAGCTCCTGAAACCATGTAAAGTGTGTCGGTCCGATCATTTCTTCTTTGTATAGTTTTGCGACAAACTGCGAGACGTTCGAATTAGTCAACTTCGTAGGCGCATTTGTCATTAGCCCAGTAAGTGCGCGCTCGACTACTTTGAATGACTCCAATACCGCCAATTCAGGAAATCTGCTTGCGAGTTCAACGACCGGATCATTCACGGCAGAGTACGAATAGATTGGTTGTGCGGGATCACCACGCAGCACCGGGGTCTCTGCGATTGCCTTCTCTTTCGTGTCCTCCGCTAGCTTGAGCTCGTTCGTAAATTTCGCATTGCCGCCCGGGAAAGAAAGCTCAGTAATTCTGCTGAATAGATCGGCAAGCTGCGGGGTAAATTTCCATACCAGGAAAGCGACCAAGGATGGCCATGCAAGATATTTCGCCAAGTTTGACAGGAAAGTGAGGCCGTCCATTGATTTCCCTCGAACCGCTCGTATTGGAGCAAATGCCGCATCGCTTTTTCTTTGTTTTCATCAAGCCTCACAGCGACCCCTGCCCCACCCACACCGCCCACAGCGCCCGCCCCCAGGTCAGCCAAAGCGCGTAGCCGCCAAGCCCCAGCAGCACGACGAAAGTTAGCGAGCCCAGAGTCAGAAGCAGGAAATTGAACGCGTCGCCAAAACCGCGCAGCCACGATCGGCGCCGTGACAGCGGCGCGGCGTCCGGCGACGCGGACCTGTCCATTTCCGTTTGCCTTGCAACGACGGTCGCCTTCGCCGCCGCCAACTTCCCGGTTTCCCCCCGCTCCTGCGCATCGCTGCGCCAGTCCGACGCCAGCGCGCGTTCGCGCTCGACGATGCGGCGCGCGACATAATTGGTGATGGCGTCAACGAGCCGATCGATTCGCTCGCTCTCGGCGATCAGCACGCGCCCGTGCCGCGTATCCTGCAAGAAACGGTATGTGCGCCGGTCATGCGCCATTTCGACAAAACCGATCATGTCGATGAACAATCTGGGCCGTTCGCCATAGGCGATGCCCGCATCGAACAAATCGACTCCATCCGGCGTGTGATCGATGACGGGTTTGACAGCCTCTTGCAGCAATTCGAGCCGCGCGATTTCGGCCTGGCGCAGGTCTGCGACCGCTTCGATCTGCTCAACGCTCTCGAGCCGCGCGCGGCGCATCGCGACGCTCAAGCTCATCGGCACCGCCTTGAGATGATCTGGCTTCTTTTCTTCCATGACGGCTTTCCAATCCCGCGTTAAGCCGCACGTTAACCAGTTTGAAAGATGCGTAAACCCCCAACGAAGCAATTCTCGCCAAATGCCGCGCGCGAATTGATCGGACCGCCGTAATCCGGCACAATGCGGCGCCGGCTGCGACGCGCACAATTGTGAGGGGATTTCATGGACACCGCGGGCCTTCTCGATATCGGCGCCGAAGTTGCGGCCGCATTGGCGACGAACAGCCCGGTCGTCGCGCTGGAATCGACGATCATCACGCATGGCATGCCATTCCCGCAAAATCACGAAACCGCGCTTAACCTGGAAAAAGCCGTGCGGTCCAAGGGCGCGGTCCCCGCGACGATCGCGGTCATCGACGGGCGCTTCAAGATCGGTCTCGATGGCGCCGCGCTGGAGCGGCTGAGCCAGCTCGCGGGCGGCGTGGTCAAGGCGTCGCGACGCGATCTCAGCGCCGTCGTGGCGCGCGGCGGCGCGGGCGGCACGACCGTCGCGGCGACGATGTATCTGGCGTCCCTCGCCGGCATCGAGATTTTCGCGACGGGGGGCATCGGCGGCGTGCATCGCGGCGCGCAGGAAACGTTCGATATATCCGCCGATCTCGTCGAACTTTCGCGCACCAAGGTCGCGGTCGTGTGCGCTGGCGCGAAATCGATCCTCGATATCGGCAAGACGCTCGAATATCTCGAGTCGCAGGGGGTGCCGATCGTCGGCTATCGCTGCGACGAATTTCCCGCGTTTTATGCTCGCTCCAGCGGCTATCGGCTCGATCATCGCTGCGAGGGACGACGCGATCTGGCGCGCATGGTGCGATTGCAGCAGCAGATTGGACCGGGCGGCCTGATCATCGCCAATCCGATTCCCGAGAGCCACGCGCTTGACGCAGACATTATGGAAGCGCGCATCGCCGAAGCGGTCGCCGAAGCCAAGGCGCAGGGCATCGGACAAAAGGAAGTGACGCCGTTCCTGTTGAAGCGCGTCGTCGAGCTGACGGGCGGGCGCAGTCTCGAAGCGAATATGGCGCTGGTCAAGAACAACGCCGAACTTGCCGCGCAGGTCGCGGTAGAACTTTCACGGCTCTAGCGGGTGAGCGCCGGCTCAACCCACGCCGGCCGTGTGCTAGTCGTTGGCGATGTCATGCTGGACATCATCGTGCGCAGCGAAGGTCCGCTGGTGAAGGGCTCCGACCGGCGCGCCAATATCCTGATGCGTCAGGGCGGTTCGGCGGCCAATCAGGCAATCTGGCTGGCGCATTTTGGCGTCGAGGTCGATTTCGTCGGCCGCGTCGGCGCCGCGGACCTTGCCGCGCAGCAGGAACTCTTTCGACGCGCTGGCGTGACGCCGTGGCTGGCTGGCGATGCGCGGCATGAGACCGGCCGGTTGATCGCCTTGATCGATCCCGATGGCGAGCGCAGTTTTCTCACCGACCGCGCCGCCAATGAGACGCTGACGTATGAGGATATCGCCAAGGCGCCAATCGAAAACGCGCGGCTGATTCATCTCTCCGGCTATTCGCTCTTCGCGCCGTCTCCCCGCGCGGCGGCGATCGCGGCGATGGCGCGGGCGCGGGCGCTGGGCTTGCCGGTATCGATCGACCCGGCGTCAGCCGGATTTCTCACAGAAGTCGGGCCGCAGCGTTTCCTCGCCTGGACCGCTGGCGCAAAGATGATCTTTCCAAATGCCGACGAAGCCGAGACGCTGACCGGCGCCGCCAATCCCGACGAACAGCTCCGTCAGCTCGCGGCGCTCTACCCGATCGTCGCCATCAAGCGCGGCGCGGGCGGCGCGCAAATGGCGGCTGGCGAAGCGCGCTGGTCGATGCCAGCACAAGCCTGCGAAGTTGTCGATACGACCGGCGCGGGCGATGCCTTTATCGCCGCGTTTCTGGCGCGTTGGCTGAGCGGTTCGAGCCCAGAACAATGGCTCGCCGCGGCCATCGCCGCCGGATCGCTGGCGACACTGTCACCCGGCGCGCGTCCGCCGAATAACGCGCTGGCCAAAACGCCGGTTACGGCGTAGACGGGCCTCCTCGGATTTCAGCACAATCAAATTTTTCCTGATTCTTCATGCCTCTAGCGCATGAGCTTAAGCATTTTTTATGGGCTGAAGCGCATAATCCTTATTGCGAATCCGACAGCGCAATGATTCTCTCGTCGCCGGGCTGGGCGAACACAAATGCAAATAAGAGACGTGCCGTATCCGACGCCGCGGGTGGAGTGGCCGACGATCGGATTGGCGATCCTGATTTTCTCCCTGTGGTTTGGCGCGACATATTTTCACGACGATTTGCCGCTGTGGATTCTTGCGCCGCTCGGCGCCTGGTCGGTGGCTTGGCACATGAGCCTGCAACATGAGATCATTCACGGCCACCCGACGCGCAAGCGCTGGATCAATACGCTGATAGGGCAATGGCCGCTGGCGCTTTGGCTGCCGTTCGAACATTATCGTCACTCGCATCTCGCCCACCACAATGACGAGCGGCTAACCGACCCGCTCGACGATCCCGAATCCTATTACTGGATGCCGGAGCAATGGCGGACGCTTGGCCGGTTCGGGCAGATGATGGTCAGGATGCAAGCAACGCTGCTCGGCCGATTGGCGATCGGGCCGATGTGGTCGATCCTGCGCTTCTGGAAGTTTCAGATTGCCAAGATCGTTGCGGGCGATCGCAAGACGGCGCGAATTGTCGCCCAGCATCTCATGCAAGCGGCTGTCGTCCTGGCGTGGGTCGTTGGCGTCTGCCAAATGTCTGCGCTGACGTATTTCTTCTGCTTCGTCTACGCCGGCACGGCGCTGGCGATGGTGCGTTCGTTCGCCGAGCACCGCGCCGCCGACGAAGTTGAGCGCCGCACCGCGATCGTCGAGAACGCGTGGATTCTCGGGCCGCTGTTCCTGTTCAACAATCTGCATGTCGCGCATCATCTGCGCCGCAACATGCCATGGTATCGGCTCCCGGCGTGGTATCGAATGAACCGCGCGGCGCTGGTCGAGCGCAACGGCGGGCTGGTCTACGCCACCTATTTCGACATCCTCAGGCGCTATTTTGTAAGGCCGCACGATTCGATGCTGCATCCGCGCAAGGTCTCGTGAGCGACGCGCCGGCAAGTCCTCACGCCAGCATGGGAATGTACGATTTCTCCTGGACCGCCGAAGCGAATGATGCGCTTTGGCGCGAGATCGCCGCGAGGTTGCGTGACACCGGATTGGCCGCGCCCTCGGCCTTGACGTCCGGCATCGACTTGCACGATCTGTGGTCAAGCCCGCACCTCGTTTTCGGCCAGACTTGCGGCTATCCCTACGTCACGTCCCTGCATCGCCGCGTGACGCTTGTCGCGACGCCGATCTACGATTTTCCCGGCTGCGTCGGCGCCGCGCATCGGAGTTTTATCGTTGCAAACAAAACGGACTCCCGCCAAGCGCCGGTGGATTTTCGCGGCGCCCGCGCGGCGATCAACGCGCGCGACAGCAATTCCGGCATGAACTTGTTTCGCGCGATGATCGCGCCGATTGCGAACGGGGACCGCTTCTTTCGTGAAGTCGCGAACTCGGGATCGCATGCGGCAAGTCTCATGCTTGTCGCCGAGGGCGACGCCGACATCGCGTCGATTGATTGCGTGACGTTCGGACTGATTCAGCGCGGACGACCCGACCTTGCGGATGCTGTCCGCGTGATAGCGAAAAGTCCGATGTCGCCGGGCCTGCCGTTTATCGTCGGCAATGCGTTCGCCCCGACGCATCTGGCCGCGTTGCGCGCCGCACTGGCCATCGCGCTGGCCGATCCCTCGCTGGCGCAGGCGCGCAAGACGCTCGGCCTTGTCGGAGCGCGGATTCTTGACTTCGCGCACTATGACGCAGTTGCGAAGTTCGAGCGCGACGCAATCGCCGCCGGCTATCCTTCTCTGGTGTGAGCGCCTTGCGGCGGATACTCGATCCGCGAAGTCGCCTACGTCCGCCCCGGCACGAGGATCACGCGAAAATCGTTGACGTTGGTCAGCGTCGGTCCTGTGACGACGAGATCGCCGAGCTGCGAAAACACTGAATAGGCGTCGTTGTTAGCGAGGTGGGCGGGCGCGTTGAGGCCAAGCGACGCGGCGCGCGCGAGGCTGTCCGGCGTGATAATAGCGCCGGCGTTGTCTTCGCTGCCGTCGATCCCGTCGGTGTCGCCCGCCAGCGCCGAAATACCGGCGCGACCGTCCAGCGCGATGGCGAGGCCCAGAAGAAATTCCGCGTTGCGCCCGCCACGCCCCTTGCCGCGCACCGTCACCGTGGTCTCGCCCCCCGAAATGATCGCGCAGGGCGGCGCGACTGGCTGGCCATAGCCAGCGGCTTGCAAAGCGATGCCGGCGTGGACGATGGCGCACTCGCGCGCTTCGCCTTCAATCGCGTTGCCCAGAATGAGCGGCGCGAAACCGGCCTCGCGCGCGACTTTCGCTGCCGCTTCAAGCGACATTTGCGGCGTCGCGATGAGGATGTTCGAAACATTGGCGAGAGCGGGATTGCCGGGCTTGGGCGTCTCGCGCGCCGGATCGTTCAACTGGCGCATCACGGCAGGCGACGCTTCGATGGAATATTTCTTCAGCACGGCGAGCGCGTCCGCCTGCGTCGTTTGATCGGCGACAGTCGGGCCTGACGCGATGACCGAGAGATCGTCGCCTGGCACATCGGAGATGATCAGACTGACGACGCGCGCTGGCGCGGCGGCGGCGGCGAGGCGCCCGCCCTTGATCGCCGAAAGATGTTTTCGTACGCAGTTCATTTCGCCGATGTGCGCGCCGCTGCGCAACAGCGCGCGATTGATCGCCTGCTTGTCGGCCAGCGTGATGTCGCCATCGGGCAGAGCCAGCAGCGCCGAGCCGCCGCCGGAGATCAGCGCAAGGACGAGATCGTCGGGGCCAAGGCCGCGCACGCTGTCGAGAATCGCTTTCGCCGCCGCGGGTCCGGCCGCATCGGGCACGGGATGGCTCGCCTCGACGACCTTGATGCGACTTGTCGGCATGCCATGGCCGTAGCGCGTCACGACGAGGCCTTCGAGCGGTCCGCGCCAGTGCGCCTCGACGGCGGCGGCCATCGAGGCAGCGGCCTTGCCGGCGCCCACGACGATCGTGCGCCCCTTGGGCGGCGCCGGCAGATTCATTGGCACGCAAAGCGTCGGCGCCGCGGCGCCGATCGCCGCATCGAACATGGCGCGCAGCAGCGCTCTGTGATCCACGTTCATCCCCCAGCTCGTTTCGCGCGCGTTACGCTATCTTCTGGCCGACCTCGAAATTGGACATCATTTCGAGCGCCCGCACCATCGCCGAATGATCCCATGCCTTGCCGCCGTGCGCGGCGCAGGAATTGAACAGTTCCTGCGCCATCGCGGTGTTGGGCAAGGACACGCCGAGCGCTTTCGCGCCCTGCAATGCGAGGTTCAGATCCTTCTGGTGCAGTTCAATGCGAAAGCCCGGATCGAACGTGCGCTTGACCATCCGCTCGCCATGCACTTCGAGAATTTTCGATGCGGCAAAACCGCCCATCAGCGCCTGCCGCACACGGGCCGGATCGGCGCCCGCCTTGGAGGCGAACAGCAACGCTTCCGCCACCGCCTCGATGTTGAGCGCAACGATGATCTGGTTGGCGACCTTGGTCGTCTGCCCGTCGCCATTGCCGCCGACAAGCGTGATGTTCTTGCCCATCTTCTCGAAGATGGGCTTGACCTTCTCAAACGCGGCGTCGGGGCCGCCGACCATGATCGTCAGCGAAGCAGCCTTGGCGCCCACCTCGCCGCCCGACACCGGCGCGTCCAGATAGTCGGCGCCAAGCGCATTGGCTTTCTTGGCGAATTCCTTGGTCGCGATCGGCGAAATCGAACTCATGTCGACGACGATCTTGCCTTTCGACAGACCTTCGCCGACGCCGTTCTTCGAGAACAGAACGTCCTCGACGTTGGGCGTGTCGGGCACCATGATGATGATGATCTCGGATTTCTCCGCGACCTCTTTTCCGCTGGCGCAAGCAACGCCCCCGGCCTTGACCAGCGCCTCTGGCGGCTTTCCGACAGTGTGCAGGAAAAGCTTGTGACCGGCGGCGATCAAGTGCCCCGCCATCGGCGCCCCCATGATGCCAAGACCGATGAAACCAATGTTGCTCATAGCGTGAACTCCGTTTGTCGAGAATTACTGCGCCGACTGATACGGCGCGATCCAGCCAAGACCCGCCGCCGTCGTTGTCAGCGGCTTGTACTCGCAGCCGATCCAGCCGGAATAGCCTGATTTGTCGATATGCTGGAACAGGAAGGGATAGTTGATCTCGCCGCTGCCCGGCTCGTTGCGGCCAGGATTATCGGCGAGCTGGATATGCGCGATGCGCTTGAGGTTGGCGTCGATGGTGCGCGTCAGGTCGCCCTCGGTGATCTGCATGTGATAGATGTCGTACTGGATGTAGAGATTGTCCGAACCGACGTCGTCGATCAGGCTTGAGGCCTGCGCCGTGCGATTGAGATAGAAGCGGGGAATGTCGCGCGGATTGATCGCCTCGATCAGCAACTTGACGCCAGCCTTTTTCATCTCGGCGGCGGCGTAGGCGAGGTTCTCGACAAATGTCGCGCGCAACGCCTTGGGATCGGCGCCTTGCGCCGCGAGGCCGGCAAGACAATTGACCTGGTCGCAGGACAGCGCGCTGGCATAGTCGATGGCCTGATGCACGCCGCGACGAAATTCTTCCTTGCGATCGGGCAGAATGGCGATGCCGCGTTCGCCCCCCGCCCAATCGCCGCCGGGCAAATTGAAGAGCACCTGCGTCAGGCCGTTGTCCTTCAGGCGCGTCGCCAGCTCGGCCTTATTCTCCGCGTAGGGGAACATATATTCGACACCCTTGAAGCCGGCCTTGCGCGACAGGGCGAAGCGATCGAGGAAGGGTGCTTCGTTGAAAAGAAACGTCAGATTGGCGGCGAATTTCGGCATGGCTTGGTCCTTGTTGAAAGCTGTCGTCCTCGCGCCTTAGCCGTCATTGTGAGGAGAGAAGCGACGAAGCAATCCGCGTTGCGGCATGCACGTGGATGGATTGCTTCGCTTCGCTCGCAATGACGGTGAGTGCGCTGTTCTCGTCGCTGCCGTTCACCCCATATCCTGACTGGCGCTGATCGACAGTTTCGGATCGAGACAGAGGATTTCCTCGAACTCGTTGACGCTGTTGACCTCGGTTCCCATCGCGATGTTGGTGACGCGCTCGAGGATGAACTCCAGCACCACCGGCACACTGTGCTCCTTCATCAAGGCATGCGCCTTGGCGAAGGCGTCCTTGAACTCGTTCGGGCTCTTGACCCGGATCGCCTTGCAACCGAGCCCTTCCGCAACCGCCACATGGTCGACGCCGTACCCCGCTGGCGCATCGCCTTCAGGCGCGGCATTGATATTGTCGAAGCCGAGCGAGACTTCAAAATCCATCTGGAAGCCGCGCTGCGACTGGCGGATCAGGCCGAGATACGAATTGTTCACGACGACATGCAGATAGGGCAGTTTATGCTGCGCGCCCACCGCGAGTTCCTCGATCATGAACTGGAAGTCGTAATCGCCGGACAGCGCGACAATCGTGCGGTTCGGGTCCGCGGCGCGCACGCCAAGCGCCGCCGGCAGCGTCCAGCCGAGCGGCCCTGCCTGACCGCAATTGATCCAGTTGCGCGGATTGTAGACGTGCAAGAACTGAGCGCCGGCGATCTGCGACAGGCCAATCGTCGTGACGTAGCAGGTGTCGCGGCCGAACGCCTCGTTCATCTCCTCGTAAACGCGTTGCGGTTTCAGCGGCACCTCATCAAAGTGGCTCTTGCGCAGCATGTTCTTCTTGCGATGCTCGCACTTGCCCGCCCACTCCGCGCGATCTTTCAGGCGACCGGCCTTCTTCATTTCCCGTGCTACTTCGACGAACAGTTTCAGCGCCGCCTTGGCATCCGACACGATGCCAAAATCCGGCCCGAAGACGCGACCGATCTGCGTCGGCTCAATGTCGACATGAATGAACTTGCGGCCCTTGGTGTAGACCTCGACCGAGCCGGTGTGGCGATTGGCGAAGCGGTTGCCGATGCCGAAAACGAAATCGGATTCGAGGAACGTCGCATTGCCGTAGCGATGGCTGGTCTGCAGGCCGACCATACCGGCCATCAGGCGATGGTCATCGGGAATCGAGCCCCAGCCCATCAGTGTCGGGATGACCGGAACGCCGGTGAGTTCGGCGAATTCGACGAGCAGATCGCAAGCGTCTGCATTGATGACGCCACCGCCGGAAACGATCAACGGGCGCTCCGACGCATTCAGCATTGTGATGGCGCGCTCCGCCTGGGCGCGAGTCGCCTGCGGCTTGTAAACCGCCAGCGGTTGATAGGTGGAATCGTCGTATTCGATTTCGGCCATCTGCACGTCAACAGGCAGATCGATCAGCACCGGTCCCGGACGGCCCGAGCGCATGACGTGAAAAGCCTGCTGGAACACCATCGGCACGAGCGCTGGTTCGCGCACCGTGACCGACCATTTGCACACCGGCTTGGCGATCGACTCGATATCGACAGCCTGAAAATCTTCTTTGTAAAGCTTGGCGCGCGGCGCCTGTCCGGTGATGCAGAGGATCGGAATCGAATCGGCGATCGCGGCGTAGAGGCCGGTGATCATATCGGTGCCGGCGGGGCCAGACGTGCCGATGCAGACGCCGATATTGCCGGCCTTGGCGCGGGTGTAGCCGTCAGCCATATGTGAGGCGCCTTCGACGTGGCGCGCCAGAATATGGCGGATCGTGCCGCGCGCCTTGAGGGCGGCATAGAGCGGGTTGATCGCGGCGCCGGGCACGCCGAAGGCGCAGGTGATGCCCTCTTTCTCCAGCACGCGCACCGCAGCCTCGATCGCCTTCATCTTCGCCATTTGCATTTCCTCCCCCGCGCTGACGCGCCGGACGGGGCGATCATCGTCGATCGGGCAGCGCCGTACAATCGCGGCGATCTTGTTTTCCGCCTGATGACAATTGTTTTTAAATGCCCTTTAACTTCAAATGTTTGCGCGCGAGCAAACAATGGAAATCGCGCCTTCGAACGGCGCTTGCCGGCGCCGGCTATGTCGCCCGCAACTGCTTTACCACGGCGCTTGCTTGCTCAGGCGGGCGCCCGCCCAGCGCCAACGTCAGCTCGCGCGCCGTCTGATTCACAAGCCGGCCAAGCTCCGGCAGGCGCGACGCGGGAACGCGGCTTGCCAATCCCGAGACCGAGATCGCCGCCATCGCCTCGCCCTGATCGTTATAGACAGCCGCCGCGACGCAGCGCAGGCCGGTGAGGAATTCCTCGTCGTCGACAGCGTAGCCTTCAGCGCGAACGATATCGAGAGCGCCGCGCAACTCCCCCGCCCGCACAACCGAGCGCGGCGTCAGCCGCGGCATGCCGTGGCGCTGGATGATCGCCGCAACCTCGTCGTTTGAATAGGTGGCGAGGATCGCCTTGCCGAGCCCCGAGGCGACCATTGGCGCGCGTCCGCCAACCCTGGTAATGGCGCGCATGATCTCGCGGCTCTCGACCTGCGTCAGCACGACCACCTGACCGTCATCGGCGACGCCCATGTTGGCGGTCTCGTGCGTGAGATCGCGCAAGCGCCGCAGGAACGGCAGCGCCGGCGCGACAAAATTGCGCCGGCGGACAAACGCGGCGCCGACCGAGAACGACTGGCGGCCGACATGCCACATGTTGTCGCTCTGATCGAATTCGACAAACCGGCGCTGCTCGAGCGTCGTCAGCAGGCGATGCGCGGTGGAGGGCGAAAGGCCGGTGCGGATGGCAAGGTCGGTCAGGCGATAGCCTTCCTCGTCCTCGCCCAGCGCTTCCAGCAGCGCCATGGCGCGATCGACCGATTGCACGGCGCCGTCCTTGGCGCCCGCAATCCTGGCGTTCTTCTTGAGGGGCCGTTTGCTGATTGGCGTTTTCATCGGCCTCCCCGCACGGCGCGAAAAAGTTGGGGGATCGCGTCGCCGATACTCGACAGCGATCCTAACGCCATCTCAGGGCGCCGCAAGCTCAAACCGCCAGGGCCAGTGTGGAGGCTCTGGCGTAGTCGTTTGTGAAAAACACCGCCGGCGCGCGCTTTATGAGGACCCGTACCCCTATTTACGGCTCTTGTCGGAATTTGATCGGCGGGCACCCCGCCGACCATCACAAGGATGGATTTTCGCCAGCGTTTCGCGCAGAGTCCGCCCAAGCAGACAAACAGTCCTCGCGGTCGTGATCTCGGTGCCCCCGCCAATATGAGTGATTATGGATCGCCCTGTCGCCTATGACATCACGCGCCTGACGACCCGCGTCTGGAACCGCACGCCCAACGGCATCGACCGCGTCGACATGGCCTATGCCCGCCACTTTCTCGACCCGCGCGGCGCCGAGAAGAGCGCCATGCTTTACCTGCGCGCGCTCGGGCACCGCATGCTGACCCGCGAGGGCGCAATGGACGTCATCGACGGCATCGGCGAACATTTTGGCGAGTCGGACGATCCGGCGGTCGACCCCGCCTATCAGAGAATTATCCATTGGCTGCGCGACGGTCCCGCGGCGTCAGCGCAAGCGCCGCATCGCATCGCCAATTCGCGCAAACATTTCGTCGCCGGAATGGCTGACTGGGTGCGTCGGCACGGACCGCCGGTGGGTCGCTCGCCGGCGCGCAACCTGCCCAAGGGCGCGCTGTATCTCAACGTCAGCCAGTATCCCCTGGCTATCGACGGCGCATTCAATTTCCTGCTGAAGCGGCGCGACATCAAGCCGGTGTTCTTTATTCACGACCTGCTGCCGCTTGAGGCGCCGGAGTATTTTCGCTCCGCCGAATACGCGCGCCATCTGCGCCGCGTCGCCACCGTCGCGCGATTTGGCGCGGCGGCGATCGTTTCGACCAGGATCGTGAAAGACTCGCTGCGCGAAAGGCTGCGCCAGTTCGGCAAGGAGACAATGCCGATTCATGTCGCACCGTTGCCGGTAGCGCCCATTTTCACGCAAAGCGAGGCGCATAACGACGAACTTGCCGAGCACAATTACTTTCTGATGTGCGGCACGCTGGAGCCGCGCAAGAACCATTTGATGATGCTGAACGTCTGGCGCGAACTCGTCAGCCGCCGTGGCGACGCCGCGCCCAAGCTCATCCTGGTTGGCGCGCGCGGCTGGGAGAACGAAAACATTCTGGATTTGCTCGAACGCTGCCGCCCGTTGCGCGACCATGTCCTCGAAGTCACCGGCCTGACGACGCCGGCCTTCAAGCGCCTGCTCAAAGGCGCGCGCGCGCTGCTGATGCCGTCGTTCGCCGAAGGCTACGGCTTGCCCATCGCGGAAGCGCTCGCCGTCGGGGTTCCCGTCATCGCTTCCGACATCCCGGTCTTTCGCGAGATCGCCGGGGATCGCTTCCTCAGTCTCAGCACGATTGACGGCGAGGGATGGCTCAAGGCTGTCGCGGCTTACGCCGCGCGCAAGGAAGCAGTGCCACCGTCAGAAGTACATCCCTCGCAAAGCCTCGAAGATTATTTCAAGGACATCGACGAGTTCCTGCGGACAATCTAGGCGCGCCGCTAACCGCCAGCGCGTTCGCCGCCGATCCAAACGCCGCGGATATTGAGCGCATCGTCGAGGTGCAGCAGATCCGCGCGCGCCCCCGGGCGCAGGCAGCCGATTTTATGCTCAAGGCGCAGCAGGCGCGCGGGCGTCAGCGTCGCCATTTGCAGCGCATCGGCGAGGGGAAAGCGCAGACTCGTGGCGACATAACGAACCGCTTCGATCAGCGTGATCGCTGCGCCAGCGAGCGTGCCGTCCTCGCTTGTCAGCCTCACCCCCACGCGGGTGATGCGCCGCCCTTGCAATTCGAACGTATCTGGCCCGCCAGCAGCCGGCGGCATCGCGTCCGAGACCAGCGCAATCGCCGGGGCGCCCCTGGCTTTGAGAGCGATCCGCGCCGCCGCTTCATGGACGTGGCAGCCATCGGCGATGAACCCGCAAATCAGCCGCTCGTCGCTGAGCGCCGCGCCGACAAGCCCGGGCTGGCGGTGACCGAGTTGGCTCATCGCGTTGTAAACATGCGTCGCCGCCCGCGCGCCAGCGTCAACCGCGCTTCGCGCTTCCTCAAAGCTGCATTCGGCGTGGCCGAGGCTGACGACAATCCCCGCTCGAGCCAGTCGCGCGATCAACGCGTTGGAGGCGGCGCAAGGCGCCAACGTGACGACCATCGCGCCGGCTTTCGCGGCGATCAGCGCGTCCGCATCGGCAGCGGTCATCGATCGAATGAATTGCGGGGGATGCGCGCCCTTGCGGCGCGGATCGATGAACGGCCCCTCGACATGAACGCCGATCGCGCCGGCGACGCGCCCGTGCGCCGCACGCGCGGCCGTAAGAGCCGCGGCGAGAACATCCGGCGCATCGGTGATGATTGTCGGCAGCAGCGACGTCGTGCCAAAGCGCCGATGCGCGACGACGATCGCCTCAATGCCCTCGACGCTCGGCCTCTCGTTGAACAAGACGCCGCCGCCGCCGTTGACCTGCCAGTCGACCAAGCCCGGCATTAGCATGCCGCCGGCAAGATCGTATTGCCGCGCGTTTGTCGGGCGCTCCCGATGCGGCGTGATCGCGACGATGCGCTCATCTTGGCAAACGAGCGCGCTGTCATCGATAAAGCACTCGCCGTCAAACAGACGCGCTCCAGTGAAAACCTCGATCATCGCGTTTCCGTCACTTTGTTGAGATGCGGCGGACGGTCGGGATCGCGCCCCAAGGCCCGCGAACACGCTTCAACAAGTCCGTAGAACCGATGCAGCATGACAATCGGCGTCAGCAGCGGATGCGCCGCCGCCGGGACGATCAGCGGGGCTCCCCGCGACGGCGCGGCGTCGACGACGAGAACGCGTGCGCCCATCGCGGCAAGCCGCGCGAGCGTGTCCGCCATGCCGGCGCGGGCAGCGTCCTGCGGCATGAACGCGAGGACCGAAAATCCCGGCGTAATCACGCCCGCCGGCCCGTGCAGCACTTCGGCGGAAGAAAACGCTTCCGCGTGAATCGCGCAGGTCTCTTTCAGTTTGAGCGCGGCTTCCGCCGCGATCGCGTAAGTCGGACCGCGCCCAAGCACGAAGAGCGATTTCGCGTTTGACAGCGCATTGACAAGGTCCGCGGGCGGCGCCTGCAAGCCGCCAAGAACATCGGGAAGTTTGCCCAACGCCTCGCTCAACGCGCTGTCGCCGCGCCAGTCCGCGATCAGCGCAACGCCAGCAGCCATCGCAGCGATGACCGACTTGGTCGCGGCGACCGACTTCTCCGGTCCGGCGTGCAACGACAGCAGACAATCGGCGGATTGGGCGAGGGGCGAGGCCACATCGTTGACCAGCGCAACCGTCAACGCGCCGCCGCGTTTGACGGCGCCCTGCAACGCAACAATGTCGGGGCTGCGGCCCGATTGCGAAATGGCGATGGCGAGCGCGCCCTCAAGGCGCAGCGGCGTTTGATACAGCGATGCGATCGACGGCCCGAGCGACGCGCAGGGAACGCCCGCAAGCATTTCGATGAGATATTTCAGATACAGCGACGCGTGGTCCGAACTGCCGCGCGCCACGGTGACGACGACGCGCGGATCGCGCGCGCGGATTTGTTCGGCGATCTGACGCGACGTCGCACGGTTCGCGGCGAGCTGGTTCGCGATGACCGCGCCAGATTCGCTCGTCTCGCGCGCCATAAGGGAAGGCGATTCGATTGCGCCACCGCTCATGTTTTTTGCCTCCGCATCGCTGGCGACAGCGTCAGTTCGGAGACAAAATCGTAAGTGTCGGAACGATAGTGCGAGCGCGTGAACTCGACGCATCGCCCATCCGTCAAATGAGCGATGCGCTGGATATAGAGGGCCGGACTGCCAAGGGGAACGCCGAGCAGCGCAGCGTCGTGTTCGGACAGCAGCACGGCCCGCAATCGCTGCAGCGCCCGGACGGGGCGGGCGTTATGCGCCTCAAGCGCGTCGTAAAGCGAGGAGCCGATCTGGTCGGGATCGCCGATATAGCGGCTCGGCACGACCGCGTGCTCGATCGCCATCGGCACATCGCTGGCGAGGCGCAGTCGCGAGAGGCGAAACACGCTCTCATTCGGTCCGACGCCGAGCATCATCGCTTCCTCGGGGGTAGGCAGAAACACCCCGCGCTCCAGTTCGCGCGAACTCGCGACAAAGCCGCGCAGCTGCATGTCCTGTGAAAATCCGGTGAGGCGCGACAAAGGCTGATCGACGCGCGGCATGGCGCGGCGAATGAACGTGCCGGCGCCGTGCCGGTGATAAAGCACGCCTTCCTCGACAAGCTCGGTGATCGCGCGGCGCAACGTCGTGCGAGAGACCTTGAGCAGCAGCGAGAGTTCCCGCTCTCCGGGCAAGAGTTCAGTGTCGCCGAAACGTCCGCTGGCGATTTCTCGCTTGAGCGTCTCGCCAACGGATCGATAAAGCGCCGGGCGGGAAAATGCGGTTGCGGCTGGCGTCATGGCCGTGCGTTCACTTCGCCGCAAACCGGCAGAACGCCGCCGGCGAGCAGAATCGCGCCGTCGGTCGCATCGCATTGCGGCTCGCTCAAGCCGCTGGCGATTTTGGCGGGCATATACGGCCGGATCGCCGCGCCAACGCCGCCAAGCAGAGCGATGCGGCGCGCGCCGGTTCGTAGCAACGCTTTCGTCAAGGCCGTGATCGCCAGCGCTGCGTCCGCGATGATCGCCCTGGCGACGACATCGCCGTGCGCCGCCTCGGCGAACACCAGCGGCGCGAGCTCGCCATAGTCGCCCGGCTTGGCGCTGGCGGCCCAGCGCGCCGCTTCGTTGGCGTCGTCCGAAAAACGCCGCATCAGATGTTGCGTCAACGCGGAATCCGGTCCGAGGCCGTCGTGAGCGAGAACAGCGGCGCGAACCGCGTCGCAACCGATGCGCGCGCCCGAGCCATCATCGCCAATCAGGAAACCGCGGCCGCCGATCAGCGTGCGCTTGCCCGCGACCATCGCCATGCCGGCTGAGCCGGTGCCGGCGATGACGATCGCCCCGTCCGCGCCGCGATGCGCGCCAAGGCAGGCGATGACGGCGTCGTTGTCGGCATGAACCGACGCGAAGCCATCAAGCGCGGCAGTGACGCGCTTCGCCTCAAGGCCCGATTGCAGCCCGGCGAGCCCGACGCCGAGCGCGATCCGTCGTTGCGCATCGTGCGAAACGCCCGCGTCGCGCAGCGTTGCCGCAATCAGCGAACGCACGACGCTCATCGCGCTATCGAAGTCGACATAGATGTTGGCTGCCGGGCCGGCGCGCTCGGCGAGCGCAACGCCCGCCGCCTCGCGCAGACGCGCGCGGCAATTCGTGGCGCCGCCGTCGATCCCGATAAACAATTTTTCGCCCGTCACAGGGAATTCCCGCTTGACCCGATGCCCCCAGCCACGCGCCAAACGGCTTGAAGATTTTTTTCGACGCCCGCTAGACAAGAGGTATACAACTCGTTAACAATTAAAACAAGAGGTATGAACCACTGGTGCTTAAATGGTTCTTCTTGCAGCGGCGATGCATCTCGGCCCATGACTGACAGATCAGCAAATCAAGCGGTCTCCGGCGTTTTGGACGCGGCGTTTGCTCGCGCCCTAGTGAAGAGCCAGAGGGCCGCGATCGCGGCGGTCGAGGCCGCGTTGCCGGTCCTTGAAGCCGCGGCCCTCGGCGTGGCTGAGGCCCTGCGCGCGGGCGGGCGGGCTGTCTATGTCGGCGCCGGGTCGTCCGGTCTGATCGGGCTGCAGGACGGCGCGGAGCTCGCGGGAACATTCGGTCTCGCGCATTCGCAGGTCGCCTATCTCCTCGCCGGCGGTCTCGGCGACGTCGCCCATATCGAAGCGGCGGCCGAAGACGATGACGACGCCGCGAAGCGCGATTTCGCGGTGGCCTCAATCGAGCGCCGCGACATCCTGATCGCGCTGTCGGCGAGCGGCTCGACGCCTTACACGCTCGCTTGCGTCGAGGCCGGCAAGGCGCGTGGCGCCAAGATCATCGGGTTGGCCAATCGCGCGGAATCGCCGTTGCTGAAACTCGCGGATTTTCCAATCCTGCTCGATAGCGGCCCCGAGGCGCTGCATGGCTCGACGCGCCTCGCCGCCGGCACGGCGCAGAAGGCGGCGCTCGGCGTTCTCTCGACCCTGGCGAACGCCAGCCTCGGCCATGTCTGGCGCGGCCACATGGTCAACGTCCGGCCCGAGAACGAAAAACTTCGCCATCGCGCCGCCTATATCATCGCGTCGCTCACCGGCGTCAGCGAAGACAGAGCGCGCGCCAGCCTGCGAACTGCCGACGACGACGTGAAATCCGCCATCCTGATCGCGTCTGGCGCGCCATCGCACGCAGCGGCGCGCCAACTGATCGACAAGGCGCATGGCAAGCTTGACGAGGCGATTTCCTATTTGCGCGACTGCGCCTAGACTTTGTTCGACGCGGGCATGGCGCCCGATCAATGGGAGAGAGAAATGACTGCAGTGCGGAAGAAGATTTTGGCAAGCGGCGCGGCGATCGCCGCCCTGCTCGCCGGCCTCGTCGCGGCGCAGGCGGGCAATCTGAAAATCGAGAGCTGGCGCAACGACGACGCCGATATCTGGAACTCGAAGATCATCCCGGCCTTCAACAAGAAATACCCCGACATCAAGGTCGAGTTCGCGCCGTCCGCGCCGAAGGAATACAACGCCGCGCTCAACGCGCGCCTCGCTGGCGGCACCGCTGGCGATCTCATCACCTGCCGCCCGTTCGACGCTTCGCTCGATCTCTACACCAAGAAGAATCTTGACAGCCTTAACGACCTCAAGGGCATGGCGAACTATTCCGATGTCGCCAAATCCGCGTGGACGACAGACGATGGCAAGGCGACGTTCTGTATGCCGATGGCCTCGGTCATTCACGGTTTCATTTACAACAAGGACGCCCTGAAAAAAGTCGGCGCCGAAGAACCCAAGACGATGGATGAGTTCTATGCGCTGCTCGATAAATTGAAGAAGGATGGCACATACACGCCCCTCGTAATGGGCACCGCCGATCAGTGGGAAGCCGCGACGATGGGCTTCCAGAATATCGGTCCGAACTACTGGGGCGGCGAGACCGGCCGCGCCAATCTGATCGCCGGCAAGGAGAAGTTCACCGACGCGCCCTATGTCGCGGTGTTCAAGGAACTGGCGAAATGGGGCCCGTATATGGGCAATGGCTTCCAGGCGCAGAGCTATCCCGACAGCCAGAACCTGTTCTCGCTCGGCAAGGGCGCGATCTACGCCGCCGGTTCATGGGACATCTCGACGTTCCGCGGCACCGCGAAGTTCCCGATGGGCGCGTTCAAGGCGCCGACAGTTGCGGGCGAGAAGGATTGCTACATCTCCGATCATACCGACATCGCGATGGGCATTAACGCCGCCTCGAAGAACAAGGACGATGCGAAGAAGTTCCTCGAATGGATGGCGACGCCGGAATTCGCCACGCTCTACGCCAACGCCCTGCCCGGCTTCTTCCCGCTGTCGAAGGATACGGTGAAGATCGACGACGATCTGGCGGCGACGATGGTTTCGTGGCGCCAGCAATGCAAGTCGACGATCCGCAATTCCTACCAGATCCTGTCGCGCGGCACGCCGAACCTGGAGAATGAATTGTGGAACGTCTCGGCGCAGGTCATTAACGGCGCGTTGACGCCCGACGCCGCCGGCAAGCAACTGCAGGATGGCCTCGACAAGTGGTATAAGCCGGGGAAGTAAGGCAATTCTAGCTCCCTTCTCCCGCTCGCGGGAGAAGGTGGCCGCGCAGCGGACGGATGAGGGGCTTTGCGTGTAGGCAAGCCCCCTCACCCCAACCCTCTCCCGCAAGCGGAAGAGGGGGCGCCGCGCGGCAATTTCCAGCCCTCGGTCGCAAAGCTCCCATGGCGCAAACCTCCCACATCGTCGCCTCTATGCCGCGCTCGCGTTTCGCGCTGCTGATGTTGCTTTTCCTTGGCCCAGCGATCAGTATTTACACGCTGTTCTCGATCTATCCGTTGATCGCGACCATGGCGCTATCGACCTATACCGGCGACGCGACGGGCGCCTATTCCTTTGTCGGCATCGCCAACTTCACCAAGCTGATGACCGACGCGGTCTGGTCGAAGCCGTTCTGGAACGCCTGCCTCAACAATCTCATCTTCTTCTGCGTCCACATGCTCGTGCAAAATCCCGTCGGCATTGCGCTGGCCGGCTTGCTGAGCCTGCCCAATCTCAGCTTACGCGCGACCTATCGCACGCTGATCTTTCTGCCGACGATGCTGTCGGTGGTGATCGTCGGCTTCACCTGGAACCTCATCCTCTCGCCGCTCTGGGGCGTCGCCGAGGGCATGCTGAAGGCCATCGGCCTTGGATCGTGGTTCGCGCCGTGGCTTGGCCTGCCATCGACTGCGCTGGTCACGCTCTCGCTGATCTCCGTCTGGCAGTTCGTCGGCATACCTATGATGCTGATTTATGCCGCGCTGCTGAATATTCCCGAGGAGCTTGTGGATGCGGCGCGCGTCGACGGCCTCGGCCATTTCCGCATCTTCACCCATATCAAGCTGCCGCTGATCGCGCCGACGATCGGCATCGTTTCGATCCTCACATTCGTCGCGAACTTTAACGCGTTCGACCTCATCTATTCCGTCAAGGGCGCGCTCGCGGGTCCGAATTTCGCCAGCGATATTCTCGGCACGTTTTTCTACCGCACCTTCTTTGGCAATCAATTGCAGAGCGGCAATACGACAATGGGCGCGACGGTCGCCAGCGTCATGTTCTTCGTCATTCTCGCCGGCGTCTGCGTCTATCTCTTCGCAGTGCAGCGGCGCATGCATCGTTACGCGTTTTGAGGATGGCCATGCGCTTGCGCCCTTCCAGTTTTGGCGTCCACGCGGTGCTCGGCGGCTACACGCTGCTGGCGATCCTGCCGATCCTACTCGTCATCATGAACTCGTTCAAGAATCGCAATGCGATTTTTGCCTCGCCGCTGTCGCCGCCCACGGCCGAGACGTTTTCGCTGATCGGCTATGCCAAGGTTCTCGGCAACGCCCAT
>JAYUFK010000002.1:0-20391 GCA_043739325.1 Methylocapsa sp. | reverse complement strand
ACGATCAGCGACACCAGCTTGGCGAGGAAGGATTCTTCGCGCGACGTCATTTCGGCGTGAAAGAACGGTTTCCAGATGTTGCGCGTAAACGTGTTGGCCGCGCCGATCGACATCACCGCCGCCGGCACCAGCGCGCCGATGGCGATCGCCGCGAAGGCAAAGCCGGCAAACCAGTCGGGGAACATTTTCAGCATCAGCTGCGGCACCGCGTCCTGCGGATTGTCGACCTTGACGCCGGCCGCCAGCGCCATGAAGCCGAGCAGAGCGATGAGGCCGAGCACCAGCGAATAGGCCGGCAGCGTCATCGCATTGCGCCGGATCGCGCCGCTGGAATTGGCGGCGAGAACGCCGGTCAGCGAATGCGGATACATGAACAGCGCGAAGGCCGAGCCGATCGCCAACGTGATGAACGGGCTGACCTGCTGCGGCTGCAAGGTTAGACCCGCCGCGACCTTGATCGCCGGCGTCGCCGCGGCGCCTGCGGCGATCTTCGCGTCGAAGGCTTTGGCGGCGAGATCGAAAACCTGGGCATAGCCGCCGAGCTTGTAGGGGATGATAACCACGGCGGCGATAACGAAAATGTAGATCATCGCGTCCTTGACGAAAGCGATCATCGCCGGCGCGCGCAATCCGCTTTTGTAAGTGTAGAGGGCGAGGATGACGAAAGCGACGGTGAGCGGTGCATGCGCCATCAGGCCTTCGCCGTGAATGCCCAGCGCGCCAATCACTTTTTCCATGCCAACGAGCTGCAGCGCGATATAGGGCATCGTCGCGAGGATACCGGTGAACGCCACCGCCAGCGCGAGCCAGCGATTGCCGTAACGTCCGACGATGAAGTCACCCGCCGTGACATAGGAGTGCTTATGCGCGACCGCCCACAGTCGCGGCATCGTGAGGTACACGAGGGGATAGACGATGATCGTATAGGGCACGGCGAAGAAGCCGTAGGCGCCGATAGAATAGACCAGCGCCGGCACCGCGATCACCGTGTAGGCGGTATAGAGATCGCCGCCTAACAGGAACCAGGTTACCCACGCCCCGAACCTGCGCCCGCCCAGGCCCCATTCGTTGATATGATCGAGATCGGCGGCCTTCCAGCGCGAGGCGAGAAAGCCCATGATGGTGACGAGCGCGAAGAAGAAGACGAAGACAATCGTCGCGGTGATGTTCAAATTGTCAAACATCGCCGCCTCGCGAAACGCGGTCGGCCGCATAGATGAACAAGGCGGAGACCGGCACCAGCAACAGGAGGAACCAGTAGAAGAAAGGGAAGCCGCCGAGCGTCGGCTCAAGCGTGTTGTAGAACGGCGCCCACAGCGCTATAACGCACGGCGCCAGCAGCAACAGATATTTCATGCGTCCCCCCGGATAGCGCGGCTTTTGACCCCGCGTCGCGCGGCGATCGTTAGCATCGTCTTAGCGAAGTTTATCCGTGAGGTCGATAGCCCGGCATTAGCCGCCAGTAACGCTCATGTGCCTGCCCACGGCAGGGCGGCTTGTGGCGCGATCGATGATGAAATCGTGCCCCTTCGGCTTGCGCGCGATCGCCGCGCGGATCGACGCGTTGAGGAGATCGTCGTCTTCCGAACGCCGCAAGGGATCGCGCAGATCGGCGGCGTCTTCCTGGCCAAGGCACATGTAAAGCGTGCCGGTGCAGGTAACGCGAACGCGGTTGCAGCTCTCGCAGAAATTATGCGTCAGCGGCGTGATGAACCCGAGTCTTCCGCCGGTTTCGGCAACGTCATAGTAGCGCGCCGGTCCGCCGCTGGCGTGCAGCGAGGATGAAAGCGTGAAGCGCTTGGCGAGATCCGCGCGCAATTGCGATAGCGGCAGGTATTGATCGACGCGCTGCGCTTCGACTTCGCCGAGCGGCATCACCTCAATGAACGTAATTTCTGCGCCCCGGGCATGCGCCCATTCGATCATCGCCGGGGCTTCCTCGTCGTTGACGCCCTTCAACGCGACGGCGTTGATCTTGACCGCGAGGCCCGCCGCCTGCGCCGCGTCGATGCCCGCCAGCACCTTGCCCAGATCGCCCCAACGGGTGATGGCGCGGAATTTGTCGGCATCGAGCGTGTCCAGCGAAACATTGACCCGCCGCACGCCGCAGTCAAACAATTCGGCGGCATATCTGGCGAGTTGCGAGCCGTTGGTCGTGAGGGTCAGTTCGTCGAGCGTCCCCGTTTCGAGATGGCGCGACAAGGAGCGAAACAGCCGCATGATATCGCGCCGCACCAGCGGCTCGCCGCCGGTGATGCGCAGCTTACGGGTGCCGAGCGCGATAAAGGCCGAGCACAGGCGGTCGAGTTCCTCCAGCGTCAGCACGTCGCGCTTGGGCAGGAAGTTCATGTCCTCCGACATGCAATAGACGCAGCGGAAGTCGCAGCGGTCGGTGACGGAAACCCGGACATAGGTGATCGCGCGCCCGAAGGGGTCGACGAGCGGCGGATTCTTGACGATTGGAGCATGCGCGTTCATTGGGCGACGTTACGCTGTCAGGCGCGCGAAATAAAGGCGCCTGCCGCCGGAAGAAGAGCCCCGGCCGCCTAGAGCGGTCCGGGGGGCTTGGCACTTAACGCAGCACGACCACTTTCGCGCCGATCCGGGCGCGCCCATAAAGGTCGGTCACATCGTCATTGGTCATGCGGATGCAGCCGGACGAAACCGCCTGGCCGATCGTGTCGGGTTCGTTTGA
The DNA here is from genome assembly GCA_043739325.1 of Methylocapsa sp. Taxonomy (GTDB): domain Bacteria; phylum Pseudomonadota; class Alphaproteobacteria; order Rhizobiales; family Beijerinckiaceae; genus Roseiarcus. Next base: position 17,696 of record JAYUFK010000002.1, on the reverse strand, counting down.
ACCATGGATGCGGAAAAGCGTGCCTGACAGATACATCGCCCGGGCGCCGAGCGGGTTGTCGATGCCGCCGTTCAAGTGGCGCGGTAGGTCGGGTCGGCGCTTCAGCATCTGCGCTGGCGGGGTCCAGTCCGGCCACTCGCGTTTTTGCGCGATGTGCTTGACGCCCGACCATTCGAAGCCAGGGCGGCCGACGCCAACGCCGTAGCGGATCGCCTGATGACCCGGAAGCACGAAATACAGGCGGCGCTCCCTCGTGTTGATGAGGATCGAACCGGGCCCGTACGAGCCTTCGTAAACCACGGTCTCGCGCGGAATCGGCGAGGCGAGCGGGCGATCCTCGCTCTGCGCCGGGGCGGCGGGCTGCGGCGCAAACAGATTGAAGTCGGCAAGCGCCGGCTTCGCCGCGGCGGCCAAGGCGATGCCGGCGACGGCGAGAAGAACAATACGAGACCGCATGAAATGACCTTTGTTCGCAATTTTTTTCGATTTCGCGCGGGCTTGCCTCGCGATCTATGTCCTACTGGCCTCGTATCGCCTATTTCCTTCAATGTTGATTTAAAGGCAATGGCGAGCGACGGCGGTTAATTGGTTAAAGAACACATTGCCGAGGTAAGTGGCGGCGGCGCCACACATGCGGGGCTGAGTTGCGCCACCGATGCCTGGTTGCTGGTCGACGGGGGGATGGTTGCCAATTTACAGTGAGACGGTCCATGCAGAAGCCTTTCGAAACCGTCGCCTTCCGGATGATCCTCAACCGGGGTTCGGCTGGCGAATACAAGCGTCGCCACGATGAAATCTGGCCCGAGCTTGCCGCCTTGTTGAAGCGCGCCGGCGTGAGCGACTATTCGATCTGGCTGGACGAAGAGACGCATCACCTGTTTGCCGTTCTCAAGCGGCGGGAAGGCCATTCGATGGAAAGCCTTGCCCGCGACCCGATAGTGCGGCGTTGGTGGGACGCCATGGCTGACGTCATGGCGGTGCATCCCGATCATGAGCCGGTTCAGGTTCCGCTCGCCAAAATGTTTCATCTCGAATGAGGTCCGCGGCCAAGTCGAGGCCTCCGGGAGCCGGCCGGACGCATTGCCCTGCGGCGCCGCGATCGCTTAGATAATCGGTGCGATGCCTGCTGCGAAGCATCGGCTTGAGACGAGATTTCCGGGAGATTGCGTCCAGGTTTCCAACGATCCCGAAAGAGGCGCCTTACCCATGACAAAAGTCAAAGTCTTCGCCGGCCCCTATGCGTTCGCCGGTCATCTTGAAGAGGAGCGGGCGCCCAAAACCTGTGAGGCGTTTCGCCGTCACATGCCGTTCAAGAGCAAGATCATCCACGTCCGCTGGAGCGGCGAGGGCGTATGGGTTCCGTTGGGAGAGATGAATTTCGGCGTCGGGTTTGAGAACAACACTTGTTACCCGGCCCCCGGCCAGATCATTCTCTATCCGGGCGGCGTCAGCGAGACCGAGCTGCTGCTTGCCTATGGCAATGTCAGTTTCGCCTCCAAGGCCGGACAGCTGTCGGGCAATCATTTCCTGACGCTTACAGCGGGTCTCGAAAACATCTATGCGCTCGGCCGCAAGACCCTATGGGAAGGCGTGCAGGATATATTGTTTGAAATCGAGTGAACCGGTTGCGCGGCGCCTAAGGGCCGACAATCCGCGCGGGGTTTCGAATAAAATCAAGGCGATGAGTGCGGTTTTTCCGCGCACGCGCTTTGCGTGGCAGTTCTTTCAGGGCCGAATAACACAGAAATATTATGCTATACAGAAGCCGTTTGCATGATCCGCCGCATGCAGTCGACGCTGCGTCCTTGCGAAGCGCGGATGCGACTGGACGAACTGTTCAAGCTGATTTCGTGGCAGTCGGCGGGTGGAGTCAGCCGATGTTCATCAAGCCGACAAATCGCACGATACCTTCATAGGCTTTTTCGAGATGCTCGCTCATCATACGACGGGACAGGTTCTGATCCTTCAGCGCCAGCGCCTTGACGATGTTCTTGTGCTGCTCAAGCGTGGCTTGAGCCTGTCCTGGCCGGGGAACGGTCAAATGACGGCAGCGATCGAGTTGCGCTTTCGAAATCTCGATGGCCTTCCATAACCTCGGGAGATCGCTGATTTCGCTGATGTAGCGGTGAAACGCGTCGTCCCATGATATCGCGTCGACATAACGCTTGCTTTGAATGGCGCGCGCATGGAGAAGGTGCAATTCCTCCAATCTTTCGGCGTGGCGCGCGGTCATCAGCCCGGCGGCAAAGCCAATGCTTTCGACCTCGAGCGCGCGTCGGATGAGGAACGCTTCGCGTATCTGCTTGGGATCGATCGAAGCAACGATCGTCGCGGACTGCGCTTTCACTTCGACGAGATTCTCGTCCGAAAGTTTTTTGACCGCTTCGCGCACCGGCGTTCTGGAAACGCCGAGCTTCGAAGCGATCGCCTTCTCGTCCAGAATTGAGTTCGGCGCGAACTCGCTGGTCAAGATCATCCGGCGGATGATTGCATAGATCTGATCGCGCAATGGCCGCGAGCGATCTATCCGCTGCAAGGCGATGTCGGCTCCCGCCATGGCCGCCTCGTCCGACGCCGTGCTCTTCCTTGCCGACATTTGTTTAATCCGGCCAACGGTCTTGCGGGTGTTTGACAGCGCGTGATACTAATATAACAGTTGGGCTTGGCCAAGGGCTATGCAGCCAGAAGCGGCTGCTGTTGGATAGACGCAAGGGAGCGGGCAGAATAGCCTGCGGCGAGCAATCACCTCCGGGGAGGGCGGCGATGAGCGGTAACAACTATCCAAAGTTGCACAACGCCATGTGGCCAGGATTGGTCGGCAAGGGACCGGACTCCGAGCCGCCGATCAGCCTCGACGCCATGCTGGAACTCACGGCGGCCGCGCGTGTCGGTGGCGTCAGGTTTGATGGGGTCGATCTGTTCCTCGCCGATCCCCACACTTCGATCGATGCAAGCCGCGATGACGTCGAGCGTTTGGCGGAGAAGATTCAAGGTCACGGTCTGGCGATCGGATCCCTGGTCGCGCCGGTCTGGCCGCCGGTTGGCGGCGGTTCGGCGATGGGCGCGCAGGAAGAGCGCAAACGCTTCGTGACGATGATCGAAAAGGCCTGCCGCATCGGCAAACAATTGCGCGAAATCGGCGTTCGGCCGTCGGGCGTCGTGCGAATCGATTCTGCCTCCGGCGTAAGCGATTGGGCCGCCGACCCTGCTGGCAATCAAAAGACGATCGCCGAGACGTTCAGCCAGGCCTGCAACGTCGCCGAAAGTTTCGGCGAGCGCCTCGCCGCCGAGGGCGAGATCTGCTGGGGCGGCATGCACAGCTGGAAGAACATGGTGCAGCTGCTGGAGATGGTTGGCCGGCCGGCGATTCTCGGCTTCCAGGCCGATATGGCCCACACGCTTCTCTACACCATGGGGTACAACGCGCCCGAGCACCGCATCCTGCCCGAAGCCTACGATTGGAAAGACCGCAGCGTCCTCGATCAGGCCTTGAAGACGCTGACGCACGCCCTGCGTCCGTGGACGATCGATTTCCACGTCGCGCAGAACGATGGCACCGTTAAGGGCAGCGGCTCGCACGACAAGACGGGGCGCCATTGCATGGCGAAGGACCCCAACGGCAAGCTCGATATCACGCACGATGCCGGCTATTGGCTGCGCGACGAAAAGGGCGCGGTTACGCGCGTCTGCCGCCACATTTGCTGGGATGGCTGCATGTTCCCGAACGCCGAGATGATGAAGCAGCAGACTTGGAACGACGTTCTCGCCGCGATGATCAAAGTGCGCGACGCGCATGGCTGGGTAGAATAACGGGCGGCAAATCGCTCACCGGATAGAGGCGAGTCATGCAGGAAAAGCGAAAGCTCAATGTTGGACTGGTCGGCTACGGCTTTATGGGCCGAACGCATTCCAACGCCTTCGGCAAGGTCGGCCAGTTCTTCGATCTTGCTTGTCAGCCGGTGCTGAAAGCGGTCTGCGGTCGCGACAACGAAAAGGTGCAGGCCTTCGCCGAGCAATGGGGTTACCAATCCTTCGAGACGGACTGGCGCAAACTGGTGGCGCGTCCCGACATCGATCTTATCGACATCGCCACGCCTAACGACACGCATGCCGAAATCGCCATCGCCGCCGCCAAGGCCGGCAAGATGGTGATGTGCGAGAAACCGCTTGGCCGCAATACCGGCGAGGCCAGGCAGATGGTGCAAGCGGTCGAGGCCGCCAGGACGCCCAACATGGTCTGGTATAACTACCGGCGGGTTCCCGCCGTTACGCTCGCAAAGCAGCTTATCGATGAAAGGCGGCTCGGCAGGATTTTCCACTACCGCGCCAAGTTCCTGCAGGACTGGACGATCTCCGCCGATTTGCCGCAAGGCGGCGCCGGGCTGTGGCGGCTCGATGTCGGTGTCGCCGGCAGCGGCGTTACCGGCGACCTGCTGGCGCACTGCATCGACACGGCGATGTGGCTGAATGGCGGCATCGACAAAGTGACGGCGACCACCGAGACTTTCATCAAGCAGCGCATGCACAATCTCACCGGCAAAGTCGAGCCGGTTGGCATTGACGACGCCTCGCTGTTTCTCGCCCGCTTCGCCAATGGTTCGCTGGCGACCTTCGAGGCGACGCGTTACGCGCGCGGCCACAAGGCGCTGTACACGTTCGAAATCAATGGCGAGCATGCGTCGATCTCCTGGGATCTGCACGATCTGCATCGCTTGCAGGTTTTCGATCATCGCGACGAGGGCAATCTGCGCGGTTGGCGTTCGCTGCACATTAGCGACAGCGATCATCCCTACATGAAACACTGGTGGGTGCCGGGGCTGCAGATTGGCTACGAGCACACGTTCATTCATCAGGTTGCCGACTTCATCGATGGCCTGACCAGCGGCGAGCCGGCGGCGCCGACGTTCCGCGATGGATTGGCGACCGACCAGGTGACGGACGCGGTGCTCCGGTCGGCCCGAAGCGGACAATGGGAACGGCCGGCCGAATCGGCTTGAGCGTTTACTCGGAATTGTGAGTTCGATGGTGTCGCGGTCGCATACAAAAATCGCCCTGGCTCTCTCCGGAGTGGGCAAATCCTATGGCGCGGTGCGGGCGCTGGCGGATCTGACATTTTCAGTCGAAGAGGGCCGCTTCTTCGCGCTGTTTGGCCCCAGCTCAGTGGGCAAGACCACGGCATTGCGCGCCATTTCGGGACTGGTGCTGCCCGATGAAGGCGCGATCATCATCGCTGGAAACGATGTCACCCACGCCCCAGTGAAAGGGCGCGGCGTGTCGATGGTGTTCCAGTCGTTCGCTCTCTACCCGCATCTCACCGTTTATCGCAACCTCGCCTATCCCTTGGTCGAGGAGGGCGTTGCGAAATCCGACATCGACAAACGGGTGCGCGAGACCGCGGAAATGCTGCGGCTTGGGCACCGGCTCGATCGTAAACCCGCGACTTTGTCGGGCGGCGAGCAGCAACGCGTCGCGCTCGGTCGTTCGCTGATCCGCCGGCCGCGAATTTTGCTGCTCGACGAGCCGCTGACCAATCTTGACGCCAAGCTTCGGCATGAGATGCGCGCCGAGCTCAAGCGACTGCACCGGCAATTCGGCATGACCATCGTGTACGCGACGCCCGACGAACTTGAAGCCTTGTCGATGGGCGAGGAGATTGCCGTCATGCGCGACGGCCGCGTCGTGCAGCAGGGAACCCCGGACGAACTCTATGACAATCCGGTCGATCTTTATGTCGCGACGAAGATTGGCTCGCCGCACATGAACACGCTCGATGCGACCGTTGGCAAGGACGGCGCGGACCTCGTCATGGCATTCGGGTGTCTGTCCGCTCCTCCGCTACAGGGCGGTCTCCGCGCCGGGGAGCCGATCGTTGTCGGCATCCGGCCCTCGGATCTGCGCGTGGCGCGCGACGGCGACGGGGAAGTGTCGACTCTCGTGCAACAGCTCGAGCCCCTGGGCGACGTCACCGTCGTATCGTTGTTGGCGAGCGGGCAACCCTTGCGCATCGTTCTGGCCGAATCGCAGGCGGTCGGCATGAAGCGGGGCGACCAACTGCCGATCGCCATCGACACATCGAGGTTACACATATTCCGTGGTCGCGACGGGTCGGCGCTCGCCCGGCAATCGTGACAATCTGCAAGACTGCCACTGGGAGGAGAACAAGCATGTCATGGCATAAAGAATTCGCCACCGCCGCAGCCGCCGCGGCGCTCGCGTTTGCAACTGGAGCGGCCATTGCGCCGGCTCAGGCCGAAGATGTCACGCTGAAAATGGCGGTGCCCGACTGGCCGCCGACGCATATCATGAAGGATCTGTTCGACAAGAACTACAAGGCCAAGTCCGGCAACAAGGTCAAACTCGACGTCGATTTTATTCCATGGCCGGATTATTACACGCGCCTCAATGCTTCGCTCACGTCGGGCGAGAAGAAATACAACATGGCTGTGTCGGACAGCCAATGGCTTGGCGCGTTCATCGAGGGCGGCTACTATCTCAACATCGACAAGTATGTCGCCGCCGACCCCGGCCTGCAGGCGGTGTTCAAGGATCTGCATCCGGCGGTAAAGGATTCCTACTCGACCTACCCCTACAAGTCGGACAAGCTCTACGGCTTTCCGCAGATGCCCGATCTCGTCGTCAACTACTACCGCAAGGACGTGTTCTGCGACGAGAGCGAACAGAAAAACTTCCAGGCCAAGTACAAGTACAAGCTGCCGTGTACGCCCGAGGAGATGGATAAGATCACCTGGGACAATTACAAGGACGTCGGCGAGTTCTTCAAGCGCAAGAAGGGCGAGATGCTGATGGGGAAGCCGGCCGATGACGATTTCTTCGGCATCGAATTTCAGGTCGGCAAGGGCTACGACTTTTTTACAACGTCAGCCTACGAATTCCTGTGGCAGCATGGCGGCGACATCTGGGACGAGACAAAGCAACCCAACGCGCATGCTGTCGGCGTGGTGAACTCGGACGTAGCGGTCAAGTCGTTCGAACACCTGCTGTCCTTCATCAAGTATATGCCGCCGGAGGGACCGACAGGCAATCTCGACATCTTCAAGACGGATGAATTGTTCCGGGCTGGCAAGGTCGCCAGCAACCTTGAATGGATCGGATTTGCTGAAAGCTCGATCCACGCCGAAACGTCGAAGGTCGCCGATAAGGTCGCCTTTTCTCAACTTCCGGGCCTGAAGACGGACAAGGGCATTGAAAGATGGTCGGTGATCGGCGGCCAGCCCTTCGTGCTGATGACCTGGAATACGGATCTGCAAACCAAGGAAGCCCTCGACTTCTGCAAATGGTGGCTGTCGAAGGATGCTCAGATCTCTTTCGCCCAGGCCGGCGGTCAGAGCGCGCTCAAGTCGGTCTATACCGACCCGTCCTACGTGACGTTCCGCCCGTGGAACCGCACATGGGCGGCGAGCCTCGATTGGCAGAAAGACTTCTGGCATATCCCGGAATTCTTCGAGCTGCTGACAGAGCAGCAAGAGGAATTCACCAAGGCTGTGTCTGGACAGCAGGACGCCAAGGCGACTCTGGATCATATCGCCAATTTCCAGGAAAAGACGCTTAAGGACGCCGGGCGCATCAAGTAGCCTCGCGCCCTATGAAGTCGGGCGTTCGCCTGACATCGGGACTGCCCGACCCTTGCGCCGATCACGCGAAAGGGTCGGGAAGACCGAACCCGCCCTTCATCCGGCCGCTCTATAGGATTGGCAAGGATCAGCCATTGCGCAGAACGTTTTCTCCATGACGGGCGAAATGACAACGACGGAATTCGTTCCACCGCCAAACTTCCTCGCTCGATTGCTCCAGCCGCGCTGGAACAACTGGCCGGCGGCGCTTATCCTGCTGGCGGCGGGAATGCCGCTGACCATCGCGACGCTTCCCCCCGTCGCCTCCTTCTGGATCTCGGCTGCGCTCGCGGCGCTGCTGGCCCTCGCGCTCGTCGCCAATGCCTGGGGCCGACATATCGGCGGCCTGTTGGTGACGCCGGCGCTGATGCTGCTGTTCCTGATGAACATTTTTCCCTTGATGTGGTCGCTTGGTCTGTCGTTCTTCGCCTATCGCGCCAACCGCGCCAAAGCGCCAAGCTGGGTGGGCCTCGAAAACTACGCCAAGGTTCTCACCGACCCGGACGTCTGGGACCGCCTGCACAACACCGTGATCATGGTGATCCTCACCGTCACGACGCAAATGATCGTCGGCTTTCTGCTGGCCTTGCTGTTCGCAAAACAGTTTCCGCTCCGGCGCTACCTGATGATCCTCGTCCTGACGCCGATGATGTTGTCGTTCGTCGCGGTCGGCGCGTTCTTCCGCTATTATTACGATCCGACATTCGGGCTGCTGTCGCAGGCGGTGCGCTTCTTCACCGGCCAGCCGTATATCCTCATGCAGACGGTATGGGGCGCTCGCGCCGGCATCGTCTTTGCCGATGCGTGGATGTGGTCGCCGTTTGTCATGTTGCTGGTGTTGGCCGGTCTCGTCAGCGTGCCAAAATATCTCTATGAGGCCGCCGCGATCGACCGCGTGCCCGCGTGGCGACAGTTCGTCTCGATCACTTTTCCCTACATACGCGGCCTGCTGCTGCTGGCTTTGTTATTTCGGACCATCGAGGCCTTCAAACTGTTCGACCTCGTCTTCCTGCTGACCAACGGCGGGCCGGGGACGGCGACCGAAACAATCGCCTTGCGCGTCTATCGCATCGCGTTCGAGAACAACAAGACCAGCGAGTCCACGGCGCTGGCCTACGTCCTGCTCTTCACCGTTATCGTCCTCACCAACCTCTATCTCTATTTCGCAAGCCAGCGCGCCAAAGAGGCTTGAGTGCAAATGCCGGATTTGACCGATACGTTTCCCTCTCCATCGCCCGCGAGCGAGCCGGCCGCGCCGCTGCTGGAGCGATTGGGCTTGCGCTCATCCTTCGGCGTCGGCGAGGCCGGCTGGGGCCACACGTTGCTCGCGGCAATTGTCAGCGTCATCTACTTCTTCCCGGTGCTGTGGATCATCCTCACGGCGTTCAAGACGTACGAGGACGCTTTGGCGGTTCCCGCCAAATTCATTTTCACGCCGACGCTGGAAAATTTCGCGCAGGTCTTCAGCCGCGCCTATTCGGCCGGGGGGCAGGCGCAGAATACAGGCTTCACGCTGTATTTCTTCAACTCGCTTTTCATATCGGGCGTCAGCGTGCTGCTCGCCCTGCTGATCGGCACGCTCGCGGCGTTCGGCTTCTCGCGTTATCCGCTGAAGGGCAACGACACCTACCTGTTCATGATCCTGTCGACGCGCATGCTGCCCGCGATCGTCGTCATCATCCCGATTTTCATCATGTTCCGCGTGACGGGGCTCGCCGGCTCGTATTTCGGCATCATCGCGCTTTACACAACCTTCAATCTGCCTTTCGCGATCTGGATGATGAAAAGCTTTTTTGACGAATTGTCGCTCGATGTGGAAGACGCCGCGCGCATCGACGGGTCCTCCGACATCCGCGTGTTTTTCAAGATCTGCCTGCCCCAGGTGGTGGCGGGTCTGGCGGCGACGGCGGTGTTCGGCCTCATCCTGACCTGGAACGAGTTCCTCTTCGCATTGTTGCTGTCGGGCGTCGAAACGCGAACGGTGCCCGTCGCCATGTCGCAAACCATTGGCGGCGATATCGGCGTGCGCTGGGGCCTCCTTGCGGCCATCGAGACGCTGTTCCTGATACCGGTCATCATCGTCACATTTGCGCTACAAAACCAGCTGTTGCGCGGCGTCACCTTCGGCACCATCAAACGCTGAGCGCGGGTCACAAGGAACGCAATGTCGACGATCGAGCTCAGACAGGTGACCAAGCGCTTCGGTTCGTTCACCGCCGTGCGCGATGTCGATCTTTCGGTCGCCGCCGGCGAAGTGGTCTGTCTGCTCGGGCCATCTGGCTGCGGCAAGACGACAACGCTGCGCATCATCGCCGGCCTTGAGCGCGCCAGCGCCGGAGAGGTCGTGATCGCCGGCAAGCGCATGAATGAGCTGCGGCCCGAGCAGCGCGACATCGCGATGGTGTTCCAGTTCTACGCGCTGTATCCCGCATTGACCGTGCGCGAGAACATCATGTTCCCGCTGCATTACGAGAGGCTGGACGCAACGGTCGCGGCGGCGCGCGTCGCCAGGGTCATCGATCTTCTTCACCTTCAATATGTACTCGGTCGGCTTCCCGGGGAGATTTCGGAAGGCGAAAAACAGCGCGTGGCGGTCGCGCGCGCCGTCGTGCGCGACCCAAATTGCTTTCTGTTTGACGAACCCTTGTCGCGCCTCGACGTCGAACTTCGGCAAACCATGCGCGGGCAGATCAAGAGCGTCCTGACCGGTCTCTCAAAGGCGACCGTCATCGTCACCCACGATCAACTCGAGGCCCTCACCATGGCCGATCGCATCGCCATCATGCGCGACGGCCTGATCGAGCAGGTGGCCTCGCCGCACAACGTCTTCGCCAGGCCAGCCAACATCTTCGTGGCGAGCTTCATCGGCACGCCGCAGATGAATCTGATCGCCGCCGAGTTCGAAGGCATGGAAGGGACGAAAGGATCGTTCACCGTCGAAGGCCGGCCCCTGCGTCTGGAAGTCGACCCGGCGATCGGCCGGCTTGCCAAGGGCAAGGTCACGCTCGGCATCCGTCCCCGAGCCTTCATTCCCGACGCGGCGGCGACCGCGGATACGTTGGTCGGGCAGGCGGAACTCATCGAGCCGATGGGCGCCGAGACTCTTGTGCACGCGCGAACTCAAGCGGGGCGCGACATTCGCGTCGTGACGCCGCGCGAGGCTCGGGTCAAGGTTGGCGAGACGCTGCATCTGCGGACCAATGCCCGCCAGACACATGTTTTCGACGCCAACGGCAACGCGGTGCGATCATGAGCAATCCAGCACGACGACAGTCCGAGGCCGCCAGAACACCGAAAGTCGGCATGAGCGCGCGCGCCGCCTTGCGCCTCGAATACGCGATCATCAGCCTCGGCATTTTCGCATTGGCGATGATCTTCCAACCTTTCAGCCTTTCCCTGTTCGGGGTCGGCTGCGCCCTCGTGGTGATGGCGGGGCTGCTCAACAATCTGCTGCCGCTGTGCCAACCCGGTGTGGCGCTGCGCTCGGTCATCATGGCCGGCGTGATCGTCGCCATGATCTTCTGCATCATGCTGTTGGTGGCGATCGCCGCAGCCTATCTGTATGGCGCGCTGTTTGTAAACGCCACGGCGCCGGATGCGAACGATCCGTTTTATCGCCAACCGTTCGTGTGGGGCATCGCAATTGTCGCGCTCGCGCTTGCCGCGCTTGTCGCCGCGTTGCGCGCGCAGGGCCGCACCAAAAACTGAATATGTCGGGATGGTTCCGACGGATGTCCGGGGAGGTTCGCCATGCTGCTAGGCTTCAACATGTTGCTCTGGTCGACGCATGTCACCGAAGAGCATTTCCCACTCCTCGCCGACATCAAGCGCGCCGGATACGACGGCATCGAACTTCCAATCTTTGAAGGCGCGCCCGAGCATTTTCGCAAGGTCGGCCAGGCGATCCGCGACAACGGCCTGCGCGCGACAGCGGTCACCGTCATGCCGGACGCAGCGCACGATTGCACGAGCAGCGATCCTCAAGCGCGGGCGGGAGCGGTCAAGCATCTGAGCTGGGCGATCGATTGCCTCAGCGCGGCGGGCGGCGAAACGCTGTGCGGGCCGTTCCATCAGCCGCTCGGCGTTTTCAGCGGCGCCCCGCCGACGGCCCCGGAACGCGCCAATGTCGTGAGCGTGCATAAGGAGGTGGCCGCTTATGCCGCACGGCACAGCATCAAACTATCGATCGAACCGCTCAACCGTTTCGAGTGCTATGTGCTGAACACGGTCGGCGACGCGGCGGACATTGTGCGCGCCGTGAATGCTGCGAATTACGGGCTGCTTTACGATACGTTTCATTCCAATATTGAGGAAAAGGATCCCGTGGGCGTCATCGCGCCCAACCTGCGCTTTATCAACCACGTGCATTTCTCGGAAAACGATCGCGGGACACCCGGCAAGGGACATGTGCCGTGGGCCGCGACCATGCAGGCGCTGAAGCGCGGCGGCTACGATGGCTGGTGCACGATCGAAGCCTTCGGCCGCGCGCTTCCCGCTCTTGCCGCGGCAACGCGCGTGTGGCGCGACTTCTTCCCCAACCGCGAGGAAGTGTACCGATTCGGTCATGACTTCTTGCGCGACCAATGGGCGAAGGCGTGAATGTGCGGCCAAGATCCTGGTCCGCGCCATGGTGGTGGACGCAGTCCCGCCAAACCGGTCTGCGCAGGTCAGTTTCGCGTAAACAGCGAAAATAACTGGGAAGCACACCTTTCTGGAGCGGTCGTCTCGCTTCTATAGCAGGAAAACCGCAGCGGCATCAGTAGTTTAAGCAGAAGTTCCCGTCGGATTGGAACAGAGGAATTTATGCGAAGAACTGGGAAGCAAATCGGCGAAATTTACCCCTTTCAGCGAAAGATCCGAGCCCGAATAAAACTCACTGGGCGCATCGAAGAAAGCTGCGTCGAGTGAAGACGGTTGACGATCGGTTCCGAGTGATTGACTTGATATCGCAGATGACGCTCATGGGCTCGCCAGCGCGACTCGATCAGGCGGACCATCTTGATCAAAATCAAAAACAAGGCTGATTCGCGGCGCCGGCCAGAGCCGCCGTGGGGTTGGTCGGGCATTGGCGACAGCGCAGATCTTTCGAGCCTTCGAGATCAGGTCGCCGCAGCGGTCGACCTAATGCCGACGATGCTTTTGGATCGCAAGGAAATCGTCGCGAAGGTCCTCGATCTTGGTGCGCAGTTCCATCGCAATCTTCATCAGGATGAGTTCGGACTAACGCGCGCGGATCGGGTTGCCGCCATGACCGCGCTCTCAAAGTCGATCGACGGGTTGTTCGAGCGGCTCGCCAAGCTCTCGGTGGTAGAGAAGGAGTTGATCGGCGCGGCGCCCGCTCCGTTTGCCTTGTCAGATATAGCAGCGGGGCCGGATCCCGGCGAAATCGTGCGCGAGGCAACAGGGTGCATTCTATTTGTGTATGAGACGGCGCGGGCCTGTCTCAACATGGCGCGCGTCACAGCGCCCGGTAGCGTCAAACCGTTCGAACAGCTGATCGACGCCGCCAATGCGACTCAGGCGTTCGTCAATATGCTCGATACAACGTCCGAGTTCGAAATCATGGTGACAGCAATCCCGGCCGCCGCGGATGGGGACCGCGTTGAGCGACCGATGAACGAGGGCGGCGCTCTCGGGATCGCTTGCACGCGAATCTCGCGTTTGCGATTCCGGGTCGATGCAACGCGGGCGGCGCTCAGCAAGCAGAAAGGTCCGGAAGTTCGAGTATCGTTGCCCGTGTTGGTGGGTCAGTTGGCGGACGTTTGGGGTGAAGCGACCGGGCAGATCGCAACCAGCAGCGGGGTATCCGACTATAAATACACCGCGGTCCCTCAGTCGCCGGCTGGACGCTTCATCGTCGCGGCGATCGAGGCGGTGCGGCCGCCGATGGCGTGGTTCGACGAGCGCAGGGTCTTCGCGGTGAGCGTGACCGCGCAGATCATGGCCGGTCAACCCATAAATCGGGCCAGGGCGATCAATACGGCACTTTCGGACTACGTCCGTTTTCTGCGCAATCCGCAGCACGCAAAACAGCAACCGCCGCATACTTCCTGAATTGAGGCGCGCCCTCGCGGTGCTAAGCGCGAGGGATGAAAAACCAAACTGGCCGAATCATAAGGCGCTCCGCTCAAGCAAATCCCAAGAGCGGTCTCGATTCCGTTCGCCAAACCTCCCGCCTGCCGGATCGAGGCCGCAACGAAACGCCGCGCGGGATCGCCGACCGCATCGTCATGAGGCGGATCGATTCCCTTCGGCCGTTTCCCAATAACCCGCGCCGCCATCCCAAGTCACAGATCGCCGCCCTGATGAAGAGCATCAAGCGCGTCTGGACCAATCCCGTCTTGATCGACGAGTACGGAAACATTCTGGCCGGACACGGCCGTCTCGAGGCCGCCAGGCGGCTGGGCATGACCGAGGTGCCCACGCTAACCATTTCCGGCCTCAGCGAAAACGAAAAACGCGCCATCGTCATCGCCGACAATCGCTTGCCCGAGCGGGCTGTCTGGGATTTCGAGTTGTTGAAAGGCCATTTCGCCGAATTGATCAGCGTCGATTTCGAAGTCGAGCTGACGGGGTTTTCAACCGGCGAGATTGATCTTCTCATCGACAGTCAGAGCAGCGCGCCCCCGAGCGACCCCGCGGACGACCTGTCCAGCTTTGCTGTCGATGGTTCCGCGGTCACACGTCTGGGCGATGTCTGGGAGCTTGGACGCCATCGCCTGATCTGCGGGGACGCGCTCCTCAAGCCGACCTATGAGAGCCTGATGCCGGGCGAACTGGCGCAAATGGTTATCGCCGACGCGCCCTACAACGTCCGCATCAACGGCCACGCCATGGGGCGGGGGAAGATTAAGCATCGCGAATTCGCGATGGCTTCGGGCGAAATGTCCGAAACCGCCTTTACGGCGTTTCTCGGCGATTACATGCGCTGGGCGATCGAATTCAGCCAGGACGGGTCGATCCACTACCACTTCATGGATTGGCGTCATCTGCCCGAGCTACTCGGCGCGGCGCGGCCGCTTTACGCGGAATGGAAGAACCTTCTGGTCTGGGTCAAATCGAATGGCGGGCAAGGCAGCTTCTATCGCAGCCAGCACGAACTCATCGGCGTATTCAAAAACGGGATTGCGCAGCACATCAATAATTTTGGCCTCGGCGCATCCGGACGCTACAGAACCAACGTTCTCACCTATCCCGGCGTCAATGGCCTTCATCGCGCGCGGTCGGGCGATCTCGAACTTCATCCTACGGTCAAGAGCCTGGCGCTCGTAGCCGATCTCATTCGCGACTGCAGCCGCCGCCGCGGCATCATTCTGGACCCATTTGGCGGCAGCGGCACTTCGCTCCTCGCCGCTGAGCGCACCGGCCGCACAGCGCGGCTGATCGAACTTGATCCGCTTTATGTCGATGTGACGATCCGGCGGTTTGAAAAGATCGTTGGCGTCGCCGCCGTCCATGCCGAGAGCAAAAGCGTCTTTGCCGAGATAGCGGCGCAACGCGCGCGGGCTCAAGGCGAAACGCTGACAAAGACTAAAGGCGCGGACGCCTTCCACGCCTCAACGAAGAAGGGCTAGGCGATGGCAGACTATAAAATTGGATATGGCAAGCCGCCCGAGAAGACGCAATTCAAGAAGGGCCGCTCCGGCAATCCGAAGGGGCGGCCCAAGGGTTCGCGCAACCTGGCCACCGACCTTGCGGCCGAGTTGGAGGAAAAGGTCACCATTCGCGAGGATGGCAAGCAGCGGCGCGTCAGCAAACAACGGGCGTGGATCAAGGCGCTCATGGCGAAATCCTTGCAGGGCAATGTTCGCGCCAGCGTCGCGCTTCTGGCGCTCTACGCCCGATTGCTCGCCGACCCGCTTGAAGTTGAATCAACTCCGATCGGCGAAGACGAACTTCAGATTCTGCGCCGCTTCGCCCCTCGCCTGATAAAATCAATGAGTCAAAAATGATCGAACGTTACGAAGCAAACATCGTCTATCGCCGCAGCTTTGCCGCCTTTGTCTATGCGGCTTTTTTGGCGCTCTACAAGAAGCCTTTGATAGCCAACTGGCACATCGAACATATCTGCTATGAAACCGAGACGATGGTCGCCAAAGAGGGCGCGGGCCGCCTGGTCGTCAATTTGCAACCCCGCAGCCTCAAGTCCTTTATTTTGTCGGTGTGCTTGCCGGCCTGGCTGCTCGGTCAAAATCCTGCGGCCCGCATTGTCTGCGCCTCGTATAGCGAGGACCTGGCGTTCACCTTCTCGCGCGAGTGCCGCGCTCTGATGATGACGAAATTCTACACGGGGGTGTTTCCGCAAACGCTGATCAGCCGCAAGAAGTCGACGGAGAGCGAGTTCGAAACCACTCGTCGCGGCTCTCGCCTGGCGACGTCGGTGAACGGCACGTTGACGGGCCGCGGCGGCGACCTGCTGATCGTCGACGATCCGATGAAGGCCAAGGACGCCGGCTCCGATGTAGCTCTGGCCGCAGCGAACGAATGGTTCCGCGGCACCACGCTCACCCGCCAAGACGATCTGGGGAAAACCAAGATCATCGTTGCGATGCAGCGTTTGCACGCTGAGGACCTGTCCGGCGTCTTGATCGAGTGCCACTGGCCGTCCATCGTCCTGCCGGCGATTGCGACGGAGGACAGGGATTACGCGCTCAGCGCAACGGAAACCTACCATCGACCCGCCGGCGAGGTGCTGCAGCCTAATCGCGACCGCGTTTCCGACCTGGACACCCTCAAGCTGGACATAGGCAGCGGACCCTTCGAAGCGCAGTATCAACAAAATCCCACGCCGGCGGAAGGCAACAAGATCAGCTCGGCATGGCTGGGCGTTTTCGACCCCGCCAAGGATCTCTCCCGTTATCGCCGCATAATTCTGTCATGCGACCCGGCCCAGAAGGCGAACGAACGATCAGACTATACGGCGATCGTCGTATGCGGGTTGATCGAAAAAGACGTTCACATCCTGCATGTCTCGCGCGGCCACTGGACCGTCATGCAGATGCTGCAGCAGGTCACATCCTTTTATAGCCAGTTTGGCGTCGGACTCGCGATTATAGAAGATACTGCGAGCGGCTCAGGGCTTCTCCAATTCCTCAAGGAACACTGGCACATCAGCGCTATCGGTCGCCATCCCAGCGGCGACAAGATGACTCGCCTTTATCGGCATTTAGGGCGGCTTGAGGCGGGGCGCGTTCTGCTTCCGAAAGAGGCCCCATGGCTCGCCGAATTTAAAACCGAGCTCCTTGCTTTTCCCAACGGGGAAATACGACGACCAGCTCGACGCACTGTTGCAGGCGCTCGATTGGCTCGCTGATACCGAGATCTATATGAACGCGCCAATTGTGAACCCCGTAGTCGTCAGGAGAAGCGACCAAGTGGGCTGGTACGACCCGTGGTCAGCTCCGCAATGGTAAGTCTTGCGTATCTGCCGTGACAAACGGCTCTAGTTGACGCCGCAGGCGGGAGTAAGCTCACTGCACTGGGCAACAAAGAGCGCGCAATCAACATTTCTGGCTACGTCCACCAAGGGCTCGTCAAATATTCCGTGACAGCCTTCAACAAGACCGTCACTTATAAGATGACGATCAGGTCGACTCTACCGCGCAGGCTCCAACCTAGGCAAAACGACGGCCGGCCCGCTGAGGCCTGTGCACTACCGTCGCGAGGTCGAGGCAGCCTATCGGACTGCACCGGCCGTGATGATTTCTGTCAACGCCCCTCGCGGTGTTATCCATGTCTATGGGATCACCGATCGACGATATATGGTCAATGACGAACTGATCGTAACAGTGCCTGGAGAGGATGACGGGCCGCTAATCGCCGCGGGTTTTACTCGAACGTCGGCATGCCCGATTGCTTCGCTCTCTGGATCGAGCCATCTGCTGATCCTCGATTGGGGCTGGAGCCGCTCGACATCACCTTGAAATACTCGAAGAAAGATAACCTGACGATCCGTCCCTTCGCCTTGGAAAGGTCCGCCTCATGAATCGCGCGCCTATGATAATCACATTTGCCGCTCTACTCGCGCCGATTGCGGCCTTCGCCGCCGAGCGTACTCCGACGGAC
>JAYUFK010000001.1:0-7610 GCA_043739325.1 Methylocapsa sp. | reverse complement strand
CCGAGATAGTGTTCAGGGTGCCCGAGACAAACGGGGAATTCTCACTCGAGTGCTTGCGAAACTCCCTCCGCATATTGTGTTTCTTCTGATTGGCGGCGCGAACGCAATCCTCCTTGCTATTCTGACGCCGCCGTTTCAAGTTCCCGACGAGTTCCAGCATTTTTTCCGCAGCTATCAGCTCAGCGTGCCTGAGATCTGGGGCAGCGTGCAGGACGGCCTTCCCGGCAGCAGCATCCCCGCTTCCCTCCCGGATTTGGTGGAGCGCACATGGGGGACTCCCGAGATTTGGTATAGGCCGCCGCCCATCGCCCATCCGCTGGTCGAAACCTGGCGCGAATTCAGGCATCCGCTAGAACCAGAGCGACGGAAATTCACGGAATTCTCCACTGTTCACTATTCGCCACTACTTTATCTTCCGCAGACGCTCGGCGTAGCAGTCGGGCGCTTGTCCGGGACATCGCCATTGGCGCTGCTATATCTTGGACGTCTGGCGAACGCAGTTGTGGCTGTCCTCGTCATTGCCTGGTCGCTCAAAGTTCTGCCTATGGGTCGCTCGACTGCGCTTGCCGTCGCTCTCTTGCCAATGGCCCAGTTCGAATACGGTTCTGTCGCCCCGGACGCGATGATCATCGCCGCTGCGTTCCTGCTCGCGGCTCTCGCCCTGCGCGCCAGCTTGCGCAAGACCCGGCCTTTGATCGACGTGTTGTTTTCCAGCGCGGCCGCTGGAGTTATTTGCGCCAAGGTGGTCTACGCCCCCTTACTTGCGATCGGCGTTCCGGAGATATTTCGCACAGTTAACTCGTCGATGTCAGGCAAAACCACGCGAACCCTATTGCCGGCACAAATATTCGTCGCCGCCTTCGCCTTGGGTTTCGCCGCGTTGTGGCTTGCGTCGACATCGTCGACTATCCTGTCCCTGACGCCGGCCGCAACGATCGCAACGAATGAAGCGGCGATCTTGGCGGAACCTCAGCGGTTCGCCCAGATGCTTATCACGGACATTCAGTCAAACGGGTTCATTTACATTCTCGAGGCCATAGGGGTTCTTGGCCACTTGGATTTGTTCCTTCCCAGCTATGTTTATGTCCTGGCGGCGGTATCTTTGGTCCTCGCCTGTGCGCTGACCGGCACGAATGACCCAAGACTAGATGCCGTTGTGATCCTGTGGAACCTCTGCTTGATTGCCAGTGTGGTTTTGCTGATCCAGACAACGCTATTCGTGGTGAGCGCCAGTCAAGGCCCCTTCTGGGAGATTCGCGGCGTACAGGGCCGATACTTTCTGCCTCTTGGCGCGATCGCGGCTGCAACGTTCGCCTCGATAAAGGGAATTCCAAAGCTCAAGCATTCCGCCGAGTTTGCCTACGCCCTTTTGCTCGCGATCATTCTTGTTGATACCCTGTCGATGGACGCGACAATCGTGATGGGGTTCCATTTATTTTGAACTAGCGGATCATAGCGCGAGTCATGCGGCTTTCAGATGCGAAATGCCAAACAGTCAGGTCGTGTAGATGGCGCAACCCAGCAGGGTGTCGGTTATCATTGCCGTAGTAATCCCGTCATACCGCGTGCGAAGCCACATCCTGCCGCTACTCGCGCGCATCGGACCGGACGTTGCGCATATCTTCGTCGTGGATGATGCTTGTCCCGACGGATCGGGAGCCCATGTGCTGGCGGGTTGCCGAGATAGGCGCGTGGTAGTTCTAGTGCATGCGCAGAACCAGGGAGTTGGTGGCGCTGTCATAACCGGCTACCAGCGCGCGGCCGCCGCCGGAGCGGACGTGATCGTAAAACTCGATGGCGACGGCCAGATGGACCCGGCGCTTATATCGCAATTCATCGCCCCGATACTCCAGGGCAGGGCGGACTACGTCAAAGGTAACCGGTTCCACAACATTGACGACGTCCGAGCCATGCCGAGGACCCGCCTGGTTGGGAACGCAGCGCTGTCGTTTATGACGAAACTGTCATCGGGTTATTGGAACATTTTCGACCCTACGAACGGATACACAGCAATCAGCGTCGCTGCATTGTCCTGGGTGCCGCTGGCGCGGCTCAGCCGCCGCTACTTCTTCGAATCGGATCTGCTGTTCCGCCTCGGCATTCTTCAGGCTTTCGTCCTTGATATCCCGATGGCCGCGACGTACGGCGACGAACAGAGCGGACTGAAGATTCACCACGTATTCGGGCAGTTCCTGCGCGGAAACATCACCAATTTCGGCAAGCGGGTGATTTACAACTATTTCCTGCGTGGCTTCTCAATTGCGTCATTGGAGTTATTGACAGGAGTGGTCTTCCTGCTGTTCGGGATCGCGTTCGGCACGCTGGGTTGGGTCGCAAGTAGCGCGACCGGAAGACCGGCGACGACGGGAACTGTGATGTTGGCTGCGCTGCCGATCATTCTGGGAGTGCAACTGTTGCTGTCGTTTCTTGCCTTCGACATTGGAGCAACGCCCCGATGGGCAATTTCACCGCTGCTGCCACCTCGACGCATGGCGGCCGAATCGTTGGCTGAAGTGCGTTCTGAAACTCGCTGTGGCGACATCGGAGTGACTTGATGAGGGCATCCATTGGTTCTATAGGCTTAAAAACGCCCGGCTGTAACGCCGTCACCGCGACTCCTCCGATATAATAAGATCATAGTCTAAACGTAAAAATTACCAGCATAGATTAAATTAATATCTGCTAGGGGAAGACGAAGCGGCCACCAGGTTATTGACCGCTTTGGGAAATGATATTTGAGAATCTGATGCAGATTGAAGATGTTATTTACGTGTTCTCGCGCCATGTAATAATCGTAAGGCAAACCGGCGCTCTCCGCTTGTTTTCTGGGACCGAGATTACGTCCCAATCGCCACGCCCAGCCGGGATCACACGGCAGAATGAGGGATAGAATTCCGCCCGGCTTCAGCACTCGCACCCATTCTTGAATTACTAAATGCGGAAAGGCGATGTGCTCTAAAACATGCGTAGCGATAAACCGGTCAAAAGAATTATCTTCAAACGGGAGCGTACGTCCGTCAAGTTTCATAAGTTCGACTCCAGTCGGGAGCCTCTCAGCAGCGATGGCGTCCAGCACGGATTGATCCGCGTCAGAGGCGACGTAACGTTTGAAGGAATGGCGTACGAAAGGAAGATGCGCGAGAGTACCGGCGCCGACTTCCAAGACCTGCGAAAAATGAGCATTCAGTCCGAACGGCCGCTCGATTAGTGCGTGCGTAGTGCGGAGCACCAAAGCGGAAATTCCTCGGTCATAATTTGCGCGGTCGTAATTCTTGAGCCAACGAGAAACAAGCGCGTCGTAGTCGGGTAGCGGCAAATAGTTCTTCGTTGGAGGAATCATGCACATCGCCTTAATTCACGGTTTTGCATCCGTAGGTCGCCTATACCTGTTAGAGCCTCTGCGATCTGTTCCGCGCGTTGGATCATTAAATCGTTCCACATTGAGCGGTTCGGCGCGAGTATTTGGGACGTCATAGCATGAATTAATGTCGACTGCAGGCCATTCTGAATTTGGGATGAAAATGCATTTAGTTACTTGAAGACACTATTTATTGAATGGTCCGCTTAAATAGACTAGCGCAAAGAAATAAAAACACTGAATTCGAACTAGACTGCCCTCACCCCGCCTCCAGTTGCTATCACAGGCCCCTTCATGCTCGCCGGCAAGAAAATCGCGGTCGTCCTGCCCGCCTATAACGCGGCGCGGACGCTGCAGCGGACATACGAAGAAATCCCCAAGGACATCATCGACGATATCATCCTCACCGATGACGCAAGTTCCGATGGCACTGCGGCGTTAGCCCGCAAGCTCAATCTGCATACGCTTGTCCATGACCGCAACCGCGGCTACGGCGGCAATCAGAAGACTTGCTACGGCGCGGCCCTGGAGCGAGGCGCGGACATCGTTGTCATGCTCCATCCCGACTACCAATATGCGCCGCGACTGGTCACGGCGATGGCCTCGATGATCGCTTCGGACGAATTCGACGTTGTGCTTGGTTCGCGCATTCTTGGCCGCGGGGCGCTGGCCGGCGGCATGCCGATGTACAAATACGTCGCCAACCGCGCGCTGACTTTTCTGCAAAATCTCGCTCTCGGGCAAAAACTTTCCGAATATCACACGGGCTATCGTGCCTGGAGCCGCGCGGTCTTGGAAGCGTTGCCGCTTGACCGCTGTTCCGACGATTTCGTTTTCGACAACCAAATGCTTGCCTTGGCGATTGATCGTGACTTTCGCATTGGCGAGATTTCGTGCCCGACGCAGTATTTCCCCGAGGCTTCCTCGATCAACGCCCGCCGCAGCATCGTCTATGGCCTGGGCGTCCTGCGAACTTCGGCCGAGTTTCGGCTGCAGCGCATGCGGCTTATTCGCTCCAGGTTATTCTCGGAATCTTGATTGGTCTGGCAGGTAAATTCGGGAGCTCAGTCCGATTTCATCAACCGAGCGCTGGGCCTGTGCTCGACGCCATACTCCCGGCTCGCACTCCCCCCCGTTTCACGTCAAGAAGATTGCGCATATCCCGGGCCAAGGCGCCCGCAACGCGATGCTATTTAAACGGCAAGGCGCGCACGCCGGATGATTGTGCTCGGCAGTGGCTCAAGCCAATTTTGAATCTACCCCTCATCAGACGAAAGACGATTTGTCGCGATCGGCGAGCTCTATTCTCGTTCTGTCGCCACCCATCGCGACCCGAGCCAGCGAAGTCTCGGCGCCATGGTCCAGGCAAGATATTCGGGGCGCGGCCACTCAATGGGCATGCAGTTGTTTGGTCCGGTTTCGGTTTTGCCCCTGCCCGCCAGCACGGCGTCAAACCATTCTTTCAGGGAGGCAGAATCTGTCGAATCGTTGGCCTTGAGAAAAGCGTCCTGGCCAAGTTGCAGCAAGGCGACGAATAGCGCCGATCTGTAATCATCATCTTTTCGGTCGACCATGTCGGAGTTTGAAAATTCAACTTTCATTACAGAAACGAGTTCATTGTCGCCAAATCCGATCCGGCAAATCGCCAGAACCGAAAAGAGACGTTCGAAGCGCGATGTTGCGTGACCAAGGAAACGGTCCCGATAGAACGGGTAGATCGCGCCGCCGACGTCCGCAGCTCTGAGGTAAAGCGAGGGAAAAGCATCCCAGCCGCCCTCCTGCCGAATAATTTCGATCACGCGGTCGGAAATAGTGATGAAGGCTTCGCGCGGCAGCGCTGCTATGCCGCTTACGATCGTCAAGCTTTGCTCGCGCCGGTTTGGCGCATCAATGCGGTCCGATCTGTCAAGCGCGATCAGGCGGGCGACCATGCGTTCGGTGAAAGGCGCGAGACGTTGCGGATTTTTTGCGATGAGCGGTCCGGTGGACCATGTGAGGTTGGAGCTGCGTCCGTCAACGAGCGCCGAGAGTTCGCTGAAGGCTTCGTCTTCGTCTTGCGCTGGCTTGGCGGGATCATCCAGCGGAGCAGCGAGAACCGTTTGGGGGTTGTGGAATCTCTCAATCTCCTTCGGCGTAAGTTTCTTAACGCCGAGCATTATGCCGACCGGGTCATCGAAAATGGTGCGGTCAACACTTTCAGGAATGGTGTCGATTTCCGTCGAATCCCAATTAAGCTGAACGCCGCAGTTGTGAGCAGTGGTCTCATCATTGATGCTGCACCCAATCGAAAAGAGCGGGAACTTTGGCAGCAGCCAGGCCGAGGCCGATTTGAACGAACCAATGATCGTTCCGTCCAGACTTATCACGGTCGAAGCCTCAGCTATTTCCCAATCTTTCCAACCGCGCGCCGGTGCGCTTCGAACATTGACCGACACTATCTTTTTCGACGGCCGTTCCGGCAGGCTTAGTGCCGCGACACTCGGCTGGATAGTCCCGTTGGTTCGCACATCGATAACCCGGCCATGAGCATCGGCTGCTTTCAGGAACGCTTCGACTTGATTTCTCGCCAAGAGGCGGAATGAGAGAAATTCCTCCGGCTTGTAGCTTTGCTCGGGCTCGTAGGCGACTGGGATCGCGTGTGAGGTTGCGAAAGTTTCGGCGGATTTCATCACCAGCGAATGAACGGCCGGATCGAAGCCGAGTATTTTGCCCGGATTTGCGGCCTTCAATTCCGTTGATTTGCGCGCGACCGCCCAACCTTGCTCCTCGCGCACCACGTAGTAGCCGGTGTAGCAAAGGATTGGAATGAATATGACCGCAGTCGGAACGCGGTGAGTAAACGCCTCGAAAACCAAGCTTAGCAGACAAGCATGAACGAGCCATCCCGCGACATACGCCGCGCCGGCAGATCTCAGCGCGTCGCCAAGAATGGGCACGGGCTGAATCAGGAGGAGAGCCAACAGGGAGAGATAGGTCCAGACGGAAGTCAGTTTAAATGCGGTGCGCAACATGCTGTTTTGTTGCTGAGAACCAAGCCGGAGGTCAAGCGAGCGCGGGTCTAGATCACGAAATCGTTCGCGGGCTATGACGTTCCCGTCGATTGCGGCGTGCTTGCAACGCTTCAAAAATTGTGGATTTGTCTTTGCAAGAAGGGTGCGGCGCCTGCCCGAGCAGCAGGGCCCACAACGATTATCTGGCGATTATTCTTGGCGCAGGATTCCTCTCATGGCGCGCGGGCAAAGTTGAGTGGCTTCCATCGATCGGTCGGCGGCTTTGATGATTTCAGGACAGGCCCAAACACCAGATCAACCATCGTACACCAGTGAATTGCGGCGACAACGTGTGACTGAAGCCCGCGAGCGAAAACGCACTATCCGCAAGCTGACAATTGCATCCGCGTGTGCATGCGCCGTCGTTATCGCGTTCCTCGCGTCCGATCTTCTTGGCGCGGTTGTTTTTAGCCGCAAGCTTGACCGCTTGTTCGCCAGCTCTCTTGTGGATCCGATCTTAGTTGCGGCGCTTCGTCAGCAGAACGCGGCCTTGGCCGATAAAGACAAAGCCTGGGCGCTTGAACAGGACCGCAAGTGGCGCGCGGAGCGCGAGCTGGGCGGGGGGCCGTTGCAGCGCGCCACCATGGATCGGTCGGCTTCGCGGCATTTGGGCGAGATTGTCGCGGGGAGCGACGGACTTGCAGGCCACGCTTTTTTAATAGATTCGAAAGGGCGCATCGCCGCGGCGCCATTTCCTTCGTTCAATTTCTGGCAGTTTGACAAGCCCAAGTTTCACTACACGTTTCCGCTTGGACCCGGCGCGCGCGATGTCAGTTGGCTGCAAAATTCCTGGGACGGCGCGCATCCAGTGTGCTGGCGCGCCCAAACCTTTGTCGATCCGTTGACCGGCCAGCCGATCGGCGTTCTCGCCTACGAGGTAAATTATCTCAAAGTTGGTCGTTTCGGGTGCGCGGAGACACCGAGGCACACGTCAAGCGAGCGCGCCACTAACCATGTGTCGCAATAAACGCGCACAATTGTCGCGCGACGGTGCCTGACGGTCAACTGCCGAACGAAGCGAGGTTCCGCACTTCGCTTCCTTGCCAGTATTTTCACCTGCGTGCGATCTGCCGGCTTTCCGCCTGCCTCACGCCAGAGCGAGGCTAGTGGCTCGATTCATTCAAATTGCAGGGTACAGGCTTTTGAGTTTGATGCGAGCATCGTCGGTTGTGAAGTGCCATTCGGCGATGGCGTGATTTTCG